>NZ_JBFAHB010000101.1:0-29312 GCF_040653975.1 Kribbella sp. NPDC050820
CGCATCGGGGCCTGACCTTCGGAGGGATATCCGTTCGAGTTGTGGGTTCTCCTCTCGTCTGCGAGGGGAGAACCCACAAGCGAAGGGGTTATCCCCTCGAACGCCGCCCTCTCTCTTCGTGCAAGTGGGGAGAAGGCCCAAGTGGAGGGGATATCCATCCAATTCGGGGGTTGCCCCCCTGAGATTTCCAGCGGGCAACCCCCCACCTCAGCAGGCATCCCCTCCGTTGCCCCGCCAACCCTCCAGCTCAGCGTGTTATCCCCCGGGGTGGGGGGTTGCCCACTGGGAATTTGAGGGGGCAACCCCCGACTTCAGTGGGCAGGCAGGCGGAGGGTGCGGAGGGTGTGGGCTCGGGCGGCGGGGTGCTTCAGCGGGTTCGGGGGCTCAGCGGGGTGGGCGGCCGCCGCCGCGGCGGCGGTTGAAGATGCCGCCGCGGTCGCGTTCGACGGTCGGCTCCTCGGCCCAGGGGGCCTGGTCCTCGACGGTCTCCTCGTCGTCCTCGTCCGGCTGCCCGCTCCACCACTTCCCGACCGGCTGCTGCGGCTGCTGCTGGTCGTCGAACTTCAGCTCGACCGTCGGTTCGTCGTGTCGGCGCTGGGTGTTCTCGCGGTTGGCGCGCTGTTCGGCGACGCTGGTGGTCAGGATCGTCCGGCTCGTCCGTGTCGGCTGCTCGGCTTCCGGCTCGGCGGCCGGCTTGGCTGCAGGCGGCTTCGGCGCCGGCTGCCGCGGCTTGATCGGGCCAGCCGGCCGGCCGGACGGCCTCATCCGGATGACGAGGAGGACCACGATCAGCAGTACGCCGGCCAGGAACCCGAACCCGAGGCGCGGGATCAGCGGCAGCACGATGCCGCAGCCGCCGCCGATCACCCAGGCCAGTTGCAGCACCGTCTCCGAGCGGGCGAAGACCGACGTACGCACGGTCTCCGGTACGTCACGCTGGATCATCGCGTCCAGCGACAGCTTCCCGAGCGAGCTGCACAACCCGGCCACCAGGCCGAGCGCGATCAGGATCGGGAACCCGTAGAACACCGCGACCAGGACCGCGACCGTCACGTCCGCGAGCAGCACGACCAGCACGACGGTCTCGGGTTTTCGGGCCTTGAGCAACGATCCGAGCACGGTGCCGAGGCTGTTGCCGAGACCCGCCGCCGCGACCACGGCACCCGCGGCCAGTGCGCCGTCGATCCCGCTGACCGGTGCGTCCCGGAGCAGGAAGGCCAGGTACATGGTCAGGAATCCGGACACGAACCGCAGGCCGAGGTTGCACCGGATCCCGCGCGCCACCGCCGATGTGATCGCCCGCCGGCGCGCTTCGCGGCCCGCCGTACCCGTTATCTCCTCGCCGGCGGGGGAGTCCACCTTGCTCGGCAGCCGGATCGCGAGCACCAGGCCGACGGTGTAGACGAGCGCGGCCCAGCGGAGCGACCACTCCGGCCCGATCGCCGCGAACGCCGCCGCGATCCCCGCGCCGACGGTCGCACCGGCGACACCGGCCAGCGAGATCCGCGAGTTCGCCGTGACGAGGGTGATCTCCTTCGGGAGCAGCCGCGGTACGGCGGATGCCCGCGTCACGCCGTACGCCTTGGACGCGACCAGGCATCCCAGGGCGGCCGGGTAGAGCCAGGGGGAGGCGCTGCCGGTCATCGAGGCGGCGAGGCTCCAGACCAGGAACCCGCGCAGGCCGAGCGTCGCCCCGATCGCCCACCGGCGACCGTGCCGGAACCGGTCCAGGATCGGCCCGATCAGCGGCGCCATCAGCGCAAATGGCGCCATCGTCAGCACCAGGAACAGCGCGACCCGGTCCCGCGCCTGCTCACTAGGTACGGCGAAGAACACCGTGCCGGCCAGGGACACGGCGAACGCGGTGTCACCGGCGGCGTTGACCGCGCCGAGCTCGATCAGCCGGGACAGCCCGGACTCACGTGCGCCCTGGGCGCCGGTCAGTCCGCTGATCCGGCGGCTGGTGGCTCGTCCGACCTTCCCGCCGACGGTGGCCGTCTTGCGGGATGCGGACGCGACGCCGCTGGCGCCGACCTTCGAGGCGTGACCGACCTTCTTGCTCGCCGTACCGAGCTTCTGCTTTGCGCCGCTGACCCGCTCGGCTCTGCTCTTTCCGGGGCGGTCACCGGTCTTGTCGCCGGCCGGGGTGCCAGGCTTGTCACCGGCGCGGTCGCCAGGCGTCCCACCGGCCGGGTTCGCGCCGGGTGAACCAGGCGTCGCCTTCCGGTCCGCGGGGTCTGGGCTCTGCATGGAACCATCCTGCCTCCTGCGGGGGACAGACCGTAGTCACGGCGCGTTCCGACCACCCGCGCGGGCGTGCGAGAATGGGCGATTGTGACTCCCGTCAGAACTCCGGACCAGGTTCGCGCCAAGGCCGACGCCGTCTGTGTCGCGGCGGTCGAACCCGCCCGCGAGGCCGCGATCGCCGAGGCCGGCTCCGCGCAGATCGGCGAGCACCTCGGTCACCTGGTCGAAGGTGAGCGGCTCGTCACGCACTACTTCGCCTCGACGCACCCCGGGTACCGCGGCTGGCGCTGGGCGGTCACGCTGACCCGCGCCTCCCGCGCCAAGACGGTCACCGTCAACGAGGTCGTGATGCTGCCCGGCGACGAGGCCATCGTCGCGCCCGTGTGGGTCCCGTGGTCCGACCGCGTCCAGCCCGGCGACCTGCGCCCCGGCGACCTGTTCCCGACCCACGTCGACGACGCGCGCCTCGAGCCCGGATTCACCGACACCGGCGCCCCCGACGACGTCCGGGCCGTCGTCGACGAGCTCGGCCTCGGCCGCGAGCGCGTCCTGTCGCCGTTCGGCCGCGAGGAAGCAGCGGAGCGCTGGTACGGCGGAGACTTCGGCCCGACCTCCGCGATCGCCCAGGCCGTCCCGTACAAATGCAACGCCTGCGGCTACTGGATCCGCCTTGCCGACAGCCTCGGCCAGGCCTTCGGCGTCTGCACCAACGAAATGGCCCCCGGCGAGGGTCGCGTGGTCGCCTACGACTACGGCTGCGGAGCCCACTCCGACGCCACCATCGACCTCCCCGACCAGCCCGCCACCCACCACGCCTTCGACACCACCGGCTACGACAACCTAGAACTAGCCGAGGCCGACGCAGTCCAAGCCGAAGTAGAAGCCACCGCCGAACCAGAATCCGACGACGAAGTAGTCGCCGACTAAGGACACCACCTCCGGCGGCGGCTGCCCTATCTGCGCCTCCGGCGCGCCGCAGACTCTTGTCGCGTCTCAACGTGATCGGCGCGAAGACTGCGTTGCCCACGCGCGGTACCGACGAGCCAAGGGTCCGGCCGCCGGATCGTGGGGCTTACTCCCGAATGGGATCGAATGCGGTCGCCCAGAGTTGGTAGCCGTTTGGCGTAGGGAGACCTTCCGGCTCCCAGTCTGCTCTGGCAGCCATGCGCATGCTTGCTCGGTTCTGTTCGTGAATGCAGCCCTGGAGGACGAGGGTGGATGCGCCGGAATCGACTGCTTTGATGCCGGCTTCAGCTCTTCCGACGGCCATGATCTCGTCGCCGACGTAGCGGTCTCTCATGTTCCGGAAGTGCGTGCTCACAGCTCCGGCTTCGAAGGTCGCGACCAGCAGGACTCCGTGCTGTTCGTAGGACAGGTGCACGGCTGCGCCGACGGCGTTCTCGTCGTCTCGTCCCACGAGAAGTGTCTCGCCGGCCTGGAGTCGCTGGGCGAGAGTGCGGAAGTGTCGCTGTGCGGCCCATTCCCATTCGCGTGGGTGCTTGGGGAGCCGACGACCCTTGGCGGTGCGGGGCCATTCGTCAGTACAGGTGAAGGCCTGAAGTTCCGTCGCCTGATGCTTGTCGAGCTGCTCCCATTTCAGCAGTCGCTCGTTCACCACGGTGCCGCGTTACCATGGCTCAAGCGAAGCTTGTCATTCCACGCGGCAGCACTCGGCCTCGCTGCAAGCAGTTCTTCGTACTCGCGTGACGCTGCTTCGTCGTCCGGCTCCGGGAAGTCGATCTCGTCGACGGGGACGTTCAGCACCCAGGCGAGGGCGGCCGGATCCGCCTGTCCGGAACGCACGCGATGCGACAGATCGGCTATCAACCGGATCGGGAACATCCGTCCAGTGGATTCTGCTTCGCGCTCCACCACCGCATCTACTCCAGCCCCGTAGCCCCGGAGCGTTGTCAGGTGTCGACGAAGAAGATGCTGGGTTGGCTGTTCCAGAGCGGCGGACGCGTCGGCATGTGGCTTCAATCGAAGCTTCCGAAGTCGGTTGCGCAGCGCCTCGGTGGAGACGCCTGCGTCCCAAACGAACTTGGCCAGCTCTGTCCCGTCGATGTGGGACCAGTTGATCTCCCGCACGCGGTCCTCGGGGAGGAGCAGGGCAGCGGCGAACTCATCGGCTGGTTGCTCGTTCGCTTTCTCGACCCCGCGGCCGGCGTGGTGACCGAGCACGAGATGGCCGAGTTCGTGAGCGACTGACCAGTTGTTCCTGAACCAGTTCGGAGTGCTCGTCAGCAGGATCACCGATCGACCGCCGATGCGGAGCGAGTAATCGGTGGAGAGCTCAGGAATGCGGAGCACATCGATGGCGAACGCCGCTTCGATCTGCTCGGCGAAGCGCCGGACGAAGTCGCGCCCCAGGCGACTTCGAACTGCGCCCGGCTCAGCGGGGAGGTCTGGTGATACCGACGGTCCGTCAGGATAGGCATCCCGGTAGACAGCGACGACCTTCTCCAGGATCTTGTCGTCAGCCTCACGGCCGGGATTCACTCGCTGCGCTTGCACGGGATCCCAGAAATGCCGAGCCGCAACGTCCACACGCAGTGGGTCCGCCCGCCCGGTGATCAGCCAGTAGATGTCAACACCGAGCGAGTCGGCGAGGCTGGCCAACTCGATCGACGAGAACCCACGCTGCCCGTTGAGCGCACGCGACAGAGCGTCCGGCGTCATGTCCACGAGGCCCGCGAGCCTGCGCTGACTGAGCCCGGGCGGCATCTGCGAGCGAATGCGTTCGCCGACTGCGAGCAACTGCTGATCCATGACCCAAGTCTAGCGAAGTGTTGGGATTTTCCCAACGTATTTACCGCTTCGGGAGCGCTTGCTGGCGGCCGAGTGCGCCGTGCCTATCCGCACTTTCCTGCCGATACCGGCAAGAAGGTGCGGATGCTGATTGGCTGTCAACCGGCGACGTCGGTTCATTGAGGCCCACCTGAAGGCGACATCGCGGTGCTGTCGCGGGCGGAACGACGCGGGCGACAGCACGCCGAGTCGGTGGGAGCATGCGACGAAAGGACCGCGTGTAGTCCGGCGTGAGGGGTGACTCCAGTCCTACGCGCCAAGCACGTCGATCTGTGACAGCAGGATGCGGGTCCGCCGGAGGCGTCAAGACAGTCGCGGTCGGAGGCCGCGTCCGTTGGGGTGGTTCTTAGTCTTCGATGGCGGGGCGGTGGCCGGCTTGGATGGCTGTCCAGCGGCGGCGGCAGTACCAGAGGCCTATGAAGCCGAGGCCGATGCCGGCGACGGTGACCCAGAGCCACCACTCGAGGCCGTCTTCCTTGAGCTCGTCGCGGAAGATGAGGACGGCGACGAAGGCGACGGTCCAGGCGATGATGCCGGTGATGACGGTGGGGATGCCGGAAAGGTCGAGGGGCTTTACCTCGGCGTGCACGAGTTCGCCGCGGGCCAGTTGGCTGGTCGGGTCGGTGCGCTTCTTGGGTGCGGGCTGCTCGTCTGCCACGGCCCCACCTTAGTCCCCTACTTCCAAGAGCTTGCCAGGAACTGGCACGATTCCGCCATGAGCTCGCCCCAGGCTTCCACCGCCCGTGACCGGTCCGGCTTCGTGGACTCGTTCTTCAAGATCAGCCAGCGTGGTTCGACCGTCAACCGGGAGATCCGCGGCGGGGTGGTCACGTTCTTCACGATGGCCTACATCGTGGTGCTGAACCCGCTGATCATCGGCACCGTGAAGGACGGCACCGGCCAGTTCGTCGGTGGCGGGACGGATCCGGCGGCGTCGATCGCGAAGGTCGCGGTGGCGACCGCGCTGGTGGCCGGGGTGCTCACGATCCTGATGGGCGTGGTGGCGAACTTCCCGCTCGCGCTGGCGACCGGCCTGGGCCTGAACGCGTTCGTGGCGTTCTCGATCGCGACCAAGATGACCTGGGCGGACGCGATGGGCCTGGTGGTGCTGGAGGGCATCATCATCCTGCTGTTGGTGCTGACCGGGTTCCGCAAGGCGGTGTTCGAGGCGGTCCCGGTGCAGCTGAAGGTGGCGATCAGTGTCGGGATCGGCCTGTTCATCGCGTTCATCGGATTCGTCGACGCAGGCTTCGTACGGCGTCCCGCCGCGCTGACCGGCCCGCCGGTGGAGCTCGGTGTGGCCGGCAACCTTCGCGGCTGGCCGGTGCTGATCTTCGTGTTCGGCCTGACCCTGATCGTCACGCTGTACGCGCGGAAGGTGAAGGGCGCGATCCTGATCGGCATCGTGGCCACGACGGTACTCGCGATCGTCGTCGAGTCGATGGTGAGCATCGGGGCCCGGACCGCCGAGAACCCGGACGGCTGGGGACTGACCGTGCCGGCGCTGCCGGACGACTGGTTCAGCACGCCGGACCTGGACACGCTCGGCGAGTTCAGCCTGTTCGGGTCGTTCGAGAAGATCGGCGTGGTGGCCGCGCTGCTGCTGGTCTTCACGCTGATGCTGGCGGACTTCTTCGACACGATGGGCACGATGACCGCGATCGGCGCCGAGGCCGGGCTGCTGGACGCGGAGGGCAACCCGCCGAACGCGCAGCGCATCCTGGTCGTCGACTCGGTGGCGGCCGCGGCCGGTGGCGCCGCGTCGGTGTCGAGCAACACGTCGTACATCGAGTCCGCGTCGGGTGTCGGCGAGGGGGCGCGGACCGGCCTGGCGAGTGTGGTGACCGGGATCTGCTTCCTGATCTCGATGGTGGTCGCGCCGCTGGTCACGCTGGTGCCGTACGAGGCGGCGACGCCGGCGCTGATCCTGGTCGGGTTCCTGATGATGACGCAGGTGAAGGGGATCGACTTCGACGACATCGAGGTCGCGTTCCCGGCGTTCCTGACCATCATCCTGATGCCGTTCACGTACTCGATCACCGCCGGGATCGGCGCCGGGTTCGTCACCTACGTCCTGCTCAAGCTGGTTCGCGGCAAGGTCCGCCAGGTGCACCCGCTGATGTGGGTGGTCTCGATCCTGTTCGTCGTCTACTTCGCGATCGGCCCGCTCAGCGACTGGCTGACCTGAGGGCTAACCGCGTAGCTGCAGGTACTCCGCGCGGGCGGTGAAGAGTTTGCGGAGCTCGACGGTGACGCTGTCGAGGAACTCCTCGCGGTACGACGAGTCGGTCATCAGCGCGATCGAGTAGTAGAGACCGGTGAAGTTCGCGATGCCGACGGCAACCTTGACCAGGCCGGCGCTGATCACCATCGGGTGCCCCAGCAGCTGGACGTCGTACGACCAGCCGCCGGGGTCGATCTCCCAGCTCTCGTAGATCTTCCGGCTGATCCCGAGCATGCCGAAGGCAACGAAGAACAGGCCGACCCCGCTGCTCACGACCAGCGTCTGCACCCACTGCCGGATGGCCAGGCTGATGGTGAGGTTGAGCCGCTGCAGCCGGCGCAGCGGCGGGCCCGAGGCGGCGTCGCGTTCGATCTCGTCGACCTCCTTCGGCAGCCGCACCATCAGGAACAGCGTGCTGAGCAGCGTGAACGCCGCCATCGAGAACAGGATGAACGCGACCGGCATCCCGGTGAACACCTGCCACATCTCGGTGTTGATGAACAGCACCAGTGAGAACACCAGCAGCAGCGGCAGCGCCCGGACCATGCTCGCGATCGAGTCGGCCAGGTCGCCGGCCAGCCGGCGCAGGCTCCAGTACGTCGTCGCGATCAGGCCGTAGCCGACCACGACGTACACCAGGCCGACGAGCAGCAGGTTGCCGAGGACAACACCGAAGAACTGCTGGACCTGCCCCTCGGTGACCAGCGGCAGCAGGGCGGGAAGCAGGATGAACACGGCCAGCTCCGGGATGCCGAACCGGGTCGGCAGTGACCAGAAGGGACGGCCGCGGAGCGCGTTCAGTACGCCGAACCCGCCGACCAGAACCGCCAGTGCGACGACCGCGGCCAGCACGTTCTTCCAGACCGACCAGTCCAGCGAGGTGGCGCCGAGCACCTCGGCCAGGAACACCAGCGCCAGCAGCGGCGTGGCCCTGGTGAAGATGTCGTGCGTCGGCGAGAAGTCCTCGATGAACAGCGGCAGCCCGGCCCGCCGGAACCGTTGCTCGTACCGCTCGAGCTCGGCAGTTGTCCCCATGTCCGGGAACCTTAGCGCCTCGGCAGCGGCTGCCCGGGAATACCACCGGCCGGTCAACCGTTTTCTTTAGCAAAGGTAATGAGTTAAGCTAACGAACATGCCCGAAGTCGTAGCCCAGCAGGTGAAGAGTGACGTCGGGCTGGCGAGTGCCCTGCGGTCGTCGACGCTACGGCTGTCCCGGCAGATCCGGCGGCAGCGCGAGCCCGGTCACGACCTCACCGCCAACCAGCTCAGCGTGCTCGGTGCGCTGGCCAAGCACGACGCGATGACGATCGGCGAGCTGGCCTCCCACGAGCAGGTCAAGCCGCCGTCGATGACGCGGATCGTGTCGAACATGGAGGAGGCGGGCCTGGTCGCCCGCCGGCCTCATCCGACCGACAAGCGCCAGATCGTGGTCGAGCTGACCGACCGCGCCGACGAGCTGATCCAGGCCAACCGGCGGCGCCGCGACGAGTGGCTGCAGACCAAACTGAAGCAACTGACCCCCGAGGAGCGCGACATCCTGCGCAAGGCAGCACCTGTTCTCGAACGCCTGGCGGCCACATGAGTCCGACCTTCCGAGCGTTCAAAGTTCGCAACTTCCGTCTCTACGCCACCGGCGCGATCATCTCGAACGTCGGCACCTGGATGCAGCGCGTCGCCCAGGACTGGCTGGTCCTGGAGCTGACCCACTCCGGTACGGCGCTCGGCATCGTGACCGGACTGCAGTTCCTGCCGGCCCTCCTGCTCGGCCCGTACGCCGGTGTCGTGGCCGACCGATTCCCGAAGCGCCGGGTGCTGACGTGCACCCAGATCGCGATGGCCACGGTCGCCCTCGTCCTCGGCGGACTGACCGTCGCCGGGCTGGTCGTGCCCTGGCACGTGTACCTGCTGGCCCTGCTGTTCGGAGTCGGTACGGCGTTCGACGCCCCCGCCCGGCAGTCGTTCGTGGTCGAGATGGTCGGCCGCGACGAGCTCGCCAACGCGGTCGGGCTGAACTCGGCCTCCTTCAACGCGGCCCGGCTGCTCGGCCCGGCGCTGGCCGGCCTGCTGATCCACTGGATCGGCACCGGACCGGTGATCATGATCAACGGCTTCACCTACGCCGCGGTGATCCTGTCGCTGCGGCTGATGCGGGTCGGCGAGCTGCACACGCCGAAGCCTGCGGCCCGGGAGAAGGGCATGATCCGCGACGGCATGCGCTACCTGTGGCGCCGGCCGGACCTGATGATGATCCTGGTGACCGTGTTCTTCGCGGGCACCTTCGGCCTGAACTTCCAGATGACGTCCGCGCTGATGGCGACCGAGGTGTTCAGCAAGGGCGCGGGGGAGTACGGCATCCTCGGCTCGATCCTGGCGATCGGGTCGTTGTCGGGCGCGCTGCTGGCGGCCCGCCGGGTCCGGATCCGCGCTCGCCTGGTGATCGGCGCGGCCCTGGCGTTCGGTGTGATGGCGCTGGTCAGCGGCCTGATGCCGACGTACCTGACCTATGCGCTGGTGCTGCCGCTGGTCGGCCTGACCTCGCTGACCATGCTCACCGCCGCGAACGCGACCATGCAGCTGAGCATCGAGCCGACCATGCGCGGCCGGGTGATGGCGCTCTACATGACGGTCCTGATGGGCGGTACGCCGATCGGGTCGCCGCTGATCGGGTGGGTCGGCCAGACCTTCGGCGCCCGCTGGTCGCTGATCGTCGGCGGCGGGCTCACCATCGCCGGCACGGTCGCCTCGGTGCTGTACTTCTCGCGCAAGCGGGGCCTGGCCATCCGGCCGCGGCTGCTGCCGCGCCCGCGGCTCGAGGTGCTCCCACAGACCGAGCTCCTCGGCGAGAAGGCCGCTGTCGACGCAGCCCCAGCGGCAGGGCCGCGCGCCGTCGACTCGGCACCGGCGCCGCGGACCCCGGTCGAAGCCAAGGACCTCGGGCCCAGAGTGGCTTAGGGCCGGATCCGGGTCAGTAGTCGCGCCGCGAAGAACAGCACGTCGACGTCTGTTCGCCGTTCGGTCAACACCGCCGCCGGGTCGTGCCGCGGTTTGGGCCGTTCGAGCGGGGTCCGCGCGGTGCTGATCCGGAAGAAGCCCTTGGGCCGGAGCCGGCGGTCGTTCGGCATCCACTCGACGTCGATGATGTCGGCCAGCGGCACCGACAACCGGTCGCCGTCCGCCTTCTTCTTCCGGCTCGCCGGCCACTTGTAGGCGAACGCCAGGTGGCCACCGGCCAGGAATACGGTCGCGTCCCGCCCCTCGATCCGGTCCGGCGCGACCGGCGGCGCGACCAGCCACTGCTGCGAGGCCGAGGCGGGCACCTGCCGCCGGGCGAGCATCGCCTTCACGTCGGCGACCAGCCGCTCGGCGACCGACCGGTCGGCGGCGTCGAAGAAGAACCGGTACGGATCGAGCAGCGCCGCGAAGGACCCGCCGCCGACCGACAGCAGCGGATCGGCGTGCTCCCGCAGCTCGAGACTGACCACCGGAGCCCCTGGACTCATGCTCAGGCCGATGCCCTGCAACGCCTCGACCGGAACAGTCCGCTCACCCAGCCGGGTGCGCAGCGATCTGGTGAGCTTCCCCAGCCCGGCCGTGGACACGTCGTACCGGATCCGGAGCGTCCCGAATCCGTCCCATCCGAGCGTTCCGTTGCTGCTCACCAACTCACTGCCTGACACCGTCCCCATGATCCCGCACGGACGGGTCCAGAATGAGGTGTGACTCATTACGACCTGGTGATCATCGGGACCGGTTCGGGAAACACCATCGTGAACCGGCGGTTCACGGACTGGAAGGTGGCGATCGTCGAGCGCGACACGTTCGGCGGCACCTGCCTGAACGTCGGCTGCATCCCGACCAAGATGTTCGTCCACACCGCCGACCTGGCCGCGACGCCGTCGGTCAGTTCCCGGTACGGCGTCGACGAGACGCTCGACGGGGTCCGCTGGCCCGCGATCCGGGACCGCATCTTCGGCCGGATCGACCCGATCGCCGCCGGCGGCTCGGAGTACCGGCACCACCACGCCGACAACGCGAACGTCACCGTGTACGACGGCACCGGCCGGTTCACCGGCGACAAGGAGCTGACCGTCGACGGCAAGGACGGCTCGACCAGCACGCTCACCGCCGACCAGTTCGTGCTCGCCACCGGCAGCCGGCCGATCGTGCCGTTCGTCCCCGGTCTCGAGGAGGTCGGCTACCACACCTCGAACACGATCATGCGGATCGAGGAGCTGCCGCGCCGGCTCGGCATCATCGGCAGCGGCTTCGTCGCGGCCGAGTTCGCGCACGTGTTCTCGTCGTACGGCGTCGAGGTCACGCTGATCGCCCGCTCCGGGCTGCTGATGCGGCACGAGGACACCGAGATCGCCGAGCGGTACACCGAGATCGCACAGGGCAAGTACGACGTCCGCCTCGACCACGACACGGTCAGCGCGAAGCGGCAGGCGGACGGCTCGATCGCGCTGGAGATGCTCAGCCCGAACGGCGTCGACGAGCTCGTGGTCGACGAGGTCCTGGTCGCCGTCGGCCGGACACCGAACTCGGACACGATGAACCTGGACGCCACTGGTGTCGTGGTCGACGCCGAGCAGCGGGTGGTCGTCGACGAGTACCAGCAGACCAACGTCGACGGCATCTACGCGCTCGGTGACGTCACGTCACCACACCAGCTGAAGCACGTCGCGAACCACGAGGCGCGGGTGGTGAAGCACAACCTGCTCAACCCGGACGCCCGGATCACCTCCGACCACCGCTTCGTCCCGCACGCCGTCTTCAGCTCGCCGCAGGTCGCCGCCGTCGGCCTCACCGAGGAGCAGGCCCGCGAGCGCGGGATCCGGTACGTCGTCGGTCGCCAGCAGTACGCCGACATCGCCTACGGCTGGGCGATGGAGGACACCACCGGCTTCGCCAAGATCCTGGCCGACGCCGACACCGGCCTGATCATCGGCTGCCACATCATCGGCCCGCAGGCGTCGTCGGTGATCCAGCCGGTCATCCAGGCGATGAGCTTCGGCCTGGACGCCTACTCGATGGCCCGCAACCAGTACTGGATCCACCCCGCCATGTCCGAGCTGATCGAGAACGCCCTGCTCAAGCTGGACTTAGGTCACGACCTAAAGCCGAAAAGCTGAGATCACCTCGCCGACCGTCTCCAGGGTGTCGAGGTCAGGGACACTGATCATCACTTCGGCGACCCCGGCCTCGGACAGTTCGCGGAAGCGCCCGATCTGGTCGGCGACGGTCCCTGCGTTGACCGACGCGGCATAGCGAGCCGGGTCCTGGTTGCGGGGGCGGAGCCTGCCGACCAGCTCGTCGACGTCCCGATGGTCCTTGCCCACCAGGGTTGTAGACAGATGCGTTAGCTCCACAGAGTGGCTGAGTTCCCGCACGATGCGGACCCGCTTGCGCACCTGCGCGACGTCGCCGAACACATTCACGGCATCGGCGTAGCGTGCCGCCAACCGCAAGGTCTGCGGCCCGCTTCCGCCGACCAGCAACGGCAACCGCTCCTGCAGCGGTCGCGGATAGCAGGTGGTGTCCGGCACGTCGAGCACCTTGCCGTGGAACGGTTTGTTACCTGGTCCCCACAAAATCGGCAGCAGTTGCAACGCGTCCTCGAGCAGGCGATAGCGGTCGGGTACGGACGGAAACGGCCACCCGTACGCCTTGTGCTCCTGCTCGAACCACGCCAGCCCGACACCGCAGACAGCACGCCCACCACTCAGTACGTCGAGCGTCGCGGCGATCTTCCCCAGATGCGCGACGTTCCGGTAGGTGATCCCGGAGACCAGCGTCCCGAGCCGCACCCGCGACGTACAGGCGGCCAGGTACCCGAGCGTCGTCCAGCTCTCCAGGAAGTCTTCCCAGGCCCGCCCCACTTGCGGAATCTGCCGGAAGTGGTCCATCACGTAGATCGCGTCGAAACCGGCAGCCTCCGCCCGGCCGGCGACCTCCCGGATCCAGCTCGCGGTGCCCGTCCGACCGGCCTTGTGGGTGTAGCTGCTCAACTGCAGCCCGAACCGCAACCCGGTCGGCGTCTCCTCCTGCCGAAGCGCCGCCGCTCCCGCCTCGACGAACGCCGACGGTACGACGCGAACCACGGCCGGCTCGAGCACGTCGTCGTACCCGTCGGTCGGCAACTCCTGCTTCGCCGCGGTCCAGGATCGCAACTGCGAGGTCAGCGCATCGGCCGGGATCCGCTTGGCTCGCTCCCGGTTCCGCCGGCGGCACTCGGCCGCGGGAGTGTCGAAACCCACCGCAACACAAGGCATCCCGGCGTCCCGTGCCAGCCCGAGCCAGCGCAACCGCCGCTCCCGGTCCAGCCCGAGGGTGTCGATCACGGTCGTCAGCCGACGCCCGATTCGTTGCCGCACCACCTCTTCCAGCAACGTGAACGCATCCGCACTGGCCGCGATGTCGTCCTCCCCGGCCCCCACGAGTGCCCGCAGCCGATCACTCGACACGATCAGCTCCGCAGCGAACCGCTCCGCCGCCCACGTCGACTTCCCCGACGCCCCCGGCCCGGCCAGGATCACCACGCACGGCGACGGCAGCTTCAGCTCATCCACAAAAGCAGTTTCGCGCACGGATACGATTTCTGGATGCGATTGTTCGTGGCCGTGGTGCCACCAATTGACGTTGTGGAGGATCTGAGCGAGTTCGTGGAGCCGCGGCGGGAGCATCCGGATGACGACATCCGGTGGGCCACGGACGAGCACTGGCACATCACGCTGGCCTTCCTCGGCGAGGTGCCGGACTGGAAGACCGACGAGCTCGGGGAGCGGCTGGAGCGGGCCGCCAAACGGCAGTCGCCGTTCGAGCTGCAACTCACCGGAGCCGGCGCGTTCCCGGGCGTGCCCGACGCCCGGGTGCTGTACGCCGGGGTGCGCGACGACACCGAGTCGCTCAAGCACCTGGCGATGACCACGCGGGCCGCGGCCAACCGCGCCGGCGTCACTGTGGAGGGCCGGAAGTTCACCCCGCACGTCACCTTGGCCCGGTTGCGCCGGCCGGTCGACGCGACCCGGTGGGTCCGGATCTTCGACACGTACGACGGTCCGTCGTGGACTGCGGGGAGCCTGCAGCTGATCGAGTCCCGGCTCGGCGAGGGCCCGGGACGCAGTGCGGCGTACACCACAGTGGGCGAATGGGAGTTCTTAGGTTAGCTCCTCCTCGCCACCTTCCTGGTCAAGTCCGGGCACCGGGATCGACTCAAACTGGTCTGGATCGGAGTCGCCACCGCGGTCGCGACCGCGGTGGCAAGTTGTTCGCCTGATTCGCCCACTCCTCGTCGATGCCCTTGAGCAGCGGGGGATAGACGAGGATGTGGCGGAACGGCAGGATCGCGGCCATGTAGAGCGCGCCCAGCCGGCCGTTCGGTTTCACCAGGACGGCCATCTGGCTGTGGTACCCGCCGCTGCCGTCGGGGACCCAGGTCAGGTGCATGACCGCGTGGCAGGTCTTGTTGGACATCTCGGCGGCGAACTCGTCCTTGGTCAGGAACACCGAGCTGAACGGGAGCTTGTCGAACTCCGGCCCGGCCGGGCCGTCGCGCAGGTCGGCCGGCAGCCGGTCGCGCAGGGTCGCCACCCGGGAGCCGACCTTCGCCTCCGGGCTGTCCCAGCCGAACCACTCGCCGAGCTTCCAGCGGATCGCGAACAGCGTCCGGGCGATCCAGGACGGGTTGTCACTGGTGTCCCCACCCGACATCATCCGCAGCAGCCTCGGGAAGTCGTCCGGACCGCCGGGCGTCGGCAACGCCCAGACATCCTCGACCGTGAACCCCTCATCGATCTCGTGCATCCGCCACGGCGGATCCGTGTACGCGGACTTCGGCAGCTTCATTGCTCTCCCTCCAGAGAAATCCTCAACACACCGGCAACCGCGCGAACGGCGTACTGCTCGTCGTGCGGCACCTGCCCGGCAAGGGCGATGACAGTTCCTTCGAGCGCCCCCACGAAGGCGCTCGCAACCACCTTGGCCGAGGCGCCCGACGCAATCCAACACCCTCCGAAACCACCCGATTTCACAGAGTCTTCAAACTCGCCCCTCCGGAGGCAACCTCCGACCTCGAGGGATATCCACTGAGGTGGGGGGTTGCCCACTGGGAATTTCGGGGGGCAACCCCCGAGTTGAGGGGGCAACCCTTAGCGGCGGCCGGGGCGCGAGCGCAGGGGGCAACCCCTCGGCGGGGGTAACCCCTCAGCGGCGGGCGGGACCCGAGGACTCGCGGGGGTGGAGCTCGCCGGCCGGGGCCTGCTCGTGGAGGTCCGGGTCGCCGGTGGCGACGCGGAGGAGGAGGTCCGCGGCGGCCCGGCCGCGTTCCATCGTCTTCTGGTCGATCGCGGTGATCCCCGGTCGCGCCAGCTCGCACAGCGGCGAGTCGTCCCAGGCGAGGATCGACACCTCACCCGGTACGTCGGTCCCGAGGTCCATCGCCACCCGGAGCGCAGCCACCGCCATCAGGTCGTTGCCCAGCACGATCGCGGTCGGCGGGTTCGGGTCCGTCAGCAACCGGCGCGTCAGCTCGGCGCCGTCGTCGTACCGGTAGCTGCCCTCGACGTGCCGCACCGTCATCCCGCGCTGCTCGGCCCCCTCGCCCAGCATCCGCACCCGCAGCTGCTCGTGGACGAAGGTGAACGGCCCGCTGATGTGCGCGATGTCGCGGTGCCCGAGCTCGGCCAGGTGGTCGAGCAGCAGCGTGACCGTCTCGACCGGCGAGCTGATCAGCCGGCCGACCTGGTCGTCGGGGTCGTTGGAGCTGACCACCACGCACGGCATCCCGAGCTCCTTGAGCAGCGTGATCCGTGGGTCGTCGTCGTGCTCGTCGAACAGGATGAACCCGTCCACCCGCCCCTGCCGGGACCATCTCCGCAGTACGTCGAGATCCTCGCCGTGCTCGCCCGTCAGCCGGAGCAGCAGCGACGAGTCGACCTCGTTCAGGTACTGCTCGATGCCGACCAGGGTGCGCATGTAGAACGCCTCGGTGGAGATCAGCGCGGGGTCGCGCGCGATCACGATGCCGATCGTCCGGGTCCGGCTCGCGGACAGCGCGACGGCGGCCGAGTTCGGGTGGAAGCCGAGCTCCTCGGCCAGGTCGAGCACCCGCTGCCGGGTCTCCTCGCTGACCCCGGCCCGGCCGTTCAGCGCGTACGAAACCGACGCCTTCGAGATGTGCAGACGGCGTGCGAGGTCACTGATGGTGACTCGCCGGCGCCCGCCACTGCTCGCCGGACCGTCGTCGGGGTTGTCCCCGCCGGCCAAGGATCCGGGTATCGTCATGTCTGCCTGGTACCCCGCACAGCCGAGAGAGTAGCAGCGACTTTTCCGGGGTAGCGGTGATCCCAAGGTTTGGATAGCGTTTTCCCATGACCTCTGGTGAACCGCTGCGACTGGATTTCCTGCCCTGGGAGTACGCCCGGATCGGCTCCGACGACGAGCGCAAGCGCCAGGCCGAGCGGCAGCAGCGGCTCGGTGGGTCGCTCGCGCTGGCCGACGACGTGTACGTCGCGGAGTCGGCGGCCGTGTACTGCGACGAGCTCCGGATGGGGGCGCGGTCGTACATCGCGGCGCACGCGTACGTGACCGGGCACATCACGCTCGGGTCGGACACCACGATCAACCCGTTCTCGGTGGTCCGCGGCCGGATCACCATCGGCGACGGTGTCCGGATCGGGGCGCACACGTCGCTGCTGGCGTTCAACCACGGCACCGCACCGGGAGAGCCGATCTTCCGGCAGAAGCACACCGCACTCGGCATCACGATCGGCGACGACGTCTGGATCGGCTCGAACGTGACGGTCCTGGACGGCGTCACCATCGGCCCGCACTCGATCATCGGCGCCGGCGCGGTCGTCACCAAGGACGTCCCCGCCAACACGATTGCCGCCGGCAACCCGGCGCGCGTACTGCGTTCCCGCTCGGGCGAATCCCCGGTCCGGTCGGGCAGCCTTTCCCAGCGACTCGCTGCTTTCACGGCCAAGGCTCGCGAGCAGGTGGACGACGTACTGAAGCGCTCGTGGGACGGAGAGCGCTTCGTCGACCGCCCCGGTCTCGGGCACGAGCCCGCGATCCGCCCGTGGTGCGACGCGATCGAGATCGCGGACGTGCTGGTACGACGTACGCCGGAAGGGCACACGCGCGACGACCTGGTCCGTCGCCTGCGTCATCGTCAGGATCCCGCGACCGGACTGGTCTCACCAGGAGACCTCGCGGATGTCGGCCTCGACGTACCCGTGGATGACAAACTGTCCGTCCTGCAAGGCCCGGCGAGCTATCACGTGCTCTGTGTCGGCTACGCGTTGCAGGTGCTGGACAGCAGCTTCGAGCACCCGATCACCACCGACTTCACACCCGAGGAGCTCGACAAGCTGCCGTGGGAGCGGCACGCCTGGTCGTCCGGTTCGGGGATCGATGCCCTCGGCACCGCGTTGGCCCGGAACCTCAAGGATCATGGCGAATCAGGCCCGTTGGAGACCTTGATGGGGTGGCTCCTGCTGCGCGTCGATCCCGCGACCGGCATGTGGGGCCGGCAGCATCCGGACGACGGCTGGTTGCAGGTCGTCAACGGCTTCTACCGGCTGACGCGCGGGACGTACGCGCAGTTCGGGTTGCCGTTGCCGTACCCGGAGCAGGCGGTCAAGACGGTGCTTGCTCACAGCAACGATCGGCGGATGTTCAGCGGCGACGGCTACAACGCGTGCAACGTGCTGGACGTGATCCACCCGCTCTGGCTGGCCGGCAAGCAGACCGACGTGGGCCGGGCCGACGGCACCCGGTGGGCCGAGGATCAGCTCACCCGCATCCTGGATCGCTGGGTCGACGGCGCCGGGTTCGCGTTCGCGCCGGACGGGACCGACGACCGCGCCATCCCCGGGCTGCAGGGCACCGAGATGTGGCTGTCCATCATCTGGCTGCTCTCGGACTACCTGGGCCTGTCCGACGCCGTCGGCTACCGCCCGCGCGGCGTCCACCGCCCCGAGCCACTGGTCAGCCCGCGCTGAACCACCCGGACGCGCCGAGGTCGGCGCCGACCCGGCCCGAACTTCGCGTGGTAAGACTTTACGAACCCAGTGTGACCTCGCCCGAGGGGACCGAGCAGGCACTGGCCGCACTGGAGGAGGCCATGGCACCGTGGCGCGCCGGCTAGATTCCGCCCACCGGCCTGTCCTCCTGGAACACCCTCCACGACAGCTACACCGCCACAGACCTCACCCGCCTGCGCGCGATCAAACAGCGGGTGGACCCATCGGGCGTCCTGGTGGGCAGCTATCCATTGGGGGTCCACTAATCTGACGGAGTGGACCCCCGCACGCGCCGACTGGTGACCTCTCTCGTATTGGCCGCCCTGGTCGCCATGGTCGTCATCGCAGCCCTCGTCCGCTGACACGTCTCCAACTAACGTAGGGCCGCATGACTGTACTGATGCCACGCCTCCGGCGCGGCGGGTCATGGGGCTGGAACTCCCGGCCTTCCCTCGTCACTCCGGTCGCTGCGCTCCCTCCACTCCTCAGTCCAGGCCGGGAGGCCCCATGACCGGCACCACGGGCGCGCGGTCGCCGTACCTGATGCGGGCGGGGCTGGTCCGCAACGTCCGGTCCGCCGAGCACCTGACCACCTTCGTGGTGTCCGGGGTGGCGACGATCGGCGGCAAGGGCCTGCACATCGCCCACGTCCTCCCGGGCGGCCTGCTGATGCTGGTCTCGATCTCCCTGCTGCTCGCGTACGTCGGCCCCGTCGTGCGGCCCGCGGCGGCACTGATCGGTGGCGTCGGCTTCGGCCTGTTCATCGACGAGGTCGGGAAGTTCGTCACCTCGGACAACAACTACTTCTACCAACCGACCGCGGCGATCGTGTACGTCGTCTTCGTGCTGATCGTGCTCGGCAGCCGGTTCCTCACCACCCGCCGTCCGATCGACGAACGGGAGCAACTGGCCAACGTGGTCGACCACGCCGTCGAAGGGGTCGCAGGCGGCCTGTCGCGGCGCCGGCTGGCCAAGGCCTCGGAGCAGCTTCGCCAGGTCAGCCTGGACGTCGACGGTCGCCGCGAGACCAGGGAGCTGCTGGCCGCGTGCCCGGCCGACGAGGTGGAGCTCGCCGCTCCGGTCGACGCCGCGTGGCAGGCGTTGCAGCGTGGGTTCGACCGGCTGGCCACGCATCCACTCGCGCCTCGGGTGGCAGTCGCCGTACTGGTCATCCAAGCGATCGGTGCGCCCGCCATCGCCGCCGGGCTCCGGTTCGACGACGGGCTGGCCGCGGACCTGCCGGTCCTTGGGGTGGCGGCAGGAAGCTTGCTGTCGGCCTCTTTCACGCTGCGCGGCGGACTGCAGTTGCGGAAGGGGAACAGGGTCCGTGCGATCCGCTTGTTCGAACTGGCGGTGCTGGTGTCGTTGCTGGTCACGCAGGTGTTCCAGTTCGCGGGCACGCAGTTCGCGGCGGTGAGCGGGATGCTGCTCGACCTCGCACTGCTCGGCCTGCTGAGTGCGGAGCGGGACCGGCTGCGTCGCAAGGAGACCGAGGCGAAGAAGGCTAAGACGTGGGGACTGCCACCGGATCCGAATCGGCCGCCGTTCCCCGAGGACCCGTCGGATCCTGTGTAGCCTTCCAGCTCTCGTTGCGGCCGAAGAACAGCGGGGACGTGGTCGCGACGAAGTACACCGCGCCGGCTGCGAGCAGCGCCGGCACCAGACCGACGCCTGCGATCGCCGCACCGGCCACAACGCCACCGAGCGGTACGCCGAGCCACGCAACCGAGTCGGCGAGCGAGCTGACCCGGCCCAGCATGTGCCTGGGGATGCGCTCGATGAACAGCGCACCCAGCACCGGGTTGATGAAACCGGCTCCGACACCGCCGACGGCGTACACGGCCATCACAACCCACACGGGCGCGTCGAAGGCCATCACCACGAACCGCGGCGCACCGCAGATCAGGAACGCCACCGTGAAGACCAGCTTGCGCGGGATGCGACCGCCGACTGCTGACGCGACGAGGGCGAACAGGGTCGCGGTCACTCCGAACGACGTGAGGATCAGGCTGGTGTGGCCGGGCCCGAAGCCGTGCTCCTTGATCCAGACCGGCAGCAGTACGGCGCCGACCGCAGCGTCGAGCAGGTTGGTCACCGCGATCATCATGACCAGCGGCATCATCAGTCTGTCCTTGCTGAGGAACCGCCAGCCGTCGAGCAGCCGATACTTGTAGCTCCCGTCGTCCGCACGGTCGGCCTTCTCGTGTTTCCTGGGGATCCAGCGGTAGATGAGTACGGCGCACACGCCGAACGACGCCGCGTCGATCCACAGCGCGTTGACCTCGCCGACCAGAGTGATCAGCCCACCGGCGACAGCGAACGCGATGAACCCGGCCAGCCGCTCGGTCGTGCTCTCCAGGCCGGTCACGCGTTCCAGTGGCACCTTCGCGGCGTGCGCGATGTCCGGGATGAGCGTTGCCTTGGCGGCATCACCTGGTCCGCGGAGTGCCCCGGCTACGGCGACCAGCGCGAGCAACAGCGGGAACGACAACGCGTTCATCGTGTGCAGCAAGGGGATCAGCGCCACCACGCCGGTGCTGGCAGTGTCTGCCATCACACTGATCCGCCGCGGCCCGACCCGATCGATCATCGGTCCGCCGATCGCCTTGGACAGCACCAGCGGGCCCATCTCCGCCAGCGCCACCGCACCGGTCTTGAACGGCGACCCCGTAGTCGTCAGCACGAACCAGGGGATCGCGATTGCGCTGACTCGGGTGCCGCAGATCGACACCACGTTGGCGACCAGGAACGCCACAAGTGGTGCCCGGTCTTCACGTGCTTCTGCGGGCGTCACGTCGTACCTCGCCTTACCGGGTCTCGCGTGGGTACGCCTGGATCTGGACCGACACCTGCTCGGCGCCCTCGGGCAGTGGAGCGGTGAGGTCCGGCGTCTTGTACTTCTCGAACACCGCCATCACCTCCGCGAGCATCGCCTTCAACTCGTCGGGGCGGAGGTGGAACATGTAGTCCGACAGCATGCTGGCGTCGCGCCACTCCGGCGGCAGTGTCTGCATCGCGTCGATGAACCCGAACATGTTCTCCGCGTACGTCTGCCCGATTCCGTGCAGGAACCCCAGCGTCAGCTCCGGCTCCTGGTCGAGCAGCTCGGCCGCGTCGAACGCCGTGCCCTGGTGTGCGGACTTCCACCACCGGTCCCGCGCGTTTCCGCGGGTGTCGTCCTCCTCGACCAGGCCTGCCTCGGCCAGTTGCCGCAGGTGGTAGCTGGTGGCGCCGGTGTTCACCCCGAGCCTGCCGGCCAGCGTGGTGGCCGTCTGGGGGCCGTACATCCGCAGCAGTCCGAGCATGCGGTTTCGCATCGGGTGCGCGAGGGCCCGGATCAGGTGCCGGTCCAGGCGGACTGTCTTGCCGCCGATCAGCGCGGCCTCTGCGGGTTCGTCGTCGCTCATGAGTCCGAGAGTAGGACTGCAAAGATGGTTTGCAAAGAAATTTTGCAAACTGGTTGTGCGGTTGCTTGTCCACAGGCTGCGAATCGGTGGTCGGGCGGGGGCGGGATCGCGGCATCTTCTCTGTCGAGAAACGGGACCGGATGTGCCGCCGTGGCCGCCGGACCGCCCGACGAAACGGAGAGAACCAGCCATGATGCGTGTGATGCTCGAGGCCGACGACTACTGCGACGTCCCGGCCGAGCTGATGACGTTCGACGACGGCGTGGTGGTGTTCTGGCGCGACGGCGAAGAGGTCGGCCGGCACCGCCAGGCGCGCATCCGGTCCCTGGAGCTGCTCGACACGCGCTCGATGACCCACCGGATCAAGACGGCCCGCAAGAACCACCCGAACGCGTTCCGCCCCTGGTCCGCCGAGGAGGAGCAGACCCTGGCCGAGCTCTTCCGTGGCGGCGCGACCAAGGACGAGCTGGTCGAAGCCCTGGGGCGTCAACAGGGCGGGATCGCCACCCGCCTGCGCAGCCTGGGGCTGCTGAAGGAGGACGAGAAACTCGAGTGACGCAGGGTAGCTGTGCGGGGTCGGGCGAGACCCTTTTGTGATCGACCCAAGCGGTCGGGGACAATGGCGCGATGCAGTCAGACGTGGATCCGGATCGGAGCTCCGGCGAGCCGGCCACCGGTTCCGGAGCGGAGTCCGGCGTGCGCGACGTGATCCGTCCCGCGCTGCTGGACCAGACCGGCCTCGTTCGCGCGGTCGCCTCGGGCCGCCGCCGCGGGCTGGAACCACCGCTTTACCAGCGCGTGGAGCTCCGCTACGTCGACCTCAAGGACGTCCGCCACCTGCAGATCACCGAGTACGACGAACGCCAGGCGCACACCCGCAACGTCGCCGGGCCGGAGGTCGAAAAGGCCGTCGACGAGCTGCTGGACCTCCCGTACGGGACGTGGCACGTCGAGACGACGACCGAGACGCTTCGGCTGCGGTACACGAAGAAGGGCAAGGAGTTGCTGCACCGGCAGTCGGACAGCCGGGAGCAGACGACCAGCCACGACCGCGTGAAGCAGCGGGTGCTCGAGCCGAGTGCGCCGTTCCTGATCGAGCTCGGGATCAGCGACCATCACGGCCGGGTGAAGCCGTCCCGGCAGGCGAAGTACAAGCAGGTCGAGGAGTTCTGCAAGCAGCTCGCGCCGGCCCTCGACGAGGCGATCTCCGCCGGGCGGATCGCCACCGGCAGGCCGCTGCAGGTGGTCGACCTCGGCTGCGGCAACGCGTACCTGACGCTTGCGGCCTACCACCTGCTGACCGCGGCCGGTCACGACGTACGGATGACCGGCATCGACCACAACCCGGCGGCGCGCAAGCGCAACACCAGGGTCGTGACGGCACTTGGCTGGCAGGAACACCTGCGGTTCGTCGACGCGACCATCCAGGACGCGGAGCTCGACGTACGCCCGGACGTCGTACTGGCGCTGCACGCCTGCGACACCGCCACGGACGACGCCTTGGCCCGCGCGGTCCGCTGGGAGGCGCCGCTGGTGCTTGCGGCTCCGTGTTGCCATCACGACATCCAAAAGCAGCTCAAAGGCGTCACACCACCGGCGCCTTATGCGCTGATGACGAGATATGGCATCGTTCGTGAGCGATTTGCCGACGTCCTGACGGATACCCTCCGGGCGGCGGTCCTGCGACAGGTCGGATACCGGGTGGAGGTAGTGCAGTTCGTGGACAGTCAGCACACCCCCCGCAACCTCCTCCTCCGAGCCGCCCGAACCGGCGCCCACCCCACCCCCGACCTCACAGCCGAATACCAGTCCCTGACCACCGACTGGCACGTAACCCCCCACCTGGCCCAACTCCTCCTCGAACCCTCCGCCACCCCGACGACCTCCGACACCCCGGCAGCGCCCTCGGGTGCCGGTGCATCTGCGGCCTCGTCCTCGGCTGACACGCCTGCTGCGGCGGGATCTGCGTCCAACTCCGCCGATGGTCCCGGTGCGGAGGTGGGGTCCTGATGCGGATCCGGGCTGGCCTCGCCCTCCTGGCGGCTGGCTTCTTCAGCCTTGCCGGCACGGCCCTTCCCGCCGGAGCCTCAGCTCTCGCGCCTGCGGCCACCACCGGACAGGCGGCGTCACCGCCCTCCTCCGTCCAGGCGCCTGCGGCTGATCCGTCGCCGGGGGTGAAGAAGTACTTCACGATGCGCGACGAGCGGATCACCGAGTCGTCCGGCCTCGCGAAGAGCCAGAAATACGACCTGTGGTGGACGGTGAACGACTCCGGCGACCGCGCGCGGGTGTTCGGCGTGGACAACACCGGCAAGGTCCGGATGGTGCTCGGCTTCAAGGCGGACGTGCAGGACGTCGAGGCAGTCGCTGTGGACGGCGACGGCACGATCTACATCGCCGACATCGGCGACGCGAAGGGCAACCGGGACCAGATCGAGATCTACACGATCCCCGAGCCGGCCGACCTCGCCGACAACACCAACGTGACCTACCACCGGTACGACTTCACCTACCCGGACGGCGCCCACGACGCCGAGACCCTGCTGGTCGAGCCCGGTACGAACCAGCTCTTCATCGTCACGAAGTCCTCGAAGGGCGCCGGTTCGATCTACGCGGCCCCGCCTGCCCCGTCCCGTCAGGGCACCAACGAGCTCACCAAGCTCGCGCCCGCCCCGGCCGGCACCTTCACCGACGGCACCTTCCTCCCGGACGGTCAGCGAGTCGTACTGCGGACCTACACCGGCATCGCCACCATCGCCTGGGGCGAACCCCCCACCCTGGTCGCGAGCGCCACCGTCTCCGCCTCCCAAGGCGAGTCGGTCGCAGTCGGCCCCGACGGCCAGACCGTCCTGGCCGGCACCGAAGGCGCAGACTCACCCGTCTACCAGGTCCTCATCCCCGCGAAGAAGGCCGCCGCCACCCCACCAGCCGCCTCCGCCACCCCCAAACCGGGCACCGGCAACGACTCGAGCACCGAATCAGCCAAGAGCAACAACCTCCGCTGGATCCTGATCGGCGCCGCCGCCTTCGCCCTCCTCATCACCATCATCACCTTCCCCCCAGGCCGCCGCGAACGCCTGGACCGAATGGCCGAAAACGCCCGCCTAACCGGCCAATCCCCACCCACCCCCCACCGCCGCTCCCACTCCTAACCCCCGCAAGCACCTCAGCGTGCCCGGCGCGCGCCCAGCCCCACGCCCCACGCAAGCACCTCGGTGTACGGGGTGCGGGTACAGCGCACGCCCCTTGCGAGGACCTGGGTGTGCGGAGTGCCGGCTCGGCGCACGCCTCTCGCGGACACCTGGGTATGCGGACCTTTCACAAGTTCCTGGGCGTGCCGGCAGGCGGGTACGGCGTACGTCGCTTGCGGGTTCCTGGGTGCGCGGGGTGCGGTACGGCGTACGTGTCTCGCGGGGTCGGGGGTGCGGGTACGGCGTACGTGTCCCGCGGGTTCCCGGGGGTGCGGGGTGCGGGGTGCGGTACGGCGTACGTGTCTCGCGGGGTCGGGGGTGCGGGTACGGCGTACGTCTCTCGCGGGTTCCCGGGGGTGCGGGGGTGCGGTACGGCGCACGTGTCTTGCGAGGGTCCGGGGTGTGCGCGGTGCCGGCTCGGCCCACGCCTATCGCGAGCGGCTCGGTGTGCTCGGTGGGGCATTGCCCGCACACGTGAGACAGCCGCCGCCCGATGGGGGCGGCGGCTGTTTGCGTGGTGATTACTTCTGGCGGTCGACCACGTAGTCGATGGCGTGGGTGAGCTTTTCTACGTCGTCGGGGTCGACCGAGGGGAACATGGCGACGCGGAGTTGGTTGCGGCCGAGTTTGCGGTAGGGCTCGGTGTCGACGATGCCGTTGGCGCGGAGGGTCTTGGCGACCCCGGCGGCGTCGATCGAGTCGTCGAGGTCGACGGTTCCGATGACGAGCGAGCGGGCGTCGGGGTCCTCGACGTACGGCGTGGCGTAGTCGGACTTCTCGGCCCACGTGTACAGCCGGTTGCTCGAGTCGGTCGTGCGGGCGACGCTCCACGCCAGGCCGCCCTGGTTGTTGATCCAGTCGGTCTGCTCCGCCATCAGGAACAGCGTGGCCAGCGACGGCGTGTTGTACGTCTGGTGCTTGGTGGAGTTGTCGACCGCGGTGGCGAGGTCCAGGAACGCCGGGATCCACCGGCCGCTCGCGGTGATCTCCTCGACCCGGGCCAGCGCGGCCGGGCTCATCACGGCGATCCACAGGCCGCCGTCGGAGGCGAAGCACTTCTGCGGCGCGAAGTAGTAGACGTCGACCTCGTTGATGTCGACCGGCAGGCCGCCGGCGCCCGAGGTGGCGTCGATCGCGACCAGCGCGCCCTCGTCGGCGCCCTCGACCCGCTGCACCGGCGCCATCACGCCGGTGGAGGTCTCGTTGTGCGGCCAGGCGTACAGGTCGACGCCGGCTTCGGCGACCGCGACCGGCCGGGTTCCGGGGTCGGACTTGACGATGGTCGGCTCACCCAGGTGCGGGGCGAGCTGGGCGGCCTTGGCGAACTTCGAGGAGAACTCGCCGAAGCTCAGGTGCTGGCTCTTCTCCCGGATCAGCCCGAACGTCGCGACGTCCCAGAACGCGGTCGAGCCACCGTTGCCGAGCACGACCTGGTAGCCGTCCGGCAGCTGGAACAGGTCGGACACGCCCTGCTGCACGCGGGCGACCAGGTTCTTCACCGGCGCCTGGCGGTGCGACGTACCGAGCAGCTTGGCGCCCTCGGTCGCGAGCGCGGCGACGGCCTCCGGGCGCACCTTCGACGGACCCGCGCCGAAGCGGCCGTCGGCGGGCTTGAGCTCTACAGGAATCTGAATGTCGCTGGTCACCAGCGTTCCCTTCGTCGTCTGCAATTCCAGAGCCGACGACGCTGTCAGCGCACCCCATCCTCGCACACCGCCCCCAACTCCCAACCCAGGGTCTCACCCAACACGCACACACCGGACCCGCCCAGGCCAGCGCCCCTCCTGCGGGGCGGCGAGGCGTGCACGAGCCGCATCGGGTGGGGCATGCCGGAGCCGCGCCGGGTGGGATGTGGCGAGGTGCGCCGGGGTGCCCGAGTTGCGCTGACCCAGCGGGAGGTGGCGGGCTCCCGCGGGGTGGGCGGGTGGGGTTACTCGTGTTTGCGGGTGGTGGTTTCGGTGCCGGTCAGTGTGATGACGGGGCCGTCGGGGGTGTCGGTCCATTCGCCGCAGGCGCCGCCGCCTTCGGCTACCTCGAGCTCCAGGGGACTGCCGTCCATCCGCAGTGCCGGGTGGTAGTACTTGGCGACGCGCTCGGCCTCGCCCTCGATGTAGTGGCCGATGAGGGCGCGGCGGAAGCGGTCGGTGGTGACGTTCGGGGCGCTGCCGTGGACCAGGGCGCCGTGGAAGAACAGCACGTCGCCGGGCTCCATCTCGACCGGTACGGCGGCGTCGGGGTCGGGCAGCGGGACCGTGATGTCGGTGAAGCTGATCTTGGTGTCCGCCTTCTCGGTGCACAGGATCGGCCAGCGGTGGCTACCGGGGACGACCTCGAGGCAGCCGTTCGCCGTGTCCACCCGGTCGAGCGCCATCCAGGCGGCGATGCACGTCCCCGGCTCCGCCTTCAGGTAGAAGTTGTCCTGGTGCAGCGCCTGTCCGCGGGAGCCCGGCGGCTTGAAGTAGAGCATCGTCTGGACCGCGTACGGCGACCTCCCGAGCAGCGCCGTCATCACCTGGTCGATCCGCTCGTCGGTCAGCCAGCCCAGCGAGACGTCGTCCCAGCGGTGCATCTGCGCCATCCGCGGGTACCTGCGCAGCGGGTCACGGTTCGCGGAAGTGTGGCCGGCGAAGTCGTGCGGGTCCGACCCACGCTTCCGCAGTTCCATGTAGTGGTCCCGCAGCCGCTCGGCCTCGTCCGAGCTGAACAGGCCACGCACCAGCGTGTACCCGGTGCGGTCGAACTCTTCCTTGTACGTCGAGGCCTGGTTCTCCTCGACCTTGTACGAAACGCTCATGCGCTACTCCCGCAGTAGTGCCGGTGACTTGTCCCGGATCGCCGTACTCTGTTTCCGACACTGCAATTCTCCGAGCCGGGGCCCGGCTCGGACCACGGAGGATCGGCGCAAGGAGTTGGACTATTGACGCACGGACTGGTGGCGGGTGAACCGCTGACGTTGCGGCTGCTGTCGGCGCCGACCTTCTGGCGCTGTGAGCCGAGCTGGTCGTGGGTGTCGCGGCCGCTGCCGGATCATCTGCTGTGGTGCGTGCTGGACGGCCGCGGGCGGCTGGAGCTGGACGGGGCCGAGCAGGAGCTCCATCCAGGCATCTGCGCGGTTTTCGCGCCCGGCGACGCCCCGACCGCCGGCCACGACCCCAAGCGGCGGCTGCTGGTCTTCGGCATGCACTTCGAAGCAGGCAACGGGGTGGCGCCGGCGGCGAGGTGGGGCGAGGTGGTGGATCGGGAGTTGCTGGGCGTGCTGGCGCGGGCTTGCGATGCGGGGTACCGGCGGGGCGACCTGCTGGGGAGGCGGCAGGCTGAGCTGTGTCTGGAGCAGTTGCTCGGGATGATCTGGGACGCGGTGCACAACCCGGGGCGGAGTGGGACGGACACCGCGGTCGACGAGGTGGCTCGGCAGCTTCGGCAGGATCCTGGACGGGAGTGGACGGTTGCGGAGATGGCTGGGCGGGCGGCTCTGTCCCGGGCGCAGTTCACGCGGCGGTTCGTCGCGCAGTTGGGCATGTCGCCGGCGCAGTACCTCATCCAGGCGAGGATCGACCGGGCCGACCAGCTGCTGACTGAGGCCGGGATGACGGTGACGCAGGTTGCTGCTGCGCTGGGCTACACCGACGTGCCGTACTTCAGCAGGCAGTACAAGCAGCGCACAGGCAGGTCGCCCAGCTCAGCGCGCGTTTGACTAGGCCCAGTCGGGGTTCCAGCCCTCGATGGATGTGGCGGGACGGGTGGGCGGGCCGGAGTAGATGGCAGACGGGCGGATCAGGCGGCCCGTGCGCTTCTGCTCCAGCACGTGTGCGCTCCACCCGGCCGTGCGGGCGCAGGTGAACATGGACGTGAACATCGGCGGTGGCACTTCGGCGAAGTCCAGCACGATGGCCGCCCAGAACTCCACGTTCGTCTCGAGCACCCGGTCCGGCCGGCGTTCGCGCAGCTCGGTCAGGGCGGCCTGCTCCAACGCCTCGGCGACCTCGTAGCGGGGTGCGTTGAGCTCTCGGGCCGTACGACGAAGCACGCGAGCCCGTGGGTCCTCCGCGCGGTACACGCGGTGCCCGAAGCCCATCAGCCGCTCACCGGCGTCCAGCAAGCCCTTCACGTAGGCACGCGCGTCGCCGCTGCGCTCGACACCTTCGATCATCGTCAGCACGCGTGCAGGCGCGCCACCGTGCAGCGGGCCGGACATGGCGCCGACAGCACCGGACAGCGCAGCCGCCACGTCCGCACCGGTCGATGCGATCACGCGGGCGGTGAACGTGGAAGCGTTCATGCCGTGCTCGGCGGCTGAGGTCCAGTACGCATCGACGGCCTTCACGTGCTTCGGATCAGGCTCGCCCCGCCAGCGGATCATGAACCGCTCGGTGATCGTCTTCGCCTTGTCCACCTCGCGTTGCGGCACCAT
>NZ_JBFAHB010000102.1:0-28617 GCF_040653975.1 Kribbella sp. NPDC050820
TGGCCGGCGCCGCCCCACTGGCGGGTCGAGCCACCGCAGCCAATCCGCCAACCAGGCAGTTACGGTTCCCACGGACTTGCCGGCCTCAACTGGGCTGAGACCCTTCGCCGTACGCCGTAGCCCCAGCCCCACAGATGGCGATCCGCCGGTACGGGCGACCGACGATCGGGAGCGGCACCGCGGCGGTGCGGGGTGATTCGATGACGTCGGCGCCCGGCGTCTCGGCCGCGAACTCGATAATCATGGTGCGGGCGAGGTCGGCCAGCGCGTCGTCGGTGAAGTAGCGCCATGCGGCGGTGGGGGAGATCCCCATCTGGGAGGACACCCACTGCACACGTTCCTGGATGAAGTTCCGTGGCGGCGGCGCGGGAGACGGACATGCCGAGCTCGTCCAGCGCGCCGAGCAGCGTGTCGACGCGACCGTCGATACAGCTCGGCTTCGGGGGTCATCGCCGCGTCCTCGGTCTTCTCGAGCGCGGCAATCGCGCAGTTGAGCGCTGACCACGTCTGGTCGGGATCTTGTCTGGTTGCGCGGGCTGTCGCGAGCCATGCGCAAGGTCATCAAACTGCAGCCCTAGTTCACCAACGAAGATCACGCCAGTGGGCGAAGGTGGCGGGGGATGGCGGTCATAACACGCCCGAGGTCGTCGGTGATGGCGGCGACGCGTTGGTTCCGGCCGGCGTCGTCGATGTAGATCATGACGGTGCGGACATCGGCGTGGGTGGACAGTTCCTGGAGATCTTCGGCGCTATGGCCGCGGCGCTTCTGGTCGGTGATGGCGGTCGCGCGCAGGGAGGGCGGGGTGACCTTCTCGCGCCGGGGGATGCCCGCGGCTCTGGCGAGGCGGCGCAGCATCCTGGTGACGTCGTGGCGGTCGAGCCGTTTCCCGGCGGCGTCGACGATGAGCGGGGACGGTTCAGTCCCGGTCCAGGGCGGGCGGGCCTCGAGGTAGGGGTCGAGGAGCTTGGCCACGGTGGTCTCGAGCGGCACGAGCTTGGTCTTCCCGCCCTTCAGGGTGATCGCGAGCCAGGTGCGTCGTCCTTCGTCGTGGCGGTCGGTGTCGTTGGCCGCGCACAGTCCGGACACCCGCAGGGGCGTCGGTGAACAGCAGCCCGACGACCAGGGCGTCGCGGACGTCGGCCGCCGCGGCGAGCATCGCTTGGACCTCGTCAGCGGCTAGATAGAACCCGCGCGGAGGTCGCGCGGCGGCCGCGTTCGATCCCGGGCCGGTGTCGTCGACGGAGATCGGGGAGACGACCGGGATGCCCCAGCTGGCGGCGTACCGGTAGAGGCTGGACAGTGTCGACAGCCGACTCGAGATGGAGGAGTCGGCGGCGCCGGTGTCTTGCTGGCGGGTGAGCCACATCGTGACCTCGGCGCGGTGCAGGTCGAGGCCGAACCGGTCCCGGCCGAGGTCGCGGCGGGCCCAGTCGGCCCACAGCAACAGGTCGTCGGCGTACGCGATCCGGGTGTCGCGGCTGCCTCGCCGGGTGCCACCCAGCCACAGCACGACCAGCGCAGTCAGCTCCGGCGTCAGCGCATCGGCGAGCAGGTCGAGCCAGTCTACGAAAGGCGCGGTCCGAGGTGCGCCCAAGGGGCGCCGCTGCCCGAGGTCCGGCGGACCGCGGCTTCGGTTGTCGCGTCCGGCCGGGCCAGCTCGACTGCTGTCTCAGCCGCACGGAACACGAGCGGTGCCGGAACGTCGTCCACACGAACTGCCCGAACCCCAAGCAGGTCGACCCCGGTACTCCGGGCCGCCCGTCGAAGTACTGCGGCCTCGAGGCGCTGGGCGATGTGGGCGGCCCGTCGTCCACAACAAGGCCAACGCATGGACCGCGAAGAACTCGGCGGCGAAGCGGCCACTACGACGGGGGAGCATCGCGGCCGAGCCGGATCCGGCGGCGGGGCCGGTGACAACCGCACGGATCACGCTCGAGCAGTTGATCAAGGACGACCTTCCGAAGCTGGTGGAGGGCCTGGAGAGGCATCTCGCGCAGATCGTGGAGGCGGTCCGCACCTACGGCGACGCGGAAGCGGTGGCCGCCGAGGTGGAGCAGCTGCAGGCCGCATCCCGGATGCAGCTCGCCGACGCCGCGAGCAACTGCGCACCGATCACCAGGCCCAGCTCGCCGACCTGAAACAAGCCGCCGACCAGCGGGTCGCCGCAGTCACCGCAGCACAGCGGGCGGCCGAGCAGCTGGCCGACGACCTCCGACGCCAACTCGCCGACCACAACGCGGCCGAGTCCGCACCGCCCAGACGGCGCGGGGACCGCTCCGGCGGAAGCCGCACACCCCGGAATGACCGCCCCGGTGCGAGGGCACCGCCGTACCGCACGTACCGCGGCGCACCAGGGCGCCAAGCCGTGCCCGAGCTGCGGCCGCACACCGACCGCCGGTCCAGAGGCCGCCGAGCAGCGGCGCGACCCTTGGGTCGCCTGCCTAGTCCGCACCGCACATTCTCGCTCGCCGGCCTGGCGTGAAGTTGCGCATGACGGTCCGAGCCCTGGATGCCTCTGTGCAGAGCTCGGCGGCGCAGCCGACTCTGATATGGCGGCCTACTTGAGGGTTGGAACTGGTCGCCCCCGCTCACGCATCAAGCGTCTTGCGGAACGCCCGATTGGTTTCACCTCGACCAGGCACATACGGCGGGATCGGTTCGTAGCCGGCGGCAATGTAGAGCCGAATCGCCGCATAGTTCAGTGCACCTGTTTCCAGCAGGATCTTCCGGGCCCCGTGGGCGGTCGCCTGTTGTTCCAGCTCGCTGAGGATTCTCCAGCCGAGACCATGGCTGCGGTATTCGGGCGAGACAAACATTTTGCGCACCTCGGCTACCCGCGCGTCCTTGTCGTAGGTGCGGTATCCACCACAGCCGACAGGCTGACCAGATGGCGTGTAGGCCACGAGAAGCAGCCCGGACGGTTCGGCGTAGTCGTCGACGGTCTCCAGGTCGGGTGAATCGGCGAAGCTGTATGTGTCGAGCTGTTCGGCGTAGAGGGCTTTGACGAGGAGTTGGGCATCATGATCGTCGTAGCGTCGTGGTCGTAGTTCGATCGGCGCAGCGGTGTCGTCGCGGGAGGGCGCCCGATCGTCGCCCGCCTCGGATGAAGTCGTCACCGGCCCTCCAACGCGGCATCGAGCTCCGGCAGGAAGTCGGCGACGGCCGCGGCTCGCTGGCGTTGTGCCAAGTTCCGACGAAGCTCTCGCAGCGATGCCACGCACCGCCCCGATTGCACTTCGGCTAGCCGACCGAGCGCGACGCGCGCGGTTTCGACAGTGCCCTCGAGATCGCGGCGGAGCAGATGTGCCCGCGCCAGCTGGCAACCATGCAGGAGCGCCGAGCGTTGGTAGGCCGGATCGTCTCCAATACTCGACAAGGGAGTCAGCAGTTCGATGGCTTGCTTGAGCAACGGTTGCCGGTACATCTCGGTGCGCATGGCAATGGTCAGAAGGCCATAGCCAGCCTCGGCTGAGAGTTGGTCGGGACTCAGGTAATAGAGGTACGGCGACAAGTCATCGGTCGCGGCCGAGGCCAACAACTCCTGCGACTGGTCTGCGGTCATCCGGAAAGCTCCGAGGTCTCCGACGCTGGCATGAGCGGTCGCCGCGCGGCCGGTGGTTCGAGCACGGAGTAGATCGCTTGAGGTTGGCACACTGTGAGCTGCCTCGATGATCCGCAGTGCGTCCGTGCCGTGGTCGCTGTAGGCAGCGATATAGGTCAGCATGCCGACGTTGTTGACCATCCGGCCGTCGTCTCCGGCTGCCCGTGCAACCCGAATTGCGAGCAGCAGGTACCGCTGCGCGATGGCTGTCTCGCCGGCGTCGAACTGCATCCATCCGGCCAGCTGCGCTAAATCGGCCACGATCGTCAGTAGATCGCGACCGACCTCGGGCTCGTAGCTGGCACTGCGCACGAGGTCGAGCACCCCCGCAAGTTCGTGGGTGACGTAGCGCAGGCTCAGTGCGCCGCCACCTTGCCGATCGTCCAGATGGCGAAGGGCGGTGACGTGCGACGCGATCAACTCTGTCTGCGGCGTCATGACCCGATCGGGCTTGGCTTGTGCCGGAATCGACTCGATCGTGGTTTGGATGCCGTCGAGAACGGCGGCCACCAAGTCAGGACCGCTCGTCGGCAACGGCCGCGACCCGCTGACCAGTTGCTCAAGCGACCGCACAAGCCCGTCAAAGTTCTGCTCGGTTCCGAGCTCACCGACACGGGCGGTTGAGCGACGTGCCCGGGCGTTGCCCGGCCAGAGCTGTTCGGCGGATACGAAGCTACCGAGCTGATCGGTGAGGACGGTCGCGACGATCTCCGGAATAGAGCCATGCGGGCAGTAATTGGACCGAACCCACGGGTATGCAGCCGTAATGTCGATGCGTTCGGTCGAGCGCCCACGACGGGTCAACCAGGTGTTTACGGCGCGAGCAAGGTCCCGCGGCCCCCAGCCGATCAAGTCCAGCGCCTCGGCCAGGGACTTCGGATGGATGCCGGTGTCAGCCATACCGGGTGCCGCCGTCTCGCTCCTCACGGTTCCACGGTAGGTGCTGGGATCGCATCAGAGTGTGCAGATTCGCCTGCAGTTGGCGGTCGGGATGAAACTTCACGACCTTCACGCCCCCTCTCGCAGACTTCGCACCGTTCACCACTTCATCAGGTTACCAACGGTCAACGCTGAGTGATCCACTCAGTGGAACACGACAACGGGACGGAGGAGGCGAACATGATCCAGTTGCTGATGAGTCCGTGGCCAGTGATCATCGGATACGCCCTGGCAACGGTGCTGGTCGTCTTTATGGTCCGCGACATCGCGCGGGAGGTGCGCGGCGAATGACGACATTCGTCGACCTGCCTCACGCATCCGACCGGCGCGTGCAGGTCTGGTTTGGGCGGCACCTGATCGCCGATTACGTCGGCGGTGTCGAGGCTGCGGCCCAGTTCGAGGCGGGGATGCGGCAGCGCTTCGTGAGCCTGCGCGTGACCAACGAGCCGGCCGCTTCGTCGGGAAGTCCCGATGCCGAAGACCGATGACGAGGTTCGGGCTCTGCCGTTGGTGGGGTCGCGTTTGGCGGCACCTCAACGACACGTTTCGCCGTTGGCGGCACGAGGGCTGAGCGGCTTCTCGGAGGACTTCACCCGACCGCTGCTGCTCGGCTACTTGCGCCGGGACCTGCTGGTCGTCGAGAGCCAGGTCGGCGAGCTCAAGCGAGATATGGCCGTCTACTCAGAAGCAGAAGGTTTCACGATGGGCCACATCTACGTTGAGAGAACTGACAGTTGGCTCGCCGCATTTGGCGCTCTGACCGATTCGATCGACCGCTACGACGTGACCGCCGTAGTACTGCCGAGTCTGCTGCATTTCACCGGACTCGGCATGTCAACTGACGTACGCGACTCGTTCGAGTGCGCCACCGGTGCCCGCGTGTTGGTGCTGACCTGATGAACCGGCGGGATCGGTGGGAGTCCTACTCAACCCACTCACGTGCGGTGTGGTCGCTGCACGCCATCGATCCCGTCCTGAGTCGATCCTTGTCCGGGTCCTCCTCTCCCCTGTGGAGGACCCGGGCGAGGATCTCCATTGGCCGGCTGGCGCGGGCCGTGAGGCGAGTCCGTCCTGCGCCAGCCGCTCCACTGTCCGATCCACATGACACTCCGGAACCGGGGCAGATATGTCCCAAGTCGAACAGATGAAGATGCAGCACGGTCTGGCCGATCAGTCGCGGCAAGGGGCCGCGAGCCTGGCTGGCTTCAAGCAGCGCTTCGAGCAGTCGAGCCAGCAGGTGCAGGCCCTCATTCAGGGGACAACAACGCGGGCCGACCAGGACATCGCGACCATGCTGGATGCCGCCGCGAAGTCAGTCGACCAAGCGGTGCAGTCATTGCAGATCGCCGAGGCTGGCTGCCGCAGCTACGCCGACCAGATTTGACCGGCCAAGGCAGCACGCATGCCCTCCGAGCTGCAGCGGGTTGCTGAACAGCTGCTCGGCTGCCTCCACGAGGCGCCGCGGGCGGTCGGCTACCTGCATGACCGAGCCAGGAAGTGCCGCGAAGCCGCGGCATGGATCGGCAGCCAGACCAACAACCCCAGCGCCCGTATGGCCGCCATGCAGCTTGATGATGCAGCTCGGCGCTGCGAGGAAGCCGCCCACTACCTGTCCCTGGCTGAGGCCAGAGCGAAGCAGTGGGTCGAGCAGATGCTGAGCGGCCTCAGGACAGTCGAGCCAAGTGGTGGTTCGACAGGGGAGCGGCCGCTCTGTCCTGGTGCGAGCTCGCGACCCGCGGAACGCCGGCAGGACGATAGAAACGACGAGCCAGAAGCCGACAAGCCTGACAAGCCCGCGGGTGCCGGCGGTAAGGCGAGCCCGGAGGGAGAACCGGCGCCGACGCCGCGGGTCAGTGACGAGGAAGCCTGGCGGCTGTTCTGCAAGCTGCCGATCCGTGAGGAGTCCCGAGTATCCCGTCCGAAAACCCGGGGCACCTGGATCAACCACGATGGCATCGAAGACCTGGTTAGCGGCGAGCACGATGAATACTTTCCGAAGGTCAGAGACTTTCTTAGGCAGAGGAATATCGGGCCGAAACATGGTCAGATCACGTCACCCTCTCACGTTGAGACGAAATTTGCGATGCGAATGCGTCTGCAGGGACTGAAGCATGAAATTATCGTTGTCAACCAACGACCCTGCAAGGGTCGATTCGGGTGTGAGGAACTGTTGGGAGATATCCTGCCATCCGGATCTACTCTCACGGTCTTCGGACCAAATGGTTTCAAACGTACCTATCCACTCCCACCCGACGAGCGAACGGAACTGGCATGACTGACACCTCCGTCAGTGCCTACTACACCCACGATCACGACAAGGGCGTCATCCTGCGAACCGCCGAAGATGCAGATGAGTTGGTGGATGCACTCCTTCAGCAGCCGTTTGCCAACTCAGTCGCAGCGCTGTACGCCGACATGCGGCCGAAGGCCAGCTCCGGCTACCCAGATCACGAGCTCCGCATCGCCGTCGATGCCGAGGCGAAAGTCGGTGGAATTCGATACGCCGGCGGCGAGACCGATGACGTCACCTACGTCCCGGGCAAGACCAGTGCTCGTGAAGAGATGTTCTACCTGTACATGGGACACGATGAAGGCTGGCCACAGGACTCCGAGGTCAGCATCGTGCAGGTTCGACAGGCGGTGCGCGAGTTCGTCGAGGGGAACGGCGCACGGCCTACGTCCTTCGTGTGGCGGGAGTGGCCAGGGGGCGTCAGCTGAAGCCTGGCAAGTGACTTGCGCAGACTTGCTCTGTGCCCCCAAGAAGACTTGGCCGCGGGTGGCGATCCACTCGATGATCTGGCCAGCACTACTGTGCACAACCTGATACGGAGGCATCATGGCGCTACAGTTCTACGGCAAGGACCCGAATTGTCCTGGGAACAACTGTCCGGCGGTCTTCCGCGACGAGGCAACCGGAGACATCTACCTACAGGGCGAGACAGTCACCGATCCGACGATTCTGGCTCGTCTCTCACAGGACTGCGGACTCGCGGATTCAGAGTCCGTTGTAAAGCTGCCCGCGAGGATGGCGGAGATGATCATGGAGGCATGCCGTGCCGGAGCCGTCGTTCGCTGATCTGCTGGCCGCGAGCACCCGGACTGTTCTCAAGCTGGAGTTCCGCGACCAGTACATGACCGATGACCCCGCCTACCTCGCGTGGCGGGCAGGTAACGTCGACCAGGCGGTCAGCGAGTACGCCGGCTGGACGGAGACCGCCAGCTCAGCGACGGCCCGAGGCATCGAGATTAAGCGCGTACGGATCGTCAGCGAGCCGATGTCGGACTACATCGCCTTCGAGCACGCCGTGACTTCAGACGTCAACATCGCCGCGGGCGAGGTGATCCGCTGGGTACCTCGTCACCGGGTCTCAGCAGTTGCGCTGCCTGGCAATGACGTCTGGATCTTCGACGAGGCAACGTTGCAGTTCTGCCTCTTCGCCGGTGACGGGCGGTTCGTCGGCAACGAGGTCAGGAGTGACGCGGAAGCCGTAAAGCTCTGCCTCTCTGCGTTCGAGGCCGCCTGGGAGCTCGGAATCGACCACGAGCACTACTCCGCTAATCTGTAGGCGTCCTGCCTCTTCGTCGTTACATACCTGGATGCCTGCTTCGCAATCCTCGAGTGCCCAGAGCGCGCGTCAAGCGCTCGCCGACCGGCTGCGGGATCTCAGGCTCGACGCGGGACTCTCTGCGCGGGCGCTGGCGACCGCAGCCGGCTGGCATGAGGCGAAGACGTCCAAGATTGAGCATGGCAAGCAGCAGCCGTCCGAGGCGGATCTGCGCACCTGGTGCACGGTTTGCGCCGCGTCCGAGCTCCTGCCGGAGCTGATTGCCGAGCTGCGGTCAGTTGACTCGATGTGGCTGGATTGGCGCCGTGCCGAACGAACCGGCCTACGCCACCTCAACGCCTCGGTCCGGGATCTCTACGAGCGCACCAGGCAGTACCGCTCCTACTGCCAGACCATGGTGCCCGGACTCTTGCAGACCGCGGACTACACGACCGCGGTGCTCACCTCGATAAGGGACCGCCGGCGCGTCGCGATCGACGACATCGCCGCGACGCTGGCTGAACGCCTCGACCGTCAACGCATCCTCACGCGAGGTGGGCACACCTTCGCCTTCGTGCTCGAAGAGGCAGCTCTGCGCTACCAAGTCGGCGGACCGGTCGTCCTGGCGGGACAACTGCGACAACTGCTTGACGCCATGCAACTGGCCTCGGTCAGCCTCGGTGTCATCCCCGCCGATGTCGATCGGTCGTCGCGCTGGCCGGTCGAGGACTTCTACATCTTCGACAATGCCCAAGCCAACGTAGAGCTCGTCTCGGGATTCCTGACGATCACCCAACCGCGAGAGATCGCAATGTACGCCGAAACTTTTACGGCACTCGGCAAGCTGGCCGTGTACGGATCTGCCGCTCGTGCTCTGATCAAGGCCGCAGTCGCGGATCTATCTACCTAACACCACTGCCGAGTCAGAGGACACGAGCAAGTTCGAGCAAGTTCATCGGGCCCAGCCCAGCCCGCCTCTTACGGTCAGAGCGTGATCATGGGGAATAGCCCTCCGGTCGGTCCAGCCACCACAGAGGTGCGAGCGACTCGTCCGTTGAGCCGGCCATGCGAACGGCGCGTGCAGGCTGCTGGAAGTTGCGACTCGCTGACCTGTGCCTGCGAACCCGACAACAGGGAGCGATCAGCGCAGAGCCTGCGCGCGTACGCCTACCTGTGCAGCCCCCTGCTGGTGTGTCGGCCCGAGGTGACACGCACGAGAGAGCGCCTGGCAGCCTACGCAGCTGACGCAGAGCTTGAGCTGGTCGCCACCTTCGTCGAAGACGCCTGGCAGCGTTCGTCGGCGTTCGAACGCCTCTTCCAAGCGACCATCCGCGACCATGTGCAGGTCGTTCTCCTGCCGAGCATGCTGCACTTCACCGTTCTCGGCTCACCTCGCTGGATCAAGCCATCCTTCGAGGCGGTCACTGGCGCGCGCATCGTCACGATGTCCTGACAGCTCAAGCCCAGCTACAATCCTGCTTGCCGTGTGTTGTCCTCAGCAGCCGGACGGTGATGCCCGGTTCGCTGCCGGGTACGGTGAGGACGTAGCAGTCGGGGCTGGCGTTCGGCGTCCCGACGCTGCAGTTGGCTCATCCTGTCTGGCGAGTTGGTCGATGGAAGCTCGATCGTCGCGGCAGAGGTGGTGGGCGACAGACATCAACGCTGGTCTCTATCTGAGCGAAGACCTCGCGATGTTCCTTGCCGCCCGAGCCACAGGCGCCTGAAATTATCTACAGGCTGATATGCGGCCATCGAGGCTGCTTCGAGCGACCCGTCGTTCTGATGAAGCGAGCCCGGCACGCCGCCTCCACCAGCGGCATGCGATCAGAGGCTTGCGGGCTAGCGGCGGAGGAGTCCACCGGGCGTTGCGTGCAAAGTGAGTCAGACAGGACCGGTGCTCACCCACGGGTCTTGATCATCTTGGCGTCAGCCATGAGTCCCCAGACGATGTCAGTTCGACGCTTCGAAAGCTCGCGTGAGCCAGAGGGATGCGAGGGTTGGACGCATGGCGGTGGCAGAGGAGAAGGATGCGGGCGATGTGCTGATCGATCCGCTGCTTGCGCAGCCGCGGATGGTTGCGGACCCACGGATTTCGATCGCCCAGGCTGGAGTTGTTCTAGGTAAGAGGCCTTCCCAGGTGCGTCGGCTTATCGCTCTCGGCCGATTGCCACGGCATGGGCCTGCCAGTAATACCCGGCCGCTTGTGCTGTCTGAGGTCGAGGCGCTCCGCGACAAGGGTGAACCGATCAAGCTGGTGGCTGCGGCGCGCCGGCTCGGTTGTCCGCTCGCGGTGGTGCGGCAGTTGATCGCAGACGGCACGCTGCCTATGGTTCCCGCGGCGACGACGTTGGTGTACCCGGCTGATGTGCGGATGATCGCCGAGGTGATGTCGGACAAGTTGCCGAGGAAGCCCGGGGTCCCGGAGGGATACGTCGGCACGGCAGCGGTAGCGAGTCGGCTGAGCCTCAGCGTCTCGTCGATCCGCGTCATGGCCGCTGACGGGCGGTTGCCGGCGGTGTCGGTGGCGGGCAAGTGGTACTTCGACCCGGATCGCATCGAAATGATCCGGCGCGCACGTCGCGCGAGTGCCCTGCGCAGTGTCCGGAGCCGCTCTCTGAGTGAGTGAGCCCCCGCTGCCACATGAGGTCGGCTCGTCGCCGCGCAGACCACGTTGGCACGTGATGATCCGCTCAAGGATGAGGCGCAGCCCCTTGGTACTGATCCAGTTGATTAGGAGCCGGAGTGGCTGTTCGCCTGAAACCGGTGGCTGCGCCCTGTTCGAGCTCACCGATGTCGGTGTCAGGCTCCTGGGCGGTAGTGCAGTTGGGTGTCTTCGGCGCTGCGGCGGGTTTCTTGCATGACGAGTGGTCGTTCGTTGTGCGCTGCGATCCGGCGGGTGATGAGCATCGGAGTCCCACTGGGTATCCGGAGCATGACGGCGTCGTCCGGAGCAGGGTTTCGGGCGGTGATGTAGTCGTTGAACTCTGGCTCCATCCCGGCTTCGCGTGCGGCCTTGTAGACCTGTCGAGCGGAGATGTACGGGTGACGGGCGAGCTTCCGGATCTCACGCGTGACGAATGCCGGTAGGTAGGTGCGGACGAAGATGCGTGTTCCGATCGTGTTCTCGAGCAGGCGGTCGGAGGCATAGAACGCGGTGCCATGCGCGACGCCCAGTGCGAGGGCAAGTGAGGCGTCCGCCTCTGTTTGGTACTTGTTGGGCGGCTCGGCTTCGTGCCAGTCGCCTGCGCTGCTCTCGTTGTCGACGTAGTTGCCGGCGCCGTCGACTGTGACGGTACGAGTGTGGATGTGGACGGGCCAGTCGCCCGCGCGCCTGACGAAAGCACCCTTGCCGGGAATCACCTGCACGAGGCCTTCTGAGCGAAGTGTCGCCACGGCTGCTCGGACAGTGATCCGTGAAACGCCGTAGGTGCTGATCAGTTGCCGCTCTGATGGGAGGGCGGCTGCGGGGGCCAGTTGGCCCGTCGTGATCTGCTCGCGAAGAAGGGCAGCAAGTTGATCTGTCTTACTTGCCGCGGAGCCGGCGACGTCACCAACGGCGGGAGGCGCATCATCGGCCCGCCCGACTGCTTTGGCGCTCATGATGGCTCCCTCTACTGTCTTGGCGGCCTGCGATTCGGGGCTCCTGGAACTGGTGATCCAGGAGCCCCGCGCCGCCTCCTCGAACGTTGATCCTGGTGGCCGGACACTGAGATTCGGCCCGGAGCGTACTGGTCATAATAGGTGGTTGCTCCAGTCGTGTCGACCGAGCTACCCTTTCCACAACTGGATATGACCAGTGGTAGGAGCTGACGGGAGTGTGAGAGATGAGGGCCCGAAGGCAGTACATGTTCGAGTTGGCGGCGCAGACAGGGATTCGATGGACGGTCCTGGCTGTCGGGGTAGGCGACTTCAGCAGAGGGCCTATGGCCACAGTGCGCAGCATCGCGGAGCGGTGGATCTTCGAGCAAGCCGGCCAGCTTCGGGGCGGGCGGCTTGTCATCTTCGCCAAGCGACCCGTGCCACCGAGGGGTTTCGATGCTTTCGTCCGGATTCGCGTCCTGGACGCAGACCATGCGCAGCAGTTGGCGGTTGCATATATCGGGGTCGACGCGACCAGAAAGCTCTCTCAGGCACGCTCTGGCGACTGCAGGGTCGACGCCGGCGTTCAACTGTTGTCGGTGGATGGCTCGAGGCGGGCCAGTGCCTGAGCGGGAGCGTCAGCCCAATCTGTTGCTTCGTTCGGCACGAGGTGAGCTGTCCCAGGCGGCACTGGCCGAGCTGATCAATGCCGAGATCTATCGTGCAACTCGCCGGATCGCGTCTGTCACCTCAAAGTCCGTCTCCGACTGGGAGCGCGGCTGGTACACGTGGCCGTCGGCAGACGTGCGTACGGCGTTGCGTCAGGTTCTGGGCGTCGCCACCGATGCCGAACTAGGCTTCTTCTTCAAGCAGCGCAACCGTGGTACCGAGAACCGAGCGCGAAGTCACGGTACTTCAGGAGCGGACTCTAGGTCGGAAGATCATTCAAGTTGGCGCGATCGAGGGCCTGCAGGTCCCAGCCGGCCGGTCGTTCGCTGGGGTAGAAGTTGTTGCGCACCACTGCCCAGCCGAGCGAGCAGCCCAGGAATGGCTCATGGTCGACCCGGGCAGTGACCTGCTCGAGTCGCTACGCCGGCCCGATCAGCGCTCGATGGTGCTCGCGGTCGACCACGAGGACAACTATTACATCTCCGACGGCCGCCGGTTCGCCGGGCGAGTCGATCGCCGTATCGGCCCGCAGCCGTTGCCCGCGGCGAACCTGATCGACGATCTGACGATCGGCATCATCTGGGCCGTCGTGAACACCGATACGGCGCTCCTGGCCGATGATGCCCAACTCGAAGTCAGCCAACAGCGGTTGGCACACTACGAGCAGCGGCTGACCTCGGAGGCTCCCCTCCACGAAGTGCCGGCGCTCAACAAGGTGTCCAGGCGGTGGCTCGGCTCGCGATTCTGCGCGGGCCACGTCACCCGGCACCTGGACCTGCTCCACGGTTCGTCGCTGTTCTGGATCCGGGAACAGCGCGGTGAGGAGGCCGCATCCTGGCTCATAGCGGCCCACAAGTATGAGTACCTCCGGCACATCTCACGCGCGCTCCCGGGCGCGCGGCGTGGCTTCTGCATCCCCGAGAGCGAGGTCGCGGCGTCGCCCCGGTACGAGCGGGTGGTGCTGCTACTTACGATGGCGCTAGTGGAGGCCTTCGGCATCACGGTACAAGTCAGCGCCGAGCCCGACCACGCAGACGTCGAGAGCTTCGTGCTGGCCGACGACGCCATCGTTGCGGACTGGCTCGGTTCCTCCGGCCTCTGGTACGTCGACGTCGGCGCACCACCGCCGCGGATGTCGATCTACCGCGAGATCGACAACCATCTGTCCGCGAAACCCATGGCCCCGCAGACGACATCTGCTGGTCGACTCGAGGCGATCGCCGACTACCTTGACGTGCCCTGGCCCTGGTTCCGGAACAGATGCGAACAACTGGCTGCCTCCGGCGTCGACGACATCGCCCATCCGCGCAGCCGGCTGCTGTCCACTCGCGGTCTGAGCGCTGCCGTTCGCTTCGTTGCCTACGTCGACACCCTCGAAGGGGCTGATCTCGCGCGCCGCTGAGCTGACCATGGTCGGACGTTTGCCGTCCACTTCGACGGCGACGACTTCTACTACGCGCCCTTCGAGTTTCTGCGCGGAGTACGACGTACGGCAGGGCTTCATCCCGATGTTCATCGCTGGCATGCGCGACGTCCAAGTCGTCGGCACCTGCGAGAAGCTCGTCAACCCTGATCTCCGGTCTGGAGCGCCGTCGACCTCGAGAACGTCGAAGCCATCGGCGGCGGCACCCTCGCGTACGACGAGAAGACCGGAACCGCCCTGCCCCACATCCATGGCTCCGTCGGGCTCAAGGCCCATTCAGCCACCGCCCACACCAGCCATCTCCTCGGTGCCAAGATCCAGTTCCTCACCGAGATGTACCTGGTCGAGGTGACCGCCCCCGGCTTCTCCCGCCCACGCCAGGCGGACCTGTTCAATCTGCCCTTGCTGACGTTCTGAGCTCCGCTCGTCGCAGTCCTGGATCCTCGAAGCCGGGTTCTGATCCGGGCCTCATACGGCGATCGTCGATGTCATGGATCTGAAGTCGACTGTGGCGCAGGCGCCATGACCGCGCGCGAGTGTGACGCGAGCGTTCTTCCGACGGCCGCAGAGCGGCGTGGCCTGCTGGAGGTGAACCGGGCGGCCTCGAGATTCTTCCGCCGGGAGTTGCTCAGGGCAAAGGGCGGATGGGCCCGGGAATACGTGGTGCGCGGGGGAGCGCCTGAGCTCCTGGCCCTGGACTCGAAATGGGCCATCGGCTACGCACCGGACGCCCCGTCGCGGCTGGTCGACCACCTGCGATCACGAGGCTTCAAACTCGAGACCGTCAGAAACGCTGGGCTCGGCGTGCTGAACCCAGAGGGACGAACGGTCGATCGCTTCCGCGACCAGGTCATGTTCCCGGCCTGGAACGACCACCTGGAGACGGTCGGATTCACCGCCGTCCGGGGCATCGAGAAGCCGTACTACGCGACCTCCCCAGCAACCGCGATACATCAGCGGCGCAACGCCCTGATCGGCGTCGCCGAACAGATCGACCTACTGACCGACGGGGCATCTCCGGTGCTGGTGAACCATCCACTCGATGCCGTCGCGGTCGAGCGCATCAGCCGACTGACGATCGGCAGATGGGCCGGGATCCCGCTGTGCGACTTCCTCCTCTCGGCCGGCCAGGCCCACATCCTCGGCCGCTACGCCGCCATCGACACAGCCATCGTCGTGCTGACCGATGACAAGGCCGGCCGACGCGCGGCCGTCAGCTCCCTGAACGACCTATCCCGCTTCTTCACACGCGTAAGGGCAGTCGAGCTCCCAGCCGGTCAATCACCGAGCAGTCTCGCAGTCCAGGAAGACGGCATGCAGCGCCTCCATGACGGCCTGCTGGTCACGAGGCCACTGTCCGACTACCGCCCGCATCAGCAGCCACGCCGGCCGCCACCCCTCTCCCCGACACTCGATCCGAATCCATCCGATCAGACGCCGTCGCTTTGAACGCAGGGTGCCGACGCATCCGATGTTGCGGAGCCAAAGCGTCCGGGCAGTGGACCGATTCATCGGCCGGGGCTCCTAGCCGGAAAGGCCTCCGGCGCCTGCGGCAAGGATCCGCGTCCGCGGCAATAGCTGGAGGGACACACGGCTGCAGAAGACATGTGGTTTCGCACTACGATGGCTGGTTTTGCGGGCCCGGCTGAGTTTGGGGGCCTGCAGTTCAGCGGACCATGGGCGCTGTGTAAGCCGACGTGCTCGCGGCTCCGGCCGGCGCGTGGCATCTAGCCAGGGGGAGCGGTGGCCTCGGGACAGCGATCGGTCGGCCAGCATCCGCGCGGAATCAGTGGACGCCATGCTCTTCGGCTCACCAGCCGCGGCCGACGAGGTCGCGATCGTGCGCGGCGCGCCGGAGAGGCGTTACCCCGACTGGCCGGTCCAGGCCCACGACTACTGCTGATCGATCTGGGCACGCGGCAACCCGGCCGCCTTACGGCGACGTGGGCAGCGGAGCGCGATCGTTCTGTTGCGGTGCGGGTACGCCGTACCGCGGTGCATCACCGCGATGTGGGCTCCAGGCGACCGATGCCGAGGGGCTGATGATGATCCTGTCGGTGAACGAGCGTTGTCCCGGACGTGAGCAGCACGAACATCTACGTCTTCGTACTCGATTACGGCGTTCGAACGGGCGAGGAATGGATGAGTGCCGGCCGTCCGGCAACGCCACCGGACGGTCGGCACTCGCTTTGGTGGAGTCCGAGTTCCGCGGACTCCTAGTCGGTGAAGGAGGCGATTGACCACGTCGCAGGCGAGTTGGGTGTGCTTGATCTGTCGGCCAAGCGCTCATTCGGCGAAGTGGCTACTTTGGGGCAGGCCGGGTTGGTTAGGCGCGGGCAAGCTGGTGCATCGGTCAGACGAGCTCCCGGTCTAGTCGGGCACGACTACGCCGGCGGCGGATGGTTAGCCCCGTGGCGATCAGCAGGATCGCGGTGCCGGGGACCGCCCCGGCCAGCAGCATGCCCGCGCGGGGGCCGAAGTACTCGTCGACGGCGCCCAGCAGCGGGCCTCCGATGGCCATGCTGCCGAAGTAGACGAGCACGTAGACACCAACGACACGTCCGCGGATGCTGTCGTGGGCAGCGAGCTGAATCGTCGAGTTCGCCGAGGTCAGCAGCAGCATGGTGCTCACGCCGATGCCCAGCAACACCACGCAGAACAGGAGCTGCGTCGGCGCGGCCGCGGAGAGCATGTAGAGCGCGGACAGCACGGCTGCGAATAGCATCAGGGTGCGTAGCCGGGTTCGGTGCAGGCGGCCGGCGATGAGCGCGCCGAACAGCGAACCGACCGCCACGACCGCACTCAGCAGCCCGTACCCACCCGCCCCGGAGTGGTAGACCGACTTGGCATAGACCGCCAGCGTCACTGACAGGTTGCCGGTGAACATCGCGAACAGCCCGACCAGGACCATCGGCCACAGCACATCCGGTCGGCTCACCACGTACCGCAGCCCGGCGCGCAACTGCCCCCTCGCCGCTGCCACCGGCCGCACTGCGTACAACTCGTCACCGCGGACTCGCATCAACGCAACCACCGGCGCCGTATACAAAACTGCAGTCGTCAAGAACGACCAGCCCGGGCCGACAGCCTTGATCAGGAAACCACCAATCGCCGGGCCGGTCAGCCCTGCCAGGTAGATCACCGAGGAGGTGATGCTGATCGCGTTGCGCAGCTGCGCCGGCCCAACCATCTCGGTGATGAACGCCTGCCGGGCCGGATAGCTGAGTGCGTCCACGATCCCGAACCCGGCCGCGATCACCTGCACCTGCCACGTCTGCACCACATCCGCGAGCGTGAGGCCGGCCAGAAGGGCAACCATGGAGATCCAACCGGCATAACTGACCAGCAGGATCCGGCGCTTCGGGAACCGATCGGCCAGCAGCCCACCCGCCATCCCCAGCACGACCGCCGGCAGGAACTGCAACGCAGCCGTCAACCCCACCGCGGCAGGGCTGCCGGTCAGGTCGAGCACCAGCCAGTTCAGCGCGGTGTACTGCATCCACCAACCAACGTTCGAGACCAACTGGCCAGCCGCCATCAAACGGAAATTGCGAGTACGCAGCGAGCCAAACGTGGTATGGCGCCGCACGATTGGGGTATCGGGTCGAGAAGGTTCCGCTTCGGCCTCGGCAGTCATGAGTATCCACATCATCGCTAGGCATCGGTTCTCTTCAAGCCTGACCGACACGCGGTCATTCCGAAATAGAATCTATTAGATAACTGAAATCACGATTTGCGATAAGTGATGTCACAGTTCCAGACCAAATCCGACCGGTCTCATTCGTGGCCTTGCGCGGACACAACTAACGCTGGCTGGACTGGAGCTGACGATTGTCTCCGTTGTCGCGGATTGAAATTGCAGCAATCTAGCCTGGTGCGATCAAGTCTTGCGGCGCCGCGGCCATTCCAAAATAGAGTTACAGTTGGCCCCGCCATCAGCGGAAGTTCCGAGTACAGTTGGTCGAGCAGATCCCGGCGGGCTCGTGCTGTCCGGGTTCTGGGTGGTGAGGCTGATGCCGTACCGCGATCCGCTGCCATCGCAGCGCCAACCCCGGAGTAAACGTCGGCGAGGCCGCCGGTGGTGACCGACACGCCTAGCGGCCTAGACCACGGCCGGATGAGATACGAACTAACTGTGCCCGATGATGCGCTCGCTCCACTCTCGTTCATGCGATGCCCGTCTCGGTTGCTGTCATCGTAGATCGCGGGAGGTGGTCGGCCGCGATCCGTTCACCGAGCTGTTGCAGCAGTGGAGCTGGGTCGGCGATGCATCGTCGTATGTCGGGCTCGAAGTCGGTCAGTGCGTACGCCGCGACGAGGCCGGCCTGACGCAATCGGGCTGAATCGAGCCGGTTGGTGCCGCAGACGGCGACCACAGGGATGCCGGCTGCTCCGGCCGCCGCGGCCACGCCGACGGCTGCCTTGCCGTGCAGCGTCTGCTCGTCGAGCGCTCCTTCGCCGGTGATCACCAGGTCCGCGCCGGCGAGCTGCTGGTGGAACCCGACCAGGTTGAGCATCAGGTCGATGCCTGGGCGGAGCTCAGCACGGAGCAGCGCAAGAGCCGCGAAGCCCACCCCGCCAGCCGCCCCAGCGCCAGGCGCATCACGGAGGTCGCGGCCTACCGCTGCACCGGGGCTGTGCTGGACATCGCGAGCCGCCGTCTGGGCCACGAGGTCTGCCCACTGGGTCAGAGCGGCGTCGAGCTTCTCGACGTGGTGAGGGTCCGCGCCTTTCTGGGGTCCGTAGACTGCCGCCGCGCCGGTGGGGCCGGTCAGCGGGTTGTCCACGTCACAGGCGATGAGGATCTCGACTCCGGCCAGCCGGTCGCGCAGTGCGGTCAGGTCGAGGGACGCCGCACCGGTCAATGCCGCCCCGCCCTCGACAACGTCCGTACCGTTGCCGTCGTACAAGCGGGCGCCGAGGGCGCGGACCAGGCCGGCTCCGCCGTCGGTGCAGGCGCTGCCGCCGAGGCCGAGGATGATCCGCTTGCAGCCGTTGTCGATCGCCTGCGCCACCAACACGCCCGTGCCCCGCGAGGTCGCGGTCATCGGAGCCGGCCGGCCGCCAGGCAGCCGGATCAGACCGGAGACGTCGGCCAACTCGACGACAGCGACCTCGCCGCGCCGGGCGAATCCGCTGCGTACCGGCTCGCCCGTGGGTCCCGTTGCCGTCACCGGCACCAGCTCGAAGCCAGCGGCGACGGCCGCGGCGAGGGTTCCGTCGCCGCCGTCGGCCACCGGCACTGCGTCCACGGTCACGTCCAGGCAGGCACGTCGCAGACCCTCGCGGACTGCTATGGCGACCTGATTACTGGTGAGGCTGCCCTTGAACTTGTCGGAGGCAACAATCACCCGGGAACGGGACATCAGCGGAGCACGGCGATCACTGGTCGGGGCGCTCTGCCAGGTCCTCCTCGACGACGTTGCCGATCTCGGTGCCATGGACACGTTCGTCACCCCGCGCTCCAGGATGATCTCCACGACGATCGGGACCTGGAACCCGATCATCAGCTTCTTGGCCTGCTCGAGCACCGCTCGGATCTCGTCTGGCTCGGACGCCCGGATCGCCTTGCAGGCCAGGCCTTCCGTGACCTTGACGTGGTCGACGCCGCACCCTTTCACCTCGGCGCCTGTTGATGTTCTCGAACGAGAGCTGCACACAGAAGTGCATGTCGAAGCCGCGCTGCGCCTGCCGGATCAGCACCAGGCAGTAGTTGTCCACGACGACGTGGATGTAGGGGATGTTGAACTGCACCCCGACCGCCAGCTCCTCGATCAGGAACTGGGAGTCGTAGTCGCCCGAGAGCGCCGCGACGGGCGCGTCGGGGTCCGCAACCGCGGCCCCCAGCGTGGCGGGCGCGGTCCACCCGGGCGGGCCGGCCTGAACGGCGTTGATCCAGTGCCGCGGCCGGCAGACGTGCAGCATCTGGGCGGCCTGGATCTGCGACAGCCCGATCGTGCTGACGAAGTGGGTGTCGGGCCCGAACGCGCGGTTCATCTTGTTGCTGCTGGCGTTTGGATCGGGTGTCCAGTGGCGATGATGGCGGTGGTCAATGCTTCGGCGGCGTTGCTCGCGGTGCGCTTCTTGGTGAGCAGGACAAGGTCGATTTCGCCGAGGTCGGGCAGACCGGCGCCGGCGGGGAGTTCGACGAGATCCTCCGGCACCAGGCTGCGCGCGAAGATCGCCAAGCCCAGGCCGGCGCGGGCGGCCGCGACTACGCCGAGCACTCCCTTCACGGTGCACCGGACCCGATATGGCACGCCAGCCTGCTCAAGCACCTGCACGGCGAGGGAGCGGGTGATGCTCGGCGCCTGATAGACGATCAGCGGGACCGGACGGGTGCGTTCGAGTTGGGCGCCGGCCACACCGGCCCAGACGAGCCGGTCGCGGCGCACGAGACGACCCCGCTGCTGGCCGGGCGCCTGCTTGACGAAGGCAACGTCCAGGTGCCCCGACTCGACCCGGCGCTGGAGCACCCCACTCTGCGACACGCTGAGCTCGAGATCGACGCGCGGGTACTGCTGGCGGAAGTCCCACAGGATCCGGGGAACGGACGTCAGCGCCAGGTCGTCAGCGACGCCGAAGCGCAGCCGCCCACTTAATCCTGACCCGGTGAAGTAGCCAACCGCCTCCTCGTGCGCGGCAAGAATCGAACGGGCGAACCCAGCCATCGCCTCGCCGTCAGCGGTCAGCATCACCGAACGGGTGTCGCGCAGGAACAGCGCCCGGCCGACGGCCTTCTCCAGCTTGCGCACATGCTGGCTCACCGTCGACTGCCCGATTCCCAGCGAAGCACCGGCCCGAGTGAAGCTCAGCGACTGCGCGACCGCCAAGAACGTACGTAGCAGCTCTGGCTCGTACACGTCAACCTCCTCCGGCCGACAGCGGCCCGCTGCGGTCGCTCGCCCGGCCCATCTGGTAGGCCAGACCGCAGGGGTTCATCGGGGCGGGGCCACTCGCGGGGCGGCGCATGGAGACCGATCGCTTCGCGGGTGGCCTTCCTGGCACCTCACATGGGTCAGTCTGACGCGACAACCAGCCTTCGGAGACAGCTGCTTGCTCGGTTTCGCTCCATGCTCGGCACACGCTCGGTCAGTCCCTGCCCATGCCGCTCCCGACTGCCTTCTCGACCGAGTCGAACCCGTCGCGTTCGAGACGGTCGGCTAGGCCGCGCAGGATCTCGGGAACCAGTCGTGGGCCGTGGTAGATCAGGCCGGTGTACAGCTGCACGAGCGAGGCGCCGAGCCGGATCTTGCGGTACGCCGCCTCGGCACTGGCGACCCCGCCGGCCGCGATCAGCGCGTATCGGCTGCCTGGACCGATAGCGTCGTACAGGTGGGCGAGCACCTCGTTGAGATAGGACTCGACGGGTTCTCCAGCAATCGCGCCCGGCCGAAAGTCCAGTACAGCCGCCGCACTCTTGAGCTTTAAGTGCTTAGGGCGGCCGCTGGGCAGGTTGATCGCGAAACCGCGAACGGATGGAAACACATCGGCGATCTGGACGATGTCGCGCAGTTTTCCACGATCGGTAGTCGGCTTGAGCTTCAGCACCAGCGGAACTTCGATGGTGACGTCGGCCAGATGGCCGAGCAGCGTGCCGATCCTGTCATGGTCATCGAAGAAATCTCGATCGTCGGCCGAATTGGGGCAGCTGAGATTCAAGGTGACGTAGTCTGCCGCACCGGCGAGCAACCGCATTGACCTGGCAAAGTCGTCGTAGACGTCCGGCTCGACCGCCGGCCGGTTCGGGTCGTTCGTCTTCACCAGGTTGATGCCGAGCGGAACCGCCGGTCGGCGTCGCGCCAGGCGGGCGGCCACCGCCTCGGCTCCGTCGTTAGGGACGCCGTAATACACCACCACCGCGTGATCGTCGGGCAGCCGCCACAGCCTAGGACGCGGATTCCCGTGCGACTCATACGCCGAAACGGACCCGAGCTCGACGTGCCCGAAGCCCATGCTTCCTAGCATCGTCACAGCTCGGCCGTTCTTGTCGAATCCCGCGGCCAGCCCTAGCGGATTGGCGAACTCGATGCCTGCCACCGCCGTCCGCAGTCTCGGATCGTCGACGCCGAACCGGCGTGCCATCGCCCCCCGAAGCGTTCCGGACCGCCCTGCGGCGTCGCATGCCCGGATCGCGAGATTGTGCGCCCGCTCCGCGTCCATGCGGAACAACAACGGCTTGACTAGCCCCTCGTACATAGATCACCAACTCTCTTAGGTTTCGGCAAGCCGAAATGGGACACAAGGAGTCCTCTCAAGACGATCACCCCACTCGAGGCGGCAAGCCTGCAGCGTGCACACCACCACCCGATGACGAGTGACGTCACTCGCTCACCTGACATCTATGGCGTTGTCTTCCGCTCCTCGATGGTCGCGTCTCAGCGTGAGGTCTTGAGGGCTTGGGCGAGTTCGTCGGCGATGCGGTCGCCGCCGTCGTTCTTCCATTTCTTGACCGCGTCGCGCCAGGCCGACACCGGTTTGCGGCCTTGGACGATGTCGTCGGCGACCTGGTTGACGGCGTCGGTGAGTTGCTGGCCCTTGCGCACATCGGTTTCGGAGTACAGGCCGGCGGCCGGGTTGGCGATGGCGTCCGGACAGACCGCCTTCATCGCGTTGAACTCGGCGTCGGCGCTGCCCTCGCGCTCGGGCAGGAAGATCGTCCAGGGCGCGTCGGCCTCGTACTGCAGGCCAAGCTGGGTCTCGCTGAAACCCTTCGCGCTGATCACCGGATTGCCGTCGACCATTTGGTGGTGGATGCCGGCTAGGCCGTATTTGCGGAATAGGTACTCCTGGGTGCCGAACGGCGTGGCCAGGTAGTTCAGGTAGGACAGCAGGGTTTCGACCCGTGGTTCGGCCTTCTTGCTGATCGCCGTGACGTAGATCGCCGGCCTGCCTAGCCAGGTTCGGCCCATGCCCGAGCCGTCGTGTTTCGGTGGCGGGATGGTCGCGATCCGGGCGTTGGGGGCGGTCATTTTCTGCAGGTACGTCGGCCAGGCGCTGAAGGTGTCCTGCACAAGTGGGCTCGATCCGTTCGCGAACCGTGTCTTCAGGTCCGTGTTCTGGCCGGAGTAGGCGTCTGGGTGGATGTAGCCGGACTTCCACAGCTTCTGCAGGATCTCGAGGACCTCCTCGTGGGCCTCGTGTTCGAGGTAGCTGACAAGCGCGTCGCCGTTCTTGCGCCACAGGTTCGGCATGTCGAACATGTTCCGCACGTACTGCGTCGGCGTGGCGGCCAGTGCGAAGCGGTTCATCCGGCCGTTGGTCAGGGCTTTGCACAGTTCGACGAAGTCGTCGGTGCTCTTCACCTCGGCCTTCAGCCCTTGCGCCTCCAGGATGTCGGCGCGGCTGTAGAGAACCGAGGAGCTGATCGCGCCGCGTGGAATCGGGATGGCGTAGATCTTGCCGTTGAAGATCGCCGAGTTCCAGCAGTCCTCGGGCAGGTTCGCCAGGAACGGGTATTTCTTGATGTTGTCGCCGGACAGGTACGGAGAAAGGTCGGTCGCCTTCGCCGCCAGCATCTGCGGGATCTGCGGGACCGCGCCGACCGTGAAGATGTCACCGAGCTGGTCGCCGGCGACCGCGGTGGCAAACTTCTTCGGATAGTCCACCGACGGCGTCAGGTTCACCGAGATCGGGGACCCGACCCGTTTGTTGAGCTCCTGCCAGAAGGTGTTCTGCTCGACCTTGGGCGGGATGGCCCAGGCGGTAGGGGTCATGACCTGGATCGGTTGGCCGTCACCTGGCGGTTCCGTGATCGCCTGGACCGGGTTGGCCGGGTAGCGGCGGAATGCGTCCGGGATGTTGTACTCGGCGCCGGCCATGTCGGGTTCGACCCCGGTGTAGCGCTCGTAGGCGGGCCGGATCTTGGCCCGTGACGCCTCGTCGTTGCCCGCGCTCGAGCCGCCCCGGCCGGCGTTGGAACAGCCGGCCACACTGGCTAGGCCGAGCGCCGTGGCGCCGGCGAGTACGGTCCGGCGGCTCAGCGGCCGCGCATCGTGGACACTCATGGTGGTGTTACCTCTCTCGTCACGGGTCAGCCCTTGACGGCTCCGGTGAGGACGCCTTTGGCGAAGTGGCGCTGGATGAACGGATACACAACGAGGATCGGAATGATCGAAATCATCAGGATCGCCATCTGGATCTGCGTCTGTGGCGGGACCGCCTCGCCGCTGAGCCCGAGGTCTTGGCTGCCGAGCTCGGCTCCGTTGACGACGTAGGTCCGCAGCACCAGTTGCAGTGGCCATTTGCTGGTGTCGTTGAGGTAGAGCAGTGCGTTGAAGAAGCTGTTCCAGTAGCCGACGCCGTAGAACAGCCCGATGACGGCGATCACCGCCTTGGACAGCGGCAGGCCGATGTGCCGGAACAGCTGCCATTCCGACGCGCCGTCGATCCGCGCCGAGTCGATGATCGCGCCGGGCAGGCCGACGAAGTACGCGCGGACGACGACCACGTTGAACGCGCTGACACACACCGGCACGATGACAGCCCACACGCTATTCAGGAGGCCGAACTGCTGGACGACCATAGGACGGGATCAGGCCCGGGTTGAACAATAGACTGATCAGGACGAGCAGCAGCAGCGGCCGGTTCCCGATCGAGCCGCGGCGGCTCAAAGCCCAACCCAAAGTGCAGGTGAGCAGCAGCGCGAGCCCTGTGCCCACGGCGGTGATAAAGCAGCTGATTAGCAGCGCCTGCGTCACCGTTCCACCGGAGAGGATCGAGCGGTACGCCGACAGGTCGATCCCGTGGGTCGGGAACATCACGAAACCGCCGGACTTGGTCACCTCCTCGGCGGGCGCGAGGCTGGTCGAGATCACGCCGATGAACGGGAACACGACCAGCGCGCAGATGATGGCCAGGAAGACCGCTTTGACGGCCCGCTCCGGCAGCCGCGGCATCGGCATCCCGTCGACCATCGAGCGATGCCGCTTCGTGACGGAAGCCTTGGTGTTGGTCATCCCCGGTACACCCCCTCCTCGCCGAAGCGATGGGCGATCTTGTTCGCCGACAGCACCAGAGCCAGGGCGAAGGCGCTCTTCACCAAGCCGACCGCGGCGGCCACGCCCCAGTTCCCGCCGACGATGCCGTTGTTGTAGACGTAGGTGTCGAGGACCTCACTGGCGTCGATGCCGACGGCCTGTTGCTGCAGGATGATCTGCTCGAAGCCGACCGTCAGCGAGTCGCCGAGCTTGAGGATCAGCAGCAGGATGATGATCGGCTTCAGCCCCGGCAGCGTCACGTGCCAGGTCTGCCGCCAGCGGCCGGCGCCGTCCACCGCGGACGCCTCGTAGAGGGCGCGGTCGATCTGCGACAACACGGCCAGGAAGAGGATGGTCGCCCACCCGGTGTCCTTCCACAGCACCTGCGACGTCAGCAGCGCCCGGAAGACCTCGACGTTCCCGATGATGTGCAGCGGGTCGTGGCCGTGCGAGCGCAGCCAGTTGTTGATCATCCCGGTCCCGCCCAGCACCTGCTGGAACACCGCGACCACGATCACCCACGACATGAAGTGCGGCAGGTAGATGATCGACTGCACCAGTTGCCGCAACCGGCCCGACAGCAGGCTGTGCAGCACGATCGCCACGACGATCGGCGCGGGGAACACGATGACCGTCTGGATCAGGGTCAGGATCAGGGTGTTCTTGACCGCGTTCAGGAACGCCGGATCACCGCTGACGATCACCTTGAAGTTGTCCAGCCCCACCCACAAGCTCTGCCTGATCCCGAGATACGGCTGATAGTCCTGGAAAGCGATCACATTCCCCAGCAACGGGTAGTACTGGAACGCCAAGATCACCAGCAGCCCAGGGATCGCCAGCAGCAGCACCGGGTAATCCCGCCGCAACCGGGTCAGGAAAGACACCTTGTTGACACGAGGCGGTTCCTCCGGGGGATCCGCGCGGACTGTTTCACTCGATGGCCACGCGCGGGCGGTATCCATCACAGGCATCACACCGCACTCCTTTCGCCGACCTGACGGGACAGGAACCCGGCAGCCAGTCACCGGTCATGAACGGGTACGTCCTCCCGGCGGGCGCCGGCCTGGCCCGGGCACAACTCTTACTCCGTCGCAAGGCTGACGGGGCTGCCTTCTAGGACGAAGGTCAGCGAGAACCTCCCGCCCAAGACACAAGAGGAACCAACTTTGCCTTGCAGCCAGCACCGCCTCGGCGAGTGCCGCTGCAGCCCGCCAAGATCATGGGGGGAGCCACGATGGTTCTGGCAGTCACTAATCGGCAGCGGGTGATGAGATGATCCATCCTGCGCTCCCGATTTCCGAGCCCACATCGGTGAGGGCTGATGCGCCACATTAGGCGCGAGCCGGGAAGCGCAGCCACGGCTCAAACGGCCATAAATGTGCACTGAGTAGGGTTTAGAGGGGCCTCGGCCTTAACTGACAACGATGGACTGTGCACTAAGCCGGGGTTGGTGACGCTGGGTCTGCGGGAGAATGCAGCCGGTTTCGGAGGTCAATCAGCCGTTGTCGGCGATAGACGGTCCAGCTCGCCGGGTTTGGCCATTCGCCTAAGGATGATGGCGGCTACCATCTCCCCTGGCAGGGTCGGGGACTCGGCTGGCGAGGAGCCAGGGGACGTAGTAGTAGGTCCGAGTTCGCTGGCTACCTCCGTCACCGCGGCTTCTCAGGAGCCATCGGGTCAGGCAAACCTTCAGATATGTACTACCGTGGATGGACTCCTCGCTCTGAGAACAAGGATCCGAGCGCAAACCTTGCCTCAGGCAACCTTGATACTGAAGGCATGATTGAACTATGGATGCCGAGTCTTCGGCCGATTACACCGATCCGGGCGTCTGGCGGACGTTGGCCGCTGCCGCGATGACGTACCCCCTTCGCGCCGGCAACTCCGCCAGTTGGGTGCGGTGTGAGCCGGGCTGGGCCTGGCGGCACACGATCCCGGACTTCGACCTGTGGGCGGTCACGTCGGGGAGCGGCGTAGCGAAGCTGGCAGGCGAGTCAATCCAACTCTCAGCCGGCACGATATTGATGCTTCGGCCGGGCGACGAGATCGACGCCGACCAAGACAGCGACGATCGGCTGCACGTTGGGTTCTGTCACTACGACTATCCGGATCGACCTGACGCACGCCTGCTGGCACCGCGAGTTGTGCGTCTGACAGAGCCCTCGGCTGTCTGGGAGCGGCTCCGTGCAGTGATCAGCGCCGTCCACCGCCGCGACAGCTCTGGGCCAGCCCAGGCCTCGTCAGACCTGGCTGCGCTGTTGATGGAGTTACACGTCCAGGCAGCCCGGTCAGAGGGCGCCTTGCCGCCTCCGTTGGACCCACGAGTGCGGATCGCTATCAACATGCTCCGCTCGCGACTCGACCAGCGCAGAACACTGGCTGAGGCCGCGGCGGTCGCGAAACTCGCTCCAGACACCTTCTCGCGGCTGTTCCGCGCGGAGACGGGCCGGACCTTTCGTGCGTACTGCGTCGCGGCCCGGATCGAGCGTGCCCGAGAACTTCTTACGGAGACTGCTCTCAACGTCACAGAGGTCGCCCAGGCGTTGGGGTACAACGACTACCGCCTGTTCGCCCGTCAGTTCGAACAACACAATCAGGGCTGTCCACCAAGTCGCTGGCGCGGCTCGAACCCCGGTTGAGCCCACAGAAGACCCGGCTCACGCCGTCGTAGGTCGGGCGCTCATTGACCTAGCGTCGATCGCAGCCGTTGCGCTTGGCGCGGCTCGATCAAACAAGGGGCATGGCCATGGGCAAATCCCGGGCGGACACGACTACCAAGTTCGACTACAAGCCGCGGCGGACGCTGAATCCGCCGGACCAGGCCAAGTTCCAGGTGGATACGACGACCGACTTCGGCTACCCCCCGGATCTGTACCGATTCGACAATCCAGCCACGTTCGTGGAGTCGATCGACGAGATCAGCGCAGCCGATGTCGCGAGGTTCGCGGTGGACGGTTACCTTGCCGTGCGCAACGTCCTCGAACCGCACGAGGTCACCGATGTCCTGGACGGACTGTCCCACGTCCTGACCAGTCCAGGACAGGCAGAGATCCAGTACGAGTCATGGGCCGCGGATCACGTGGACACCGCGACCGGAACCGAACGCATGGACCTCGTGCGGAAGTTCATGTGGTTCGTCAACGAGGACTCTCGCCTGCGCGGACTGGCGACCGACAAGCGGATCCTGCGAATTGTCCGTCAGTTGACAGGCAGTGAGGATCTCACGATGTTCCAGGACATGGCGCTGCTGAAGCCGCCGGGCGGTGGAAGAGAGAAGCCGTGGCATCAGGACAATGCGTTCTTCTCATATGAGCCCGGGACGCCGATCGTCGGGGTTTGGATTGCTCTGGATCCTGCTACACCCGAGAACGGCTGCATGCATGTGATCCCAGGCAGCCACGTCGAAGGACCGGTCGTTCACTTCAGGCGTCGCGACTTTCAGCTGTGTGACGACGAGGTCCAGGTAACCCGTGACACAGTCGTTCCACTCCCGCCGGGCGGGATTCTCTTCTTTCACGGATTGCTGCACCACGGAACCCCGGCAAACCGTACTGACACTCGCCGGCGCGCGGTTCAACTGCACTATCTGCCGGCTGGCACACCGGGCATCCCGCAAGAACGTCGGCTCGAGATCTTCGGAAGCGAAGGTAAAGACGTCACGTGCTGAGATCCTCTATGCCTGAGAGCGTATCGGCCCGCGGCGACTTGGTGGACAGCGCGCCGACCACACGAGGACGAGGGAGTCGCATGTCAGATCCGAGGACCGAGGTGCAGCACGGCCTGGAGGGCGTGGTCGCGTTCGACACGCAGATCGCCGAGCCGGACAAGGAAGGTTCGGCGCTGCGCTACCGCGGCGTGGACATCGAGGACCTGGTCGGCCG
>NZ_JBFAHB010000103.1:0-27115 GCF_040653975.1 Kribbella sp. NPDC050820
GGCCGCGTCCCAGCCGCCAACACCGAGGAACCATGACCACCAAGGGGTCAACCTTCGGACGCCGCCAGGGGGTCAGTTTTCAGCTGCCGTTGACACGCACTACCTTGGCCCAAGTCAGGACGCTCACTGGTCCTCGCAACGCACCTACCCAAGGCCTCTCCTGAAGTGCTTTACGAAGGCGCCTGACCCGAGGTGTCTGCCTCCAGTTGTCTTCCGGCAGGTGTCTCCGCGCTGGTGTCTCCGCCCAGGTGTCCGACTCTGGGGTCTTCCCGCTCGAGTCTCCGCGCGGATGTCCCCGCCTGGATGTCCCCGCCTGGATGTGCCCGTCCAGGTGCCTCCGCCTACGTGTCTCTTCTAGTGCTTGCGCGTGGCGACTGCGAGGGGACGTTTCTGGTCAGGCTGGGGTGGGGTTGGTCAGCCAGGCGGCGAGGCGCTCGGCGAGCATGACGGTGGGTAGGTTGGTGTTGGCGGTTGGGATCGTCGGCATGACCGATGCATCGGCGATCCAGAGTCGGTCGACGCCGTAGACGCGGCCACGGGCGTCCACCACCGCGTCCCGGTCGGCATCTGTGCCCATCCGGCAGGTACCCACTGGGTGATGGTAGGAGGCGACGCGAGCGCGGATGGACTCGGCGATCGCGGTACGGGCGTCGTCCGCGACAGCCGGCCCTGGTTCGATCTCGGCGCCGGTGACGAGCGCGGCGAGCGGCTCACTGCGGGCGATCCGGCGGGCCTCGACGGTGGCGTCAACCATGCGGGCGAGGTCGTCGGGGTGACGAAGGTGTGCCACGTCGATACGCGGCGGATCGCTGGGATCGGCCGACCTGACTCGCACCGATCCCTCCGATTGCGGGGCCATCAGCCCGGCGACGATGCCGAAGATCGCCCCAGACTCGCAGATCTCACGTTCGACGGGGAACGGCCCGGCCGCGAAGAGGTGGAGGTCCGGCGCTCCGCTCGAGGTCGAGGAGAGCGTGGCGATCGCCTGGAACTTCGGTCCCGCGGCCGGTCTGGTGGGGAGGTCGACGGCAACGATCGGGTGGTCGATCAGATGCTCGCCGACAGCCGGCAGATCCGCCACGACGTCGATACCGAGCCGCGACAGGCGGGCTGCGGAGCCAACGCCCGAGCGAGCAAGGATGGCCGGGCTGCCGTAGGTGCCGGCCGCCAGCACGACTCGGTCCGCCTCGAGCAGCTCGCCCGTTGTGGTGCGCACGCCGACCACGCGGCCATGTGCGATCTCTACCCGCCCGATCGTCGTGTCGGCGCGTATGGTGAGGTTCGGCCGGTGCCGGGCGGCGGCGAGGTAAGTGATCGCGGAACTCATCCGCAGGCCGTCTCGGACGTTGCGTGGAGTCGGTCCGATGCCGAGTGCGCCCGGTCGGTTATGGTCGGCGACGTAGCTGTGTCCTACCTGAACAGCGGCATTGATGAACGCTTGCTGGATCGGGGTGAGCTCGTCGGCCGGATGACGGCGGATCGGGATCGGACCGCCGTTTCCATGCCAGCGGTCGGCGAAATCGAGATCGGATTCCAGGCGCCGAAAGAACGGCAAGACTTCAGCGAAGCTCCACCCAGGATTGCCCAGAGCTCGCCAGCGGTCGTAATCGGCCGGGGCACCGCGCAGCGCGAAGCAGCCATTGGTGGCGGAACAACCACCGATCAGCCGCGCTCGAGGCAGCGGGACGCGCCGGTCCAGAGAGTCGGCCTCGGCGAAGTAGCCCCAGTCGTGACCCACGGTCGGCTCGGAAGCGTCGGCAACGTCGGCCGGCAGTCCGTCCAGGTTCGGATAGTCCGGCCCAGACTCGATCAGCAACACCGCGCATCCCGCGTCCTCGGTCAGCCGGGCCGCCAGCACGCACCCTGCGGTGCCACCTCCCACCACGATCACATCGCCGCTCATTCCGGCCTCCCCTCCCCACTTCTCACGATCGCACGGTCCACCGGACAGCCACGAGGCCGGACTTCCTTGCTGCCTGCGGCAACCTGGCTCCACCCAAACGTGGGATCGGTTGCTCCCGGACGTACCGCGTCGGCGTCCGTACCTCGTCGCGCTGAGCCATGGCTCCCTCACAGACGGCGCCGTCGGACGCGTCGAGGTCGGACGTGGCGTGATCACGGTCGACCCGGAACACCGTTAGCGAGGCAGACCCCGACCTGAGCGTGAAGGATCCGCGGGCCGGAGGGGCGGAGGGCCGGAGGGGCGGAGGGGCGGAGGGGCGGAGGGGCGGAGGGCCGGGTGGGTGGGTGCACCGATGGTGTGCGCACTGGCTTAGCGAGGGTGGGGCGGGTGTGGGGTGCCGACCTGAGGTGCGCGTCAGGCGACCAGGGGCGGGTCGGAGGGGCCGGAGGGGTGGGTGGTTCGCGGGGTTGTGGGATGGGGTGTACCGGATGTCTGGTTGTGGGGGTGGCGGCGGTACCTTTGTTCTTTGTCCATTTGCTGCAGATGGCTGCAGCGCCCTTGCTCGATCGAGCTACAGCAATTAGGAGTCAACGTGGCGACGCCACCTCGCAATCCTCGCTCCGGTTCTGGGGACCGTCGCGGTTCCTCCGGAGGTAGCGGCCGTCCTGGTCGCGACGGTGGTGAGCGGTCGGGCTCCGGTCGTTCAGGGTTCAGTGGTGGACGGGCCGGCTCGGGGTCGGGTGGCTCGGGCGGCGGGCGTACCGGTGGTCCCGGTGCTGGGCGGACCGGTGGGTCGGGTTCCGGGCGTTCGGGCGGATCCGGCGGGTACGGCGCTGGGCGTTCTGGTGGATCCGGCGGGTCTGGTGCTGGGCGTTCGGGTGGTTCGGGGCGTTCTGGTGGCGGTGGTTGGAGCTCTGGTGGATCGGGTGGGTCCGGTGGTTGGGGTTCCGGCGGTTCTGGTGGTCGGGGGACTGGTGGGCCGCGTGGAGCATCGAGCCGGGGGGATGGGCCTCGGTCGGGTGGGGCGCGGAGTGGTCCGCGGTCCGGTGGTTCGTATCGCGACGGGCAGGACCGTGAGGAAGGCCGGTTCGAGGGTCGGCGCGGGTTCGCCGGGGCGCGGCGGGATGACAAGGGTGAGCGGGATCCGTTCGGCGGTCAGATGTCGGGGCGTGGGGACCGGGATGACCGCGGAGGACGTGGAGCCGGTCGGGACGAGAGGTCTGGCGGGTACCGGCGTACTGACAGTCGTGATGACCGTTCCGGTGGGCGTGGTGGCTTCCGGCGGGACGAGGGCCCGCGCCGTGATGAGCGCGGCGGAGGCGGGTCCCGGCGGGATGAAGGTGGGCGTGGTGACTACCGACGGGACGACCGCGGTGGGCGCGATGAGCGTGGCGGAGGCGGGGGCTTCCGGCGGGATGAGCGCGGTGGGCGCGACGAGCGTGGTCGGGACGAGCGTGGGGGGCGTGAGGGATTCCGGCGGGATGAGCGGTCGGGTGGGGGTTTCCGGCGCGATGAGCGTGGGGGGCGGGACGACTCCCGGCGGGGCGAGGGCTCTGGTCGGGACGAGCGTGGGGGACGTGGGGACTCGCGGCGTGACGAGCGTGGTGGTGGCGGGTTCCGGCGGGATGAAGGCGGGCGTGGTGACTACCGGCGGGATGACCGCGGTGGGCGCGACGAGCGAGGCGGCCGGGATGACCGCGGTGGGCGCGATGAGCGTGGCGGAAGCGGGGGCTTCCGGCGGGACGAGCGTGGTCGGGACGAGCGTGGGGGGCGTGAGGGATTCCGGCGGGACGATCGCGGTGGGCGGGATGAGCGTGGGCGTGGGGCCGGGGCTGCTCGTGGGGGTGGGCCTGGTCGGGGGGAGCGTGGGGCATTTCGGCGGGATGAGCGGGGTGGCCGGCGGGATGAGCGGGGTGCGGGGCGTCGCGGGGATCGGCCGGTAGAGGAGAAGGCTGGGCCGCGGCGGGATGATCCGGTGATTCCGGAGGGGATCACCGGGGCTGAGCTGGACCGGTCGGTGAAGGCTGAGCTGCGGTCGTTGCCGCGCGGCCTTGCGGACCTGGTCGCGCAGCACCTCGTCGCGTCGGGCCGGTTCATCGACGACGACCCGGAGCGGGCGTACCAGCATGCTCGGACTGCGCGGCGGCTGGCTGCGCGGCTTGGCGGCGTACGGGAGGCTGTGGCGATCACGGCGTACCTGGCTGAGCACTACGACGAGGCGCTGACCGAGTTCCGCGCGGTACGGCGGATGACCGGGAACCACGAGGTCATCGCGATGATGGCGGACTGCGAGCGGGCGCTCGGGCGGCCGGAGAAGGCGCTGACGCTGTCGCGGGACAAGCATGTACGTGACCTGAGCGAGGCGACGCAGGTCGAGTTGCTGATCGTGGCGGCCGGGGCGCGGCGTGACATGGGGCAGACGGCGGCGGCGATCCAGACGCTGCAGGTGCCGGAGCTGACCAAGCGGACGAAGGCGGACTGGCTGCCGCGGCTGCGGTACGCGTACGCCGACGCGCTCGAGGAGGCTGGTCGGGAGGATGACGCGCTGATCTGGTTCCACCGGGCGGCCGGCGTCGACGCTGACGGTTCCACTGGTGCCGCTGAGCGGGCTGCGCAGCTCGAGGGTCTCCAGTTCACGGACCTCGACGAGGACGACGAGGACGACGACTCCGAGGACGAGGCGTACGACGCCGAGCCGGAGGACGAGGCGGAGGTCGCGGAGTTCGACGACGAGGTGGACGAGCCCGAGGACGAGGCTGAGGACGCGGACCTCGACGACGAGCTGGAAGACGAGGCGGACGACGGCGAGGTGGACGAGGCGGACGAGCCCGAGGACGACGCTGAGGCTGCGGAGCTCGACGACGAGGTGGACACCGCGGGCCTCGCGGACGACGAAGCGGATGAGGCCGAGGGGGACGCGGAGTTCGCGGACACGGGGCTTGAGGGCGAGGCCGAGGAGGACGCGGAGCTCTCGGACGTGGCGGTCGCCGGCCAGGGTGAGGACGCGGCGGGGGACGCTGAGCTACACGGGGTTGTCGATGACGCTCTGGATGGGGAAGTGGCGAAGGCCGACGAGTCGGACGGGGTGAAGGGGGAGTAGGGCTGGGCGGTGCTGTGCTGACGCGTTCACTCGGAGCGGGGAGAATGGGTGAATGGCGGAGAGCGTGGCGGGTTGGAGCGGTGCGTTGTCGGCGGAGGCCCCCGTCGGGGCGTTGGTGGTCAATGCCCTCACCAAGGGGACGACGCGGCTGCAGGGCGCCGTTCTCATGGTCGAGAAGGGTGAGGACGACGCCATCCACCAGGTGCGGGTCTCTTGCCGGCGGTTGCGGAGCAACCTGAGGCTGTTCCGGAAGCAGCTGGCGGGCGACTGGGCCCAGGACCTCCGCACTCAGCTCGCCGCTCTCGCCAACGCGTGTGGAGAAGCCCGCGACCTGGAGGTGATCGCGGCGCTCGTCCGCGAGACCGCCAACAGCGAGGACGACCCTGAGCACGTCGAGACGATCCTGACGACCCTCACCGTCGCCCTGGACCGTGCCGCGGCCCGGTCCAACGAGGTGGTGACCGGCGAGAGTACGGCGGCGTTGCTGCAGACCCTGGACGCGGCCGCAGCCTCCCCACTCCTCAAGCCGAAGGCCAGCAAACCCTGCAGCGAGGTGCTGCCGCAGCTTTTGACGGCCGCCAGCCGCACGTTCACCGAAGAGGCCGACAAGCTCAAGCCCTGGACCCAGGACGACGACTGGCACGAGGTACGTCTGCTCGCCAAGCGCGTCCGGTACGCCGCCGACACCAGCGCCGCCGTACTCGGGGACGAGGCCAAAGAGACCGCCACCCAGGCAGCCAAGTACCAAGAGCTGCTGGGTCAGCACCAGGACCACTGCGCTGCCGCGGACGCTCTGACCGCGATGGCCAGGGAGGCAGCTGCGCAGGACGATCCGGAGCTGTCGTTCACCCTCGGCCGGCTCACCGAGCGCCACCGGGCGGCCCGCAAGCCGCTCCGCGAGGAGTTCCTCAGCCTCTACCACCGCCCCTGAGCAGCGGTCACAGCGTCCGGAACAGCAACCCCACCCGCGGCTTCGGCCCGAACGACGTCGCCTTCTGCGGCAGTACGACGCCCTGCAGCGCGGACCGCAGTACCTGGTCCATCCGGGGTGCTGTGAGCTCCACAACGGCCTGCTGAGGGCCAGCCAGAGCCAGTGCGTCAGCCAGCGTGTGGTGGAAGCTGATGTCCTCTTCCACCACGCCCCACGCCGGCAGCAGCAGGTCGTGCAGCATAGACACCGCCGGAGCCTCCTGACCGTGCGTCGAGTGCAGCGTCAGCCACTCCGAGCCGTCAGTGACACCAATCCGGTCCGGCACGCCCTCTACTCGCCCCGGCAGCACCCGCCAGCCGGTCGGTGTGCGCGAGGAGACCGTGGCCAGGTCCAGGCCCGGTATGACGCGGTGGATCGGGTCCAGCGTCAGCGGGTGGCGGTTGTAGTCGACCAGCATCGCCAGACCGACATCAGTACCCCCTCGCGACGGCTCCCGCCGGCGCCGTTCCAGGTAGGCCGCATAGCGGTGGTGGCCGTCGGCAATCAGCGCTTCGTGTGTCGCCAGCTCCGCAGAGATCGCTGCGAGCACGATGGGGTCTTCGATACGCCAGATGCGATGCTCCGCCCCGGTGGTCTCGGCCTCCAGCCACGGCTCTCCGGACCGCGCGGCGTCCACTGCGTCACTGGCCACGCCCCCGTCGCCGTACGCGAGCAGGATCGGCTCCAGGTCGGCGTCGGTGGCCTCCATCAGCTCGAGCCGGTCGTCGACCCAGTGCGGCATCACTTCCTCGTGCGGCAGCACCACGCGCCGGGCCGGGTCCAGGCCGAGTGAGCCGACCAGTCCGCACAGTACGGCGTTCCCCAGCTGCTGCTCGTAGACGTACAACGCGGGCCGCTGGTCCTGCACCACCACACCGTCGCGTTGCCACCCCGCGAGCCGTCGGGCGGGCTCGTCGTACCGGCCGGGGCCGAGCTCAGGATCGCGTGGAAGGATGAGCCTCACCATGTTGTGCAGATCAGAGTCAGTCAGCCGCCGGACGATGGCGGGTTCCAGTACGTCGTACGGCGGCGACGTGACGGCGCCCAGCGCGCTCACCTTGCCGGCCACGAACCGCCAGGCGCGCAACGGCTCGAGCCGCAGCACGCTCCCGCTCGAGTCCGGCCCGGTTGCTGGCATGGGCGGCATCGTACGGGGGGAAGCATGAGCACGGAACGAACTTCGCCCGCGCCGCTGTCCGCATGTGACGAACCGCTCGCCGGCCGGTACGACGTCGCGCTGCTCGACCTCGACGGTGTCGTGTACGTCGGGCCCGACCCGGTCCCGGACGCGCCGGAGAACCTGCGCAAGGCGGCCAAGGAGGGCCTGCGGCTCGGCTACATCACCAACAACGCGAGCCGGCCGGCCCGGGTGGTCGCCGAGCACCTCGCGTCGTTCGGGCTGGATGTGATCGCCGACGACGTCGTGACGTCCGCGCAGGCGGCCGCGAAGCTGATCGCGAGCGAGTACCCGGAGGGCTCGCCGGTGCTCGTGGTCGGCGGTGAAGGGCTGACGTCGGCGCTGGAGGAGTACGGGCTGCGTCCGGTCCGCAGCAGCGACGCGCACCCGGTGGCCGTCGTACAAGGCTTTCACCCGGATGTGAACTGGGTGATGCTCGCGGACGGCGCGCACGCGATCAACGAGGGCGCGAAGTGGTACGCGACCAACCTCGACCTGACGATCCCCACGGCCGCCGGTATGGCGCCGGGGAACGGGACGCTGGTGCAGGCGATCCGGGCCGCCGTCGAGGTGGACCCGATCGTGGCCGGCAAGCCGGAGCGGCCGTTGCTGGAGACGAGTATCGAGCGGCTGAACGCCGAACGACCATTGATGATCGGCGACCGGCTCGACTCCGACATCGAGGGCGCGAACAACGTCGGGATCGCCAGTCTGTGGGTCGCGACCGGTGTCCACGACGCGCACGATCTGGCCCGGGCTCCGAAGAACCAGCGGCCGACGTACGTCGCGGCCGACCTGGGCGCGCTTCCGGAGAAGCAACCCGGAGTCATGGTCGACGGCGGGCGGCACACGTGTGAGGGCTGGACCGCCGAGGTCGTCGACAACGCCGTGAGCGTGAAGGGCGAGGGCGAGCCGTACGACGGCCTGCGGGCGATCCTGTCCGCGGTGTGGGCCGCGGTCGACACCCCGGCGAAGCCGGTCGCGAAGAAGAGCACGGCCCGCGGTCGCCGCCCACTGCCCAAGCCGGCCCCGGCGCCGGGCTCGATCGCCATCGACGCCGCCCTGCACCGCGTCGGGCTGGACAAGTAATCGCCCGGGGTTGCCCCCTCGGACCGGGGGTTGCCCCCCGGGATTCCGCGTGGGCAACCCCCGAATCGGGTGGATATCCGCCGAGATCGGGGGTTGGCGGGGACGGTGGGGGTGTGGGGTGGTGGGGGTGGTGGTATTGCGGGCGGGAGGCGATACCGTTGCTGGAACGAAGCGAGGAGGCAGTCATGGTGATGGACGCACTGCGCGGCTACGTACAACTGGCGAGCGGGCTGACCGAGGTCACGCGGCAGCGGGCCGAGGCGGCGGCGAAGGCGTTGCTGCAGCAGACCGGCGCGGACAAGCTGACGTCGGGGCTGACCACCAAGGTGAGTGACCTGGCCGACGAGATCGTTGCCACCAGCAAGAGCAACCGTCAGCTGCTGCAGGCGATCGTGACGAACGAGGTCGAGGGCGCGGTGGCCCGGCTCGGGTTCGTCCGGGCCGAGGAAGTCGACGCGCTCACTCGCCGGGTCAAGACGCTGGAGACCGAGCTGGCCGCGGCGCGGGCCGGGGCGGCTGCTCCGGCAGGCGACGCGCTTGCGGAGGCGGCGCCGGCTCCGGTGCAGGCGGCGGCTGCGAAGAAGGCCGCGAAGGCCCCGGCCAAGCAGGCGGCCGCGAAGAAGGCGGCCAAGAAGGCACCGGCGAAGAAGACGGCGAAGAAGGCCTGACGTGACCGAGCATCCTGGCGAGCAGTTCCCGCCGGGCGTCGACCCCGACGTCGAGCCGGGCTTCGACCCCTACCCGTCGGAGGACACCCCGGAGTCCCCCGACTACGACGCCGAGCCGGCGCCGCAGAACTTCTCGTACGGCGACGCCCAGCCCGAGATGGGCCAGTACGGCGAAGACGGCGAGACCGCGGAGGACACCGAAGCAACCTTCGAAGCCTCTGTGGACACCCTCGCCGACCGCGAGGACGAGCCGGCGCCGCACGTCGATCCGGCCGAGGTGGAGTTCGGCCCGGAGTTCGCACGCGCTCCCGAGGACGAGCACCAGCACCCGTTCGTCGCGGACACGGCCGCCGACGAGCCCGCCGTACAGGACGACGACGCGCACCCGCTGGTCGAGGAGACGATGTCGCGGCTCGACGAGTTGCGGGATCGGCCGGTCGGCGAGCACGCCGAGGTGTACGCCGACCTGCACGAGCGGCTCCAGTCCGCACTGGTCGAAGCGGACGCCGAGGACCGCAGCTAGACGGACGTGGCCAAAGGAATCAAGCGATCGCGGCTCGACGCCGAGCTGGTACGACGGGGCCTCGCGCGGTCCCGTGAGCACGCGAGCGACCTGATCGCCGCCGGCAAGGTGAAGGTGTCCGGCACCGTCGCCACCAAGGCGGCGACCGGTGTCGGGGCCGACGCGCCGATCGTCGTCGACACCTCGGAGACCGAAGACCCGAACTACGCGAGCCGCGGCGCGCACAAGCTGGTCGGCGCCCTCGAAGCCTTCAGCGGCGTGCAGGTGAAGGGCCGCCGGGCCCTCGATGCGGGCGCGTCCACCGGCGGATTCACCGACGTACTGCTGCGCAACGAAGCGGCACACGTGATCGCGGTCGACGTCGGCTACGGCCAGCTGGTGTGGTCGCTGCAGACCGACGACCGCGTCACGGTGATGGACCGGACCAACGTCCGCACCCTCACCCTCGACGCCATCGGTGGTGAACCAGTTGATCTGGTCGTCTCGGATCTCAGCTTCATCTCGCTCACGCTCGTCCTGCCCGCCCTGATCGGGGTGGTGAAGCCGGACGGCGACCTGGTGCTGATGGTGAAGCCGCAGTTCGAGGTGGGCAAGGAGCGGCTCGGCAAGGGCGGCGTGGTCCGCGATCCCGAGTTGCGGGCCGACGCGGTGCGCGGCGTGGCGGCCAGGGCGCTGGAGCTGGGCTGGGGCGTTGAGGGCGTCGCGGCGAGCCCGTTGCCTGGTCCGTCAGGAAATGTCGAATACTTCCTGTGGATACGCCGTTCCGCGCCGCCTCTCGATGAGACGATGCTCCAGACTGCCGTCGAGAGCGGTCCCCCTGTCCGGGGCGGCGGGGCGGGGAAGGAAAAGGCTCAGTGAGAGGCGGGGACGCGAGTGGGTGAGCACGAGCCGCGGCGCGTGCTGCTGGTGACGCACACCGGACGGGAGCAGGCGGTCGAGGTGGCGCGGGATGCGCACCGGCTGCTGACCGACGCCGGTCTGCTGGTCCGGCTGCTCGCGGACGAGGCCGAGGCGCTGAAGCTCGACCCCGCGGAGGTCGTCGACGACCACGAGAAGGCGGCGCTGGACGTCGAGCTGATCATGGTGCTCGGCGGCGACGGCTCGATCCTGCGCGGCGCCGAGCTGGCCCGCCCGCACCGGACGCCGGTGCTCGGCGTCAACCTCGGTCACGTCGGCTTCCTGGCCGAGGCCGAGGTGGACGATCTGGAGCGGATCGTCCAGGTGGTGGTGGATCGCAGCTACACCGTCGAGGAGCGGATGACGCTCGCGGTCGACGTCCGGCTGGACGGCGAGCTGATCTTCGACACCTGGGCGCTGAACGAGGCGAGTGTGGAGAAGGCGGCCCGCGAGCGGATGCTCGAGGTGATGGTCGAGGTGGACGACCGGCCGCTGTCCCGCTGGGGCTGCGACGGCGTCGTGGTGGCCACCCCGACGGGCAGTACGGCGTACTCCTTCTCGGCCGGCGGCCCGATCGTGTGGCCCGAGGTCGAGGCGATCCTGGTGGTGCCGCTGAGCGCGCACGCGTTGTTCTCCCGGCCGATCGTGGTCGCGCCGACGTCGCAGCTGTCGATCGAGCTGGTGCCGTCGTGGCACGGCCGCGGGGTGCTGTGGTGCGATGGCCGCCGGATGGTCGAGGTGCCGCCGGGCGCCGAGATCCAGGTCCGCCGCGGCAACCGGCCGGTCCGGCTGGCGCGGGCGCACGAGGCCCCGTTCACGGACCGGCTGGTCGCCAAGTTCGACCTCCCTGTGCTCGGCTGGCGCGGAGCCGCCGAGCGAAAGCGCAACGGCAAACCACAACAGGAGACCTAGAGCATGCTCTCGGAGATTCGCATCACCGGGTTGGGCGTGATCGAGGACGCCACGCTGGACCTCGATCCGGGGTTCACCGCGGTCACCGGCGAGACCGGGGCCGGCAAGACGATGGTCGTGACCGGGGTGAACATGCTGCTCGGCGGGCGCGCCGACAGCGGCCTGGTGCGGCACGGGACGCGCCGGGCCCGGGTCGAGGGCCGGGCCAGCGCCGTACCGAAGGCGATCGTGCAGCAGGCCGAGGACCGTGGCGGCGAGCTGGACGACGACGAGTTGCTGATCGCCCGCGAGCTGTCGTCCGAAGGGCGCTCGCGGGCGTTCCTCGGTGGGGCGTCCGTGCCGGTGTCCGTCCTGGGCGAGGTGTCGGGCGACCTGGTCGCGATCCACGGGCAGGCCGAGCAGTGGCGGTTGCTGCAGCCGTCGCGCCAGCGCGAGACCCTCGACACCTTTGCCGGCAAGGCCGTGCTCGTGCCCCTGCAGGAGTACGCCGCTGCCTACAAACGGCACCGTGAGGTCGAGGCCGAGCTGACCGAGCTGACCACCCGGCAGCGCGACCGCCTCGCCGAGGCGGACCTGCTGCGCTTCGGGCTCGACGAGGTCGCGAAGGCCGAGCCGTTGCCCGGCGAGGACACCGAGCTCGCCGCCGAGGAGGACCGCCTCGCGTACGCCGACGGCCTCCGTACGGCGGCCACGACGGCAGCCGACGCGATGGCTTCGGAGGACCTCGAGTCCACCCGGCCGAGCGACGTACTCGGGCTGCTCGCGCTCGCCAAGCAGGTCCTCGACGCGGAGCGCCACCACGACCCGAAGCTGGCCGAGCTGGCGGATCGCGCCGGTGAGCTCGGATATCTCGCGGCCGACCTGGCGCAAGAGCTTTCGTCGTACGCCGCCGACGTCGACACCGACCCGGCTCGGCTGGCCGTGGTGAGTGAGCGGCGGTCGCTGCTGACCAGCCTGGTCCGCAAGTACGGCGCCGACGAAGGCAATGTGGACGAGGTGCTCGAGTGGGCGAAGCGATCCGCGGAGCGACTGGCCGAGCTGGACGGAAGCGACGAGCGGGTCGAGCATCTGACCGCCGAGCTCGCCGAGCTGGATGCGAAGCTCAGCGACCTCGGCCAGCAGATCAGGGCCGCGCGCCAAGAGGCCGCCGAGCGGCTCGGTGTCGCGGTGTCCGAAGAGCTGACCGGCCTGGCGATGCCGCACGCGAAGTTGTCGATCGAGGTGCACGAAACCGCCGCTGGTCCGTACGGGATCGACGAGATCGAGTTCTGCTTCGCGGCGAACCCGGGCAGCCCGGCCCGCCCGCTGCAGAAGGCGGCGTCGGGCGGTGAGCTGTCCCGGGTGATGCTCGCGCTCGAGGTGATCCTCAGCGACACCCATCCGGTGCCGACGCTGGTGTTCGACGAGATCGACGCCGGGATCGGCGGCCGGGCCGCGGTCGAGGTGGGCAAGCGACTCGCCCGGCTGGCCGAGAAGGCGCAGGTGATCGTGGTGACCCACCTGCCGCAGGTGGCCGCGTTCGCGGATCGTCATGCGGTGGTGCTGAAGAGTGACGACGGTTCGGTCACCACGAGTGGCCTGGTCGCCCTCGACGACGACGCGCGGTTGCGGGAACTGTCCCGGATGATGGCCGGCCTGGAGAACTCCGACGCCGCGCAGGCGCACGCGGAGGAGTTGCTCGCACTCGCGGCGGAGCGTCACAAACCGCGCCGGAAGAGTCGTTCGAAAGGATGATTTGACGCACAGTCACCACGATTTCCGTGCGTGATTGCCCGCCCGGCGGGGTAAATGAACCGGGAGGGGGCTCTTGACATGGCAGGATGAGAGCGCGATGAAACTGCCCATCCTGCGGAGAGCACGCCCCACTGAACTGCCCGGCATCGCCGGCGTGGTCCGGCTCGATCGCCGTACCAAGAATCTCACCAAACGGCTGAAACCGGGTGAGATCGCGGTCATCGACCACGTCGACCTGGACCGGGTCAGCGCCGAGGCGCTGGTCGACTGCCGGGTCGCCGCGGTGGTGAACGTGGCCGACTCGATCAGCGGCCGCTACCCGAACCTCGGTCCGGAGATCCTCGTCGAGGCGGGCATCCCGCTGGTCGACGGGGTCGGCCGCGAGGTGTTCTCGATCCTGCACGAGGGTGAGCGGGTCCGGCTGCACGACGGCTCGCTGTACCGGGGCGAGGAGGTCGTCGCCAAGGGCATCTCGCAGGACAGCAAGACCGTCGCGGACCTGATGGACGAGGCCCGGTCCGGGCTGTCCACCCAGCTGGAGGCGTTCACCGCCAACACCCTGGAGTACCTGCGCCGCGAACGCGACCTGCTGCTCGACGGTGTCGGGGTGCCGGACATCCACACGCCGATGGAGGGCAAGCACGTCCTGATCGTGGTCCGCGGGTACGACTACCGCGAGGACCTGGTCGCGCTGAAGCCGTACATCCGGGAGTACCGGCCGGTGCTGATCGGCGTCGACGGCGGCGCCGACGCGCTGGCCGAGGAGGGCTACGTCCCGGACCTGATCATCGGCGACATGGACTCGGTCAAGGACGAGACGCTGAAGAGCGGCGCCGAGGTGGTCGTGCACGCCTACCGCGACGGCCGCGCGCCGGGCTCGGAACGGATGGAGCGGCTCGGGGTGGACTCGATCGAGTTCCCGGCGGCCGGCACCAGCGAGGACGTCGCGATGCTGCTGGCCGACTCCAAGGGCGCGTCGCTGATCGTCGCGGTCGGCACCCACAACTCGCTGGTGGAGTTCCTGGACAAGGGACGCCCGGGGATGGCCAGCACCTTCATCACCCGCTTGCGCGTCGGCGCCAAGCTGGTGGACGCCAAGGGGGTCGGCCGGCTGTACCGCAGCCGGGTCTCGACCTTCCAGGTGGTCGCGCTGGCCGCGGCCGGCCTGTTCGCACTCGGCATGGCGTTGGTCGCGATCGGCGCCGACGACGTGCTCTGGTCGATCCTGCGGGCGCGCTGGAGCGACTTCGTCTACTGGATCCGGGAGCTGTTCACGTGATCGACTTTCGCTACCACATCGTCTCGATCGTGGCGATCTTCTTTGCTCTGGGCGCCGGTGTGGTGCTGGGCGCCGGCCCGCTGAAGGGCACCGGCAGCGAGCTCGTCGCGAGCCAGGCCGAGAAGGACCGCCAGCAGCTCGCGGACACCCGGGCCAAGCTGGACGAGACGAAGACTCTGGACAAGTACCGCGACGACTACGTCGCCAAGGTCACCGCGGGGCTGACCGACGGCAAGCTGAGCGGCAAGAAGATCGCCGTCGTCACCATGCCGAGCGCCGACGGCGACCTGGCCAACACGCTGACCGAGGAGCTGGAGAAGGCCGGCGGCCAGGTCACCACCCGGGTTGCGCTGGACAACAAGATGTTCGACGCCGGCCAGCGCCAACTGGTCGAGCAGATCGCCACCGAGCTGGTCACGACCGACGTCGACTACCCGGCCGACAGTACGACGTACCAGCGCGCCGGGCTGATCCTGGCTCGCGCCATCGCGGCCAAGGAGGAGGGCAAGTCCGCCGACGGCGAGTCGACCAAGATCATCAGCGGCCTGACCGGGGCGAAGCTGATGTCGCTGAAGCCGTCGCAGTTCAAGGACCGCGCCGGCCTGGTCGTCGTACTGGCCGCGAAGCCGCCGACACCGGTGCCGGACAACTCGTCGTACAACGACTCCGTGGACTTCATCGAGGGCCTGGACCAGGGCAGCAACGGCGTCGTGGTGGCCGGGACGCCGGTGACCGCGCAGGACGGCGGCCTGCTCAAGGCATTGCGGAGTGACTCCGACGCGACCAAGATCGTTTCCTCGGTGGACGTGGCCGACATCCCCGCCGGACAGGCGACGGTCGTCTTCTCGCTGGCCGAGCAGGCGAGCGGCAAGGCGGGGCAGTACGGCGCGATCGACGCGAAGAACGGCGTTGCGCCGTCGGACGTACAGACGAAGGACAACTGACGTGGGAATTCTGAGCGCTGCCGTCGCGGCAGCCGCCACCGCTGCGCTCGAACGCGCCGCGGCGAACCTGCCCAAGGAGAACCGCGAGCCGTTCGAGCGGACCAACCATCGCGGTGAGCCGGTCACGCTGCTCGAGGGTCCGGTCGCGGTGCTCGGCGCGCTGGCCGGCGTCGCGGCATCTCCCAAGACTCCGGGCAAGGTGAAGGCCGCCGCGCTGCTCGCCGGCTCGGTGTCGGGTGCAGTCGGCGCGTACGACGACCTGCGTGGGACGACGCAGGCGAAGGGGTTCCGCGGTCACCTCAGCGCGCTGAAGCGGGGTGAGGTGACGAGCGGTGCGGTGAAGATCCTCGGGGTCGGCGCCGCGGGCCTGGCCGCCGCCGCGTTGCTGCCGCGGAAGTCGTCCGGTGTGAAGGCCCTCGCCGGGGTCGTTGCCGACGGCGCCTTGATCGCGGGTACGGCGAACCTCACCAACCTGCTCGACCTCCGGCCCGGCCGTGCGCTGAAGGTGGTCGCAGCAGTGAACGCGCCGCTGGCGGTGACGAACGGCCCGGCCGGCGCGGTCGTCGGTGCGGCCGCGGCCGCGGCGCCGTCCGACCTTTGCGAGCGCTCGATGCTCGGCGACTGCGGTGCGAACGGCCTGGGCGCGATCACCGGTACGGCGCTCGCCGCCTCGCTGCCGGGTCCGCTGAAGGCGCTCGCGCTGGGCGCCGTCGTCGCGCTCAACCTGGCCAGCGAGAAGGTCAGCTTCACCAAGGTGATCGCGGAGAACCCGATGCTCGACAAGATCGACCAGTGGGGCCGTAGGCCCCGATGATGACTCGGTGAGCACAGACGGCTCGGGCGCGGAGCGCCCGGCCGGCGCCGGGGGAGGTGGCGGCTCAGGAACCGGCGCGCGCATCGCGCAAGCCGCGTTGCTGGTCGCCGCGGTGACAGTTCTGGCCCGGGTGGTGGGTTTCGGCCGGTGGCTCGTCTTCTCGAAGACGGTCGGGGCCGGGTGCCTGGCCGAGGCGTACGCGACGGCGAACCAACTGCCGAACATCCTCTTCGAGGTGGTCGCGGGTGGCGCGCTGGCGGGTGCGGTCATCCCGGTGCTCGCCGGTCCGGTGGCACGCGGCGACCGCGCTGCGCAGGGACGCATCATCGGTGCGCTGATCACCTGGTCGTTCGTGCTGCTGGCGCCGTTCGCCTTGCTGGCTTGGCTTTTCGCGTCCACCTACACCGACGCAATGCTCGATCCGGGCGCCGAGTGCAGCGGCTCGGCTGCGACCGCGACGCGGATGCTGGCGATCTTCGTGCCGCAGGTCTTCGGCTACGCGATCGCTGTGATCGCGACCGCCGTACTGCAGTCGCACAAGCGGTTCGCGGCCGGTGCGCTGGCGCCGCTCGTGTCCAGTCTTGTTGTCGTAGGCACCTATCTGGCGTTCGCGGGCGCGGCGCCGGACGCCGACTCGGCGTCGCGCGGGGCGTCCGATCTGCTGGCCTGGGGTACGACGCTGGGCGTCGCTGCGCTGGCGCTGACCGTGCTGGTGCCGATGCTGTTCCTGCGCATCCCGATCAAGCCGACGCTGCGCCTCGACCCCGGGGTCGCTCCGGTACTGCGAAGGCTGGCGCTGGCTGGTCTCGCCATACTGATCGCGCAGCAGCTCACGTTTGTCGTCACGACCTACCTGGCCAACCATCGAGGCGTGGCGGGCAGCATCGCGGTCTATACGTGGGCCAACGCGGTCTATCTGCTGCCGTACGCCGTACTGGCCGTGCCGATCACCACAGCTGTGTTCCCGCGGCTCGCGTCGGCGTATGACGCGGGGGAGCGGTTCGATGTGTACGCCGCCTCGTCGACGCGGGCTGTGATGTTGGCAGGCGGTGCTGGGGCCGCACTCCTGGTGGGCACCGCGGTCCCGGTTGCTCGCGTTTTCGCGTACGACGACGGCGCCGTACAGGAGGCGAGAGCGGCGACACTGGTCGACGCGTTGCTCTTGTTTGCGCCGGCTGCCATCGGGTTCGCCGTACTGATGCACGTCGGCAGGGTGCTCTACGCGAGGCACTCCGGTCGTGAGGTCGCAGTGGTGACGGCCGGCGCCTGGATGCTGGTCGCGGTGTCCGGCGTGGTGCTTACGGCGTCCTGGGATGCCGTGCCGGCGCTGGCGGCCGCGATGTCGATCGGCATGATGGCTGGAGCGATCGTGCTGCTCGTCGTCCTGCGTCGGGAGGCGGGTCCCGGGGTACTCGCCGGATTGCCGCGCGCCACGCTGGCTGCATTGGTCGGTGCTGTCCTTGCCGGTGCGGCCGGCTGGGCGGTGTCGTTGCCGGCCGGCGACGCCGGAGTGGGTAAGGCCTGCTTGTTCGCGGTGCTGTCCGGCCTGGCCGTAGTCGTTGTGTACGCCGCGGTCGCGGTGGTACTGGATCGCGCGGACGTCCGCGCGCTGCGGAGTCGTGGACTTGTGGAGGAGACGCAATGAGGATCGGCCTGCTGCTCGCGGAGTCGAGGGGTGGGATCGGGCAGCACGTCGCCTCGCTGGTGCCGCGGTTCCTGAACGCCGGGCACGAGGTGGTCGTGTGCGCGCCGCCCGGCACCGCTGAGCACTTCGACTTCGGCGGTGCGCAGGTCGTGACTCAGGCAGCAGCGTTGCGCGGCGCTGACGTGTTCCACGCGCACGGCTACCGCGCCGGTATGACCGCACTCCGCGACAGGTCGCGGCTGCGGCCGCTGGTGGTCACCTGGCACAACGCGGTGATCGCTCCGGGCCCACGTGGGCTTGTCATGCGGCTGGGGCAGCGGCTGGTTGCCAGGGGAGCGGACCTGACTCTAGGAGCCTCTAGCGACCTCGTGGAGCTCGCCAAGAGCCTCGGAGCGCGGCAGGCCCAGCTGGCCCCGGTAGCGGCTCCTGCGATGCCTCAGGTCCGTACGCCGCGTCACGAGGTCAGGCAGTCGTTCGGGCTCGACGAGGAGCCCCTCGTGCTCACCGTGGGTCGCCTGGCACCGCAGAAGGACTACCCGACGCTACTGTCCGTGGCTGCATCGGTGCGGGAGTCCAACCCGGACGTGGTCTTCGCGATCGTCGGGGATGGCCCGCTGCGCGACAACCTGCAGGCCCGGATCGACGCGGAGAACCTCCCCGTGCGCCTCCTCGGTCACCGGGACGACATCGCGGACCTCCTGGGCGCGGCTGACGTGTTCCTGCTCACCTCGCACTGGGAGGCGCGGGCTCTGGTCATCCAGGAGGCTATGCAGGTCGGCGTACCCGTGGTTGCGACCGCGGTCGGCGGCGTCCCGGAGCTGGTGGACGACAGCGCCGTACTGGCGTTTCCCGGGGATGCGGACGGGCTGGCGGACGGCGTCCGGGCGGTCCTGGCCGAACCGGAGACGGCGAACGCTATGCGGACGCGGGGCCGGGAGTTGGCCGCCAGATGGCCGGACGAAGACGCGGTGGCGAAGAATCTGCTCGACATCTACGTGGGTCTCGTCGCGACCGGGGGTTGACAACAGGTAGGCTGAAGGCCCGTGGACAGGGCTTCGAATTCCCAGCAGACCAAGCACGTATTCGTCACCGGTGGCGTGGCGTCCAGTCTCGGCAAGGGGCTGACAGCGTCCAGCCTCGGCAGTCTGCTGACGGCACGGGGCATCCGGGTCACCATGCAGAAGCTGGATCCGTACCTGAACGTGGATCCCGGCACCATGAACCCGTTCCAGCACGGCGAGGTGTTCGTCACCAACGACGGCGCCGAGACCGACCTGGACATCGGCCACTACGAGCGTTTCCTGGACCGGGACCTGTCCGCGGTCGCCAACGTGACCACCGGGCAGGTGTACTCCAGGGTGATCGCCAAGGAGCGCCGCGGCGAGTACCTCGGCGACACCGTGCAGGTGATCCCGCACATCACCAACGAGATCAAGGAACGGATGCTGGCGATGGCCGGCCCGGACGTCGACGTGGTGCTGCACGAGATCGGCGGCACCGTCGGCGACATCGAGTCGCTGCCGTTCCTCGAGGCGGCCCGCCAGGTCCGGCACGACGTCGGCCGGGACAACGTGTTCTTCCTGCACATCTCGCTGGTCCCCTACCTCGCTCCGAGCGGTGAGCTGAAGACCAAGCCGACCCAGCACTCGGTCGCCGCGCTGCGCTCGATCGGTATCGCCCCGGACGCGGTCGTCTGCCGCGCCGACCGGCCGATCCCGGACGGCGTGAAGCGGAAGATCTCGCTGATGTGCGACGTCGACGTCGAGGCCGTGGTCGCCGCCGTCGACTCGCCGAGCATCTACGACATCCCCAAGGTGCTGCACACCGAGGGTCTCGACGCGTACGTCGTACGGCGGCTGAACCTGCCGTTCCGCGACGTCGACTGGACCCGCTGGGACGAGCTGCTGCGGGTCGTGCACAACCCGAAGGACCAGGTCACGGTGGCGCTGGTCGGCAAGTACATCGACCTGCCGGACGCGTACCTGTCGGTCGCCGAGGCGCTGCGGGCCGGCGGTTTCGACAACGACGCCAAGGTCACGCTGCGCTGGATCGCCTCCGACGACTGCGCGACGCCCGAGGCGGCCGCGCGGCTGCTCGGCGACGTCGACGCGATCTGCATCCCGGGCGGCTTCGGCGTCCGCGGGATCGAGGGCAAGATCGGCGCGATCAAGTTCGCCCGCGAGCAGCGGATCCCGATCCTCGGGCTGTGCCTCGGGCTGCAGTGCATGGTGATCGAGGTCGCCCGCAACCTGGCCGGGCTGGTGGAGGCCAACTCCAGCGAGTTCGACCCGGACGCCGAGCAGCCGGTGATCGCGACCATGGAGGAGCAGAAGCACATCGTCTCCGGTTCCGGTGACCTCGGCGGCACCATGCGGCTCGGCCTCTATCCGGCCAACCTCGCGGACGGCTCGATCGTCCGTGACCTGTACGCCGCTCCCTCGGTCCAGGAGCGGCACCGGCACCGCTACGAGGTGAACAACGCCTACCGCGACAAGCTGGAGACGGCCGGCCTGGTGTTCAGCGGGCTGTCCCCGGACAACGAGCTGGTCGAGTTCATCGAGCTCGACAAGGCCCAGCACCCGTACTTCGTCGCCACCCAGGCGCACCCCGAGCTCCGGTCCCGGCCGACCAAGCCGCACCCGCTGTTCGCCGGCCTGATCAACGCCGCCCTGGTCCGGCAGCGCGAGTCCCGCCTGCCGGTCGAAGAGCCGGCAGCCGCGAGGAAGCCGGCCGCCAAGACCACGGTCAAGGCTCGATGAAGGACCTTCCCGAACTGCGGTTCGGCGCGGGCCTGGCCGACGTGCCGGAGAAGTGGCCGGTCGCCTCGTCCGAGGTGGTGCACGAGACCGGCCGGGTGATCTCGGTACGGCGCGACCACCTCGACCCACCCGGTCGGGACCCGTTCGTCCGGGACGTGGTCGTGCACCCGGGCGCGGTCGGGGTCGTCGCCCTGGACGAGAACAACCGGATGCTGCTGGTCCGCCAGTACCGGCATCCGGTCGGCCACCGCCTGCTCGAGCCACCGGCCGGGCTGCTCGACGTCCAGGGGGAGCAGTACCGGCTGGGCGCCGAGCGGGAGCTGTGGGAGGAGACCGGCACGAAGGCTGCCGACTGGCGGATCCTCGTCGACGCCTTCACCTCCCCGGGTCTCACCGACGAGGCGGTCCGGATCTTCCTCGCCCGCGACCTGTCCCCGGCCGACGAGGCCTACGACCGGCGGCACGAGGAAGCCGACATGGAAACCGTCTGGGCGCCGCTGGTCGACGTGGTCGGCGCCGTCCTGGCCGGACACCTGCACAACCCCATCCTGGTGATGGGCGCACTCGCGACCTGGACCGCGATGAACGGGCCAGGCATCGACAACCTCCGCGCGGCCGACGCCCCCTGGCCGGCCAAGGACCGCTGACGGCGCCCTTGACGTTGGGCGGGACTCCGGTCAGCATCAGCCTGCCGAAGAACCGCGACCTGCGGATCTTCACCCTGGCCACCGGCTGATCCCGAACGCCCCAAGGAGATCTCAACGATGAGAGCCACCCGCGTCGCCCTGCTGGCGACCTTGACCGTCGCCGGCCTGCTGACCGTCCCTGGTACGGCGTCCGCCACGCCGGTCACCACGACCGGACCCTGTGGGTACACCGCGACCCCCGACGACCCGTCGCCGCGCCCGGTCTCGCTACCGCCGGACCCGACGCCGACGCCGAACAAGGGCATCGTGCGGGTCGTGGTCGCGACGAACCAGGGCCCGATGCTGCTGTCGCTCGACCGGGCCAAGGCGCCGTGCACCGTGCAGAGCTTCCTGCACCTCGCGAAGAGCCGGTTCTACGACTTCACCACCTGCCACCGGCTCACGCTGTACCCGACTCTCAAGGTCCTGCAGTGCGGCGACCCGAGCGGCACCGGTGAACGCGGCCCCGGCTACTCCTACAAGGACGAGCTCGCGACCGACCTGCCGAACTGGCCCGGCGACCCGACCGGCACCCGGAAGGTCTACGCCCGCGGCACCCTGGCGATGGCGAACGCCGGCCCGAACACCAACGGCAGCCAGTTCTTCCTGGTCTTCGCCGACTCCCGCCTGCGCCCCGACTACACCATCTTCGGCACCGTCGACCGCCTCGGCCTGAAGGTCCTCGACAAGGTCGCCGCCGGCGGTGTCACGCCGACCGCCGAAGACCCCGCGCCCGTCGACGGTCCGCCTCAGCTCAAGACCGACATCCTCGTCGCCCGCTCGCTGGGCAGCTGACAGGTCAGTCCACCGACTCGCCGCCGCCTTCGCACAGGGCGGCGGTGACGGTGCGGACGTTGACCTTGAACTCCTCGTCGGGGACCTTCGGGAGGATCTCGTCCCAGGCGGCGATCATCGCCCCGCGGAACTGCATCTGGCCGAGCGGACGGGCGAGGAACCAGACGTGGAAGTGTTCGGAGCCGTCGCCCCAGCGGTTGAAATGCGTGCGCCCGACGCCGTCGATCCGGCCGATCGCGCCGGCGACGCGCTGGATGATCGGGCCGAGCGTGGCGAGCAGTTCGGGCGGCAGGTTGTCGAGGCGGTAGTGCTCCCGCGGCTCGAGTACGGCGACGAACGGCAGCCCGCTCGGCTCGAGGCCGGCCTTCACCTGCCACTGGTCGTCCCGCCAGATCACGAACTTGTTCGGATCAGCACACGTCACGCACGGCGCCCCACCCGCCTCACCCCCACGCGGCGGCTCCGGCACCACCGGCTCCGCCAGCGGCACAACCTGCACATCCCCCTCGAACGGAAAGAACCGCTGCCCCACCAGCCCCTCCGCAGACAACCGCTCCCCATACGGCAACCGCCGATGATACGCAGAAGGCAACTCATCCATCCCCGCACTCTGCCCAACCCCCGCCCATCCGACAATGCCTTTTATGGAGAAGCCTGAGTTGGCTGGGTTGTTGGGGCTCGAGCCGCATCCGGAGGGTGGGTGGTACCGGGAGACGTGGCGGTCGGAGGTGGAGATCGCGCCGGAGGGGTACGACGGGACGCGGGCCAGTGCGACCGCGATCTATTTCCTGCTGGCGCCGGGGGAGGAGTCGCGGCTGCATCGGGTGCGGTCGGCGGAGATCTGGTTGTGGCACTCCGGCGGGCCGTTGACGCTCGAGTACGGCGACGAGTCGGTCACCCTCGGACCTGACGTCGGCGCGGGTCAGCGGCCGCAGGTCGTCGTACCGGCGGGGGCTTGGCAGGCGGCGCGACCGGCCGGGGACCAGCCGGTGCTGGTGTCGTGCATCGTGTCGCCGGGATTCGACTTCGCGGACTTCACCCTGCGGTGAGGGGAGGGCCCGCCGGGACGCGCGTCAGGGGCACACGGTCCCGGCGGACGACTGGGCTCAGGTCTGCGGAACGATCGCCTCGCCCGCTGTCACCTCCGGCAGGTGCTCACGGATCATGTAGCCGCCGGCGCAGACGATCCAGACCGCCGACAGCAGCAGCGGGACCGTGGTCATCAAGGTGCCGCCGGCAACGAACGTGCCGTCGGTGGCGAACACACCGAAGGCGCCGGCGAACGACACGACGGCGGCCGCCAGCGCGAGCCACCCGAGCCAGTTCGGCATCATCCGGGTACGCAGGACACCGATCCCGGCCGCAGCCAGCGGCAGCGTGGCGGCGAAGCCGATCATGGTCGTCATCACCGCGGTCAGCTCGTACAGCATGACGGTGGTCGCGGCGTCCCGGCCGTCGATGCCGTAGGCGGTCGCGGCGGTCAGCCCTGCAGTCATGAAGATCGCGCCGCCGACCAGCACCGATCCCGCCAGCAGCGCGAGGTGGACGTCACTGCGCTCGTCCCGCTCCCGGATCGCCTCGGCGAAGGCAGCGGCGAACCAGATGATCAACCCGGCCGCGGCGGCCCACATCAGGGACCCGACCAGCATCGACGTCCGGGCGTCGTCGATGAAGCCAGTGATCGTGCCTTCCGACTCGTCCACCGTGGGGAGATTGCCGGGCAGGAACCTGCCCAGGAGTGCCAGGACGACGAAGGCCAGTCCGGCTATGCCGCCCCAACGCAACTCGTGTCGCTCGGTCATGGGGAACACCTCCAGTGAACGCACCCCGAAATGACGTGCGTCTACTGCTGATGTTCCTCCGCTTCAAGCGGCCGTCAAGAGGTCCGTCCGGCGAACAGGCGCACCGCCGGACGGACTCGGCATCACCTACAGGAGAACGGTTGCCAACGCCTCGTAACCGGGCAGTAGATCGATCCCCTCACGCCCCAGCTGCTGGACTGCGACGTGGTCCGCACCGGCGTCCAGGTGGGCCTTCAGACCCTCCGCGATCTCGACCGCCGAACCGTGCAGCACGAGCGCGTCGACCAGCCGGTCGCTGCCGCCGTCGTCCAGGTCGGCGTCGGTGAACCCGAGGCGCTTCAGGTTCGACCGGTAGTTGCGCAACTGCAGGTACGACGCCAGGTAGTCGCGCGCCGTCGTCCGGGCGATCTCGTCGTCGGTCTCGAGCACGATCCCGTGCTCCGGCGCGAGCAGTACTCCGCCGCCGAGGGTACGACGTGCTTCCCGGGTGTGCTCGGGAGTCGTCAAGTACGGCAGGGCTCCGGCGGTGCGGGATCCCGCGACCTGCAGGACCTTCGGGCCGAGCGCGGCCAGGGCGCGCCGGTCGGCCGGCACCTTGCCGTCGTCGAGCTCGTCCAGGTAGCCGACGATCGTGTCGTACGGCGACTTGTACTCGCCGGTGCGTTCCGGGTGACCGATACCGACCCCGAGCAGGAACCGGCCCGGGTGCTCGTCCTCCAGCCGGTGGTACGAGGCGGCCACGTCGGCCGCGGGCGACTTCCACATGTTCACGATGCTGGTGCCGACGGCAACGGAGTTCGTTGACGCCAGCAACACTTCCGCGTCGCGCAGGCCGGCGTCCGGGGAGCCGCCCAGCCAGAGCGCGCCGTACCCGGCCTGCTCCAGTCCCGCCGCCAGCTCCGGCCCCCAGTGCTGAGGTCCGTGCCAGACCCCGAAGCGTCCAAGTTCTACCGCCACGCGTACTCCTCTCGTCGAACCGTTCTCAGGCTGCAACCGGGAGCGGGCGGGCTCCATTCCGTGCTGGGAAAAGCATCCCCGACGCCCACCAGGGCAAGTCAACGATGACTGTCGGCGCAACCAGAATGTGGACGGCCTACAGGTGCGCGGCGATCGCGGGGATTCGTTGCCGAAGGTCCACGAGTCGTCGCTCGGTGCGGTCGGGTTCGCCGACCTTGAGGAGGTTGAGCATGCCTGGGTCACCCGTTTGCTGGCCGGCGCGGATGACGCGGGCCGACCGCTGAGCACGGATCGGCGCGGCCTCGAGGATCTCGAGAGGAGTGAAGGTGCCGCCGTACGACGTTGCCATCAGCTGCAGGCGGGCGGCCTGGTAGGCCGGGTCCATCGGGATCGCAAGCGGAGCGGTGTTCCAGGCGGCGAAGGCGATGTCGTCGAGCGGGACGCCCGGGCCGGCCATGTCCCAGTCGATCACGCCGCTGAAACCGGACTCGGTGCCGATCCAGTTGTAGTACCCGTAGTCGTGCATGCAGATGATCTGTCCGGCAGCGAGTTCGCCGCGACTCGTGCGCCAGACGATCTCGCCGTCGGGCCGGTACGACGTGACCACGCGGTGGTACTCGGCGAGCCAGCGCATGGCGTCGGCCAGCACGTCGTCGGGCACCTCCGGGCCGTACGCCGTACCAGGCAGGTAGTCGAGGATCTCGCGGTCCTGGTCGTCGTACCCGAGCACGCGCGGGATCCCGGTCAGCCCGGCGTCGGCGAGGTAGTTGAGCAAGGCATGAACGGCCGGGGTCCACGGGCCGGTGGCACGCCTGACGGTGTCGCCGACGCGGACCGCGCCGCCGACGTTGCCGCCGTGGAGAGCGATCTCCTCGTTCATGTCAGAACCTTTCGTCAGGAGCGTTTTTCGCGGCAGTGCAAGACTGGCGTAAAGACAGAAATGGAGATTGCGTCAAGATTGCGCAAAGCCTGTGAGGCAAGGGATTCCGCGGTCAACGTCACGCGGAGTTGCAGCGTCTTGCAGGAGTGTAACCGAACCGCCGGGCATCGGTTCCGCGAGTCTCCACCGGATAGGACCATCCGATCAGGTGGTATGAACCTTGCGGGCTTACACTCGGCAGCGACCTGGCAGCTCACCCCTCACCGCCGGGCCGCGGACACAACGACGTGGGCCGCACACCTGGAATGTGAAAGAAGGGCAAGTTGTGAAGGTCGGAGTACCGAAGGAAGTCAAGAACCACGAGTACCGGGTGGCGATCACCCCGTCCGGCGTGCACGAGTTCGTGCGCAACGGGCACGAGGTTCTGATCGAGCAGGGCGCGGGGACCGGTTCGCTGATCCCCGATGACGAGTTCGTCGCGGCCGGGGCACGGATCGTGCCGGCCGCGGACGACGTCTGGGCGGACGCCGAGCTGGTGCTCAAGGTGAAGGAGCCGGTGGCCGAGGAGTACCACCGGATGCGGCGGGACCAGGTCCTGTTCACCTACCTGCACCTGGCCGCGAGCACCGACTGCACCGAGGCGCTGCTGAAGTCCGGCATCACCGGGATCGCGTACGAGACGGTTCAGCTTCCGGACGGGACGCTGCCGCTGCTGGCCCCGATGAGTGAGGTGGCGGGCCGGCTGGCGCCGCAGTCCGGCGCCTACCACCTGATGGCCAACGGCGGCGGCCGCGGTGTGCTGCTCGGCGGCGTGTCCGGGGTGCACCCGGCCCGGGTGGTGATCATCGGCGCCGGTGTCTCCGGCATGAATGCGGCTGCGATCGCTCTCGGCATGCAGGCCCAGGTCCAATTGTTCGACCGGAACATCGCCCGGCTCCGCCAGGCCGACCAGATCTACCAGGGCCACCTGCTGACGATCGCCGCGAACTCGTTCGAGATCGAGCAGGCGGTGCTGGAGGCCGACCTGGTCATCGGCGCGGTGCTGGTGCCCGGTGCGAAGGCGCCGAAGCTCGTCACCAACGACATGGTCCGCCGGATGAAGCCGGGCAGCGTGCTCGTCGACATCGCGATCGACCAGGGCGGCTGCTTCGAGGACTCGCGTCCCACGACCCACGCCGATCCGGTCTACAAGGTGCACAACTCGTTGTTCTACTGCGTCGCGAACATGCCCGGGGCGGTGCCGAACACGTCGACGTACGCACTCACCAACGTGACGCTGCCGTACGCGATCGAGCTCGCGAACCTGGGCTGGCGGGAGGCGATGAAGCAGGACCACAGCCTCGCGCTCGGCCTGAACACGCACGCGGGGCACGTCACCTACGGTCCGGTGGCCGACGCCCACGACCTGTCCCAGCTGAAGCTCGACGAGGTGCTGGTCTGAGCATCAGCCGTGCGGTTGGCGCTTACCTGGACCACCTCACGGTGGAGCGTGGCCTGGCCGCGAACACCTTGGCGTCGTACCGGCGTGACCTGCCGCGGGGCCGCCCCAAACTATCGGCCCCCCGGCCGTACGGGGTGGGG
>NZ_JBFAHB010000104.1:0-27084 GCF_040653975.1 Kribbella sp. NPDC050820
AGAAACAATCAAACTGACTTGAATCAAAATATTTCAAAGGAATCCGCCACAGAACAACAGACAACCCAAACCCACAGTCGAAACGACCAGGGGCAAGAAAATCGCCCAATGCCTGTGAACGGGGTTAATGCATCTTTCGGCATTGACTTTCGGCACGCTGTTGAGTTCTCAAGAATCGGACGCACACCGCGTCTTGGCCTTTCAGCCAGGACTCCGGGGCAACCTGCGTTACTCTACCGGATCAGATCCACCGAGTCAAGACCCGATTTTTCTGGCCCTCCACCCGCGTCTTAGCCTCCGGCCCGAGTCAGACGACGCGGTTCGGCTCAGCTAGCCTTGGGGGGTTCGGAGCGACCGGCCGCTTTCGCGTCCTGCGCCTCGCTCCAACAAGAAGAACATTACGTGGCTTCGAGGTGGCCGGTCAAATCGGTTCCCGGTGGGCAGGATCACACGGTTGTAATTTGCTCTCGGCATCCAGATTGTGGGAGTGGAGCCGGCCCGTCAGCGGTCCGCCGACGACGCCAGAACCCCTGCAAACGAACGCTTTCCACGCCGCAGCACCAGCACGCCACCCGGCAGCAGGTCGTCGGAGCCCGGCACGTACTCGGCGTCTTTCACCTTCTCGTTGTTGAGGTAGCCACCGCCCTCGGCCACCGTCCGGCGCGCGGCCGACTTGCTGGCGACCAGGCCGGACTTCACGAGCAGGTCGCCGTACGTCGGCATCGGTTCGCCGGCGCCTAGCTCGACGTGGGGTGCTTCGCGGAGTGCGGCGACCAGTGTGGATCCGTCGAGGGAGGCGAGCTCCCCCTGGCCGAAGAGCGCCTTCGACGCCTCCTGCACTCTCCTGGTCTCCTCCGAGCCGTGCACGAGGGTGGTGAGGTCCTCAGCGAGCAGTCGCTGGGCCTCACGCGCATGTGGGCGCTCAGCGGTCGCCTGCTCAAGTACGGCGATCTCCTCCGGCGTCCGGAACGTGTAGAACCGCACCAGCTGCATCACGTCCCGGTCATCCGTGTTGAACCAGAACTGGTAGAAGGCGTACGGCGACGTCAGCTCCCGGTCCAGCCATACGGTCCCGGACTCCGTCTTACCGAACTTGGTGCCGTCTGCCTTGGTCACGAGTGGCGTGGCCAGTGCATGCGCCTTGCCACCCTCAGTACGGCGGATGAGCTCAGCGCCGGCGGTGAGGTTGCCCCACTGGTCGCTCCCGCCGGTCTGCAGCGTGCAGTTGTGGCGGCGGTACAGCTCCAGGTAGTCCAGTGACTGCAGCAGTACGTAGCTGAACTCCGTGTAGCTGATCCCCTGCTCCAGCCGGGCCTTCACGACCTCACGCCCAAGCATCCGGTTCACCGGGAAGTGCTTGCCGATGTCACGCAGGAAGTCGAGCGTGTTGAGGTCCTTGGTCCAGTCGTAGTTGTTGACGATCCGCCCCGGGTTCGGCAGCGCCTTGTCGAAGTCGATGAACTTCTCCACCTGGCTGCGGACCTTCTCGACCCACTGCTGGACGACGTCCTTCGGGTTCAGCACCCGCTCGGAGCTCTCCTTCGGGTCGCCGATCAGGCCAGTGGCGCCACCGACGAGCCCGATCGGGTTGTGGCCGGCCAACTGGAGGCGGCGCAGCGTCAGCAGCTGCAGCAGGTTCCCCATGTGCAGGCTGGGCGCGGTGGGGTCGAAGCCGACGTACGAGGTGATCGGTCCGGCCGCCATTGCGGCCCGCAGGGCGTCGGGATCGGTCGAATGTGCGATCAGGCCGCGGCTCTCCAGGTCGTCGAGCACCTGGGTGCGGCGTGCGGTCCCGCTGTCGGTCACTTGTCTCTCCTCGAGTACGTCGGTCGACTACAAGTGTCCTGTATGGCGGCTACGTCGGGTCGGGGCGGGTCAGGACAGCCTGGAGCTGCGGCCGCAGCGCATGTCCGTCCGGCGCGTGCACCGTGGCAGCGTTGGGCCGGTGCGGGTCGTGGGCGCCCGGGTCCGGGTTGGGGACCGGGAGACCGTGCGACAGGACCTGCTCGGCCGGCGTGAGCTGGCGGATGCCGATCGCCCGCACGTGCTCCGGGTGGGTCTGCGCGAAGTCGCCGTACAACTGGGGGTCGTGCTGGCCGTCGTCGCCGATCAGGACCCAGCGGACGTTCGGGAACTCCGCTGCCAGCCGACGGAGGGCGGAGCGCTTGTGCTCCTGCCCGCTGCGGAACCAGCCGGTGTTGGTCGGTCCCCAGTCGGTGAGCAGCAGCGGCCCGGCGGGGTACCCGTGCCGCGCCAGAAAGCGGGTCAGCGTGGGCGCCGTGTTCCAGGCCCCCGTGGACAGGTAGAAGATCGGCGCACCCGGGTGGTCCGCCAGCAGCTCGGCGTACATCTCCGCCATCCCCGGTACGACGCGCCGCGCCTGCTCGTCCCGGACGAACGTGTTCCAGGCGGCGATCAGCGGACGCGGCAGCATCGTCAGCATCACGGTGTCGTCGATGTCGCTGACCAGACCGAGCGTGGCGTCCGGGTCGGGCACGTACACCCGGGCCCGGGCCTCCCGCTCCCCGTGGACCCCCAGGTTGATCTCGTGCCAGCCCGGCGGCAGCACTACCGGCACGGTCAGGTCGACGAAGCCGCCGCGGTCGGTCATCGCCTCGAAGGTCTGCCCGCTGACGGTCACCGTCACGGTCACCTTGGTCGCCGGCGCCGTCACGAACACCCGCCAGCCACGCACCACCTGGTCCTCGTCGAACCGGGGCTGGTTGCGCGGGTCCCGGCTGAGTACGACGCGGGCCAGCACGCGGACGAACTGGGTGGTGCCGTAACCGACGTGCGGGATGATCCGCTCTCGCCAGCCGCGACGCCGCAGGATCGCCTGCACCCCGATGTTGAACCAGTCCTCGAGACGGGACGCGTAGTGCGGACGGGCCATAGTCCGAAACCTACCCGGAGGCGGGGCCGCTACGCCCGCCGCCCCACGGGCTGGGAAGACCTTTACCTAACTGCCAGAAGTCCTTTGAGGAGTGCCTGACCGGGGTCGGTGGGGTGGGGACGGAGAAATGTCCGCGGAGCCGTCTACGGTTCTTCGCATGACACAGATCGGGATGTGCTTCCCGCGGACCTACCCCGCCGCCCTGGTGACCGACGTCGCCCGCCGCCTGGACCAGGGTGGCGCGGACGAGTTGTGGATCATCGAGGACTGCTTCTTCACCGCCGGGCCGTCGCTGGTGTCCGCCGCGCTCACCTCGACCGAGCGGCTCACCGTCGGCCTCGGCATCGTGCCGGCCGTGGCCAGGACGGCGGCCGTCACCGCGATGGAGTTCGCCACTCTGGACGCGCTCGGGCCTGGCCGCTTCCTGCCCGGTATCGGCCATGGCGTGCAGGAGTGGATGGGCCAGATGGGCGTCCGGCCGAAGTCGCCGCTGACCGCGCTCGAGGAGGTCACCACGGCCGTCACCCGGCTGCTCGCGGGTGAGAACGTCACGTTCGAGGGCAAGACGGTCCACCTGACGGACGTGAAGCTGGATGCGCCGCCGGCCGAGGTTCCGCCGATCCTGCTCGGTGTCATGGGCCCCAAGTCGATGGCGCTGGCCGGCCGTGTCGGTGGCGGCCTCGTCCTGGCCGAGCCTGCGACTCCGTCGTACGTCCGGCAGTCACTGGAGTACGCCGGATCGCCCGAGGGCTTCGTGGTCGCGGTGTTCAGCGCGTTCTGCGTGCGCGAGGACCGCAAGACGGCGTACGAGTGGACCGCACCGTGGCTCGCCGTACGCATCGACGACAAGCACCCGGGCCTGACTGCGCTGCCGTTCTTCGACGACATGAAGAAGTTGTACGACGAGAGCGGAGCGGACGGCCTGGTCGGGATGCCGGTCGACTGGTGGACCGAGATCGGCGCAGTCGGGACGCTGGACGACGCGGCGGCGCACATCGAGGCGCTGGAGGCAGCCGGCGTGCACCACATCGGCCTGTTCCCGGACCCGGAGGTCGAGCACGGGCTGCCGCAGCTCGACCACGTCCTGGCGCTCGCGAACCGCTAACCGCGGCGTTTCGGGACGTGCGGGCGGTACGGCGAGACCGTCGGGTCGTCCGGGATCCAGAAGCGCCACGGCCAGTCGGCGGCCTCGCGCAGGCCGACGCGCGGCCCGGTGGACGGTTCTCCGTCGAAGCCCGGGCCAGGCAGCAGCTGGACGTGTGAGGACCTGGACAGCAGGTCGGCGCCGTTGTCGTCCCGGCCGATGCCGAGGGCAACGCACATCCGGGCCGGACCGCGGGCTAGATCGCGGTCCGGATTCCCGTTCGCCCGCTTCCGCACCGCGCCGGGGAGCACACCGTTCGGAGCACCAGTCAGGCGACGGGCGCGGGCCAGGTCGGCGCCTTCGACGATCTCGCCGGCCCTGAGCAGGATGGCCGAGGGCTGTCCGTCCGGGCCGGCGCTGACGTTCATGCAGAAGTGCATGCCGTAGGTGAAGTACACGTACAGGAACCCGGGTGGGCCGAACATCACCGTGTTGCGGGGTGTCTGGCCGCGGTACGCGTGCGAGCCCGGGTCGTTCGGGCCGTCGTACGCCTCGACCTCGGTCAGGCGTACGGCGACGGTGCCTTCGTCGGTGGTGCTGCGCAGGACCATGCCGAGCAGCCTCGGGGCCACGTCGAGGACGGGATCCGCGAGCAGCGAACGGCGTACGGGCATGCGCAGCACCTTAGATGAAGCCGCGGACAGCCCCGTTAGTCGAGGCGGGAGGCGTGCGCGGCGGCTCGACGCCGGAGCTCGTCCAGCTGCTCGGCGACCTGCTCCTTCGCCGTGCCCCCGCGGGTGTTGCGGGACGCCAGCGAGCCTTCCACCGTCAGCACCGAGCGCACGTCCGGCGTCAGCGACGGCGAGATGGCAGCCAAGTCCGCGTCGGTCAGGTCCCAGAGCTCGATGCCGCGCTTCTCGCACTCCTGCACGCACGCGCCCGCCAGCTCGTGGGCGACCCGGAACGGCACCTTCTGCCGGACCAGCCACTCGGCGATGTCGGTCGCCAGCGAGAAGCCCTGCGGCGCCAGCTCCTCCAACCGGTCGACGTTGAACCGCAGCGTCCGGATCATCCCGGTGAACGCGGGCAGCAGCACCTCGAGGGTGTCGATGGAGTCGAAGACCGGCTCCTTGTCCTCCTGCAGGTCCCGGTTGTACGCCAGCGGCTGCGCCTTCAGCGTCGCCAGCAGGCCGCTCAGGTTGCCGATCAGCCGCCCGGCCTTGCCGCGGGCCAACTCGGCGATGTCCGGGTTCTTCTTCTGCGGCATGATGCTCGACCCGGTCGAGAACGCGTCGTCCAGCTCGACGAAGCCGAACTCCTTGGTCGCCCAGATGATCACCTCCTCGGCCTGCCGGGACAGGTCGACGCCGATCTGCGCGGTGACGAACGCGAACTCCGCGACGAAGTCACGCGACGCGGTGCCGTCGATCGAGTTCGCCGACGAGTTGCTGAAGCCCAGCTCCACGGCGACGTACTGCGGGTCCAGTCCGAGCGAGCTGCCGGCCAGTGCACCCGATCCGTACGGCGAGTCCGCGGCGACGCGGGCGTCCCAGTCGGCGAGCCGGTCGAGGTCGCGGATCAGCGGCCAGGCGTGCGCAAGCAGGTGGTGCGACAGCAGGACGGGCTGCGCGTGCTGCAGGTGGGTACGGCCGGGCATCGCGACACCGAGGTGCTTCTCGGCCTGCTCGGCCAGCGTGGTCACCTGGTCCAGCAGGAGCCGTCCGATGATGCGCCCGTGCTCGCGCAGGTAGCCCTTGAACAGCGTCGCGACCTGGTCGTTGCGGGACCGCCCGGCACGCAGCCGTCCGCCGAGCTCAGCACCGAGCCGCTCGAGCAGACCGCGCTCCAGCGCCGTGTGCACGTCCTCGTCGTCCTCGGCAGGCAGGAACTTGCCGGCCAGTACGTCGTCCAGCAGCCCGTCCAGCCCGGCCAGCATCACCGACAGGTCCTCGTCGGTCAGCAGGCCCGCTCGGTGCAGCACCTTCGCGTGCGCCTTCGACCCGGCGATGTCGTACGGCGCCAGCCGCCAGTCGAACTGGGTCGACTTGCTCAGCGCGGCCAGCGCATCCGCCGGCCCACCCGCAAACCGTCCACCCCACAGGGCTGCACTCTCTCCGGTACTCAACTCTCAGTTCCTTACTTGGGTTCGCGGGCGGCGAGGGACAGGAAGCGGGTGGCGAGCGCGGGGCCGCCGGTGGGGTTGCGGGAGACGACCATGACGGTGTCGTCGCCGGCGATGGTGCCGAGTACGTCGTCCAGTCCCACGTGGTCGATCGCCGACGCGAAGTACTGGGCCGCACCCGGCGGGGTTCGCAGGATGACCAGGTTGGCACTGCCTTCAGCCGACACCAGCAGCTCGGACGCGACCCGCGCCAGCCGGGCCTCGAAGGCGGCTGCCTCACCGGCTCGCGGCGTACGGTCGCCGCCTTCACCCGGTACGGCGTACACGAGCTGACCGCTCGAGTCGCGGACCTTCACCGCACCGATCTCGACCAGGTCCCGGGACAGGGTCGCCTGACCGACGACCAGCCCGGACGACGCCAGCAGTTCGGCGAGCTCGGTCTGCGACCGCACCGGTTGCCGCCCGAGCAGATCCACGATCCGCTGCTGCCGTGCGGTCTTGGTCGTCGGTACGGCGACACTCATGCCTCGAAACTCCTCGCCAGCAGCCAGGACAGCAGCGCCTTCTGCGCGTGCAGCCGGTTCTCTGCCTCGTCCCAGACGACCGACTGCGGCCCGTCGATCACGGCCGCGTCGATCTCCTTGCCACGATAGGCGGGCAGGCAGTGCAACACGATCGCATCGGCGCCGGCCTTCGACATCAGCTGCTCGGTCACCGCGTACGGGACGAACGGCGCCTCCCGCTCGATCGCCTCGGCCTCCTGGCCCATCGACACCCAGGTGTCGGTCGCAACGACGTCCGCGCCGTCGACAGCCTCCAACGGGTCCGCGGTCCAGGCCGCCGATCCCCCGGTCGTCGCCGCGATCTCGGCTGCGCGGGCGAGGATCGCACGATCCGGCTGGTACTCCGCGGGCGACCCGACGACCACGTGCATGCCGGCGGTCACGCCACCGAGCAGGTACGAGTGCGCCATGTTGTTCGCGCCGTCCCCGAAGTACACCAGCTTCAGCCCGGCGGTCGACCCCTTGTGCTGCCGCACCGTGAGCAGGTCGGCGAGGATCTGGCACGGGTGGAACTCGTCGGTCAGCGCGTTCACCACCGGCACCCGGGAGGCGGCGGCCATCTCCTCGATCCGGGTCTGCGCGAACGTCCGCCAGACGATCGCCGAGACCTGCCGGTCGAGCACGCGCGCGGTGTCCGCGATCGGCTCGCCGCGACCCAGCTGCGAGGTCTGCGCGTCGATGATCAGCGGCGCGCCGCCCAGTTCGGCGATCCCGACCGCGAACGAGATCCGGGTCCGGGTCGAGGACTTGTCGAAGATCACCGCGACCGTCTTCGGCCCGGCCAGCGGCTGGTGCCCGAACCGGTCCCCCGCGAGCTGCTGCGCCAGCGTCAGGACCTCGTCCTGCTCGACCGGCGAGAGGTCGTCGTCCCGGAGGAAGTGCTTGACCGTCATCCGGCCTCCACCTGGTCCAGCAGCCCTGGGAGGGCCGCGACGAAACTGTCGGCATCAGCCTTGCTCAGGATGTACGGCGGCGCCAGCCGCAACGCGTTCGGGATCGGGTTGTTCACCACGAACCCGGCCTCCAGCGCCAGAGCCGCCACCTGGTCCGACACCGGCTGGGTGAGCTCGATCGCGAGCAGCAGGCCGCGGCCGCGCACCCCGGCGACCAACGGGTGGTCGAGCGCGATGATCGACGAGGCGAGGTGGTTGCCGACGGCATTCACCTGGGCGAGCAGCCCGTCCCGTTCGATCACCGTCAGGACGGCAAGACCGGCGATCGCGGCGACCGGGTTGCCGCCGAACGTCGTACCGTGGTTGCCCGGCTGGAGCAGGTCCGCGGCCGCGCCCAGGCCGATGCAGGCGCCGATCGGGATGCCGGCGCCCAGACCCTTGGCCACGGTCACCAGGTCCGGCGTGATCCCGTCGTGCTCGAACGCGAACCAGGTCCCGGTCCGCCCGATGCCGGTCTGGATCTCGTCGATCCACAGCAGCGCGCCGTGCTCGGAGGTGATCCGCCGCGCCGCCTGCAGGTAGCCGGCCGGCGGTACGACGACGCCGTTCTCACCCTGGATCGGCTCGAGGATGACAGCCGCCGTCTCGTCGTCGACGGCCGCGGCCAGCGCTTCGGCGTCGCCGTACTGGACGAACTCGACGTCGCCGGGCAGCGGCGCGAACAGCTCCCGGTACGCCGGTTTCCAGGTCACCGCGAGGGCGCCCATCGACCGGCCGTGGAAGGCGCCGACGGTGGAGACGATCTTGGTCCGGCCGGTCCGCCGGGTGATCTTGAACGCGGCCTCGTTCGCCTCGGTGCCGGAGTTGGTGAAGAACACCTTGCCCGGCGCCTCGAACAGGCCGAGCAGCTTCTCGGCCAGCGCGATCTGCGGCGCGGAGGCGAAGAAGTTCGAGACGTGGCCGAGGGTGGCGAGCTGCGAGGTCACCGCGGACACCACGAACGGGTGCGCGTGGCCGAGGCAGTTCACCGCGAGCCCGCCGAGCAGGTCGAGGTACTTGTTGCCGTCGGCATCCCACAGGTACGCGCCCTCGCCACGGACGAGCACCCGCTTCGGCGCACCGAACGTGTTCATCAACGCGTCGGAGTAGCGAGAAGTCAGCGCGGATTGCGTGCCGTCGACGGTGAGCAGTTCGGTCATGAGGGGATCACCTGGGTTCCACTTCCGGCGTCGGTGAAGATCTCCAGCAGCAGTGAGTGCGGCACCCGGCCGTCGATGACGGTCGCCCGGGAGACGCCCGACTCGACCGCGCGCAGGCAGGCCTCCATCTTCGGCACCATCCCGGAGGCCAGCGACGGCAGCAGCTCGGCCAGCTCGGCCGTGGTGATCTGGGTGATGATCTCGTCGCTGTCCGGCCAGTTCCGGTACAGCCCGGCCACGTCGGTCAGCACGACCAGCTTCTCGGCGCCGAGCGCGGACGCCAGCGCGGCGGCCGCGGTGTCGGCGTTCACGTTGTGCGCCTGGCCGTCCTCGTCCGGCGCGATCGTCGACACCACCGGGATCCGGCCGGCGTCGATCAGGTCGATGACGGCTTCCGGCCGGACGTCGACCACGTCGCCGACGAGCCCGATGTCCACGGCCTCGCCGTCGACGATCGCCGTACGGCGCTCGGCCGTGAACAAGCCGGCGTCCTCACCGGACATGCCGACCGCGAACGGGCCGTGGGCGTTCAGCAGGCCGACCAGCTCGCGGCCGACCTTGCCGACCAGGACCATACCGACGACGTCCATCGCCTCGGGCGTGGTGACCCGCAGGCCGCCGCGGAACTCGCTGTCGATGCCGAGCCGGCCGAGCATGTCGCTGATCTGCGGTCCGCCGCCGTGCACGACGACGACCCGGACCCCGGCGTACCGGAGGAACACGATGTCCTCGGCGAACGCCCGCTTGAGCTTGTCGTCGACCATCGCGTTGCCGCCGTACTTGACCACGACTGTCTTGCCGTGGAACTGCTTCAGCCAAGGCAAGGCCTCGGTCAGGACCGCGGCCTTCTCGACCGCGTCCGCATGCGATGTGGTCATGAGGAGTACGCCGAGTTCTCTTCGACGTACGCGTGCGACAGGTCGGTGGTGAGGACCGTCGCGGCGGCCGGGCCGGCGTGCAGGTCGATCACCACGTCGATCTCGGGACCGCTCAGGTCGGCCTCGGAGCGGTCGACGCCCTTGCCGCCGGCGATGCAGATCGGCGCGCCGTTCAGCGTGATGTCGAGCAGCTGCGGGTCGAAGGCGGTGGGCGCGTTGCCGACCGCCATCGCGATCCGGCCCCAGTTCGGGTCGGAGGCGAAGAAGGCGGTCTTGCAGAGGTTGTCCTCAGCAACGATCTTGGCGGCCGCGACCGCTTCCGCCTCGGTGGCCGCGCCCTGGACCGTGATGCTGACGTGCTTGGTGACGCCCTCGGCGTCCGCCTGCAGCTGCTTCACCAGGTCAGCAGCCAGGACGGTCAGCGCAGCCTCGAAGGCCTCCGGGGTGACGGTCTTGCCGGACGCGCCCGAGCTGAGCAGGAGCACGGTGTCGTTGGTCGAGGTGCCGCCGTCGACGTCGAGCCGGTTGAAGGTCTTGCCGACCGCGTTCCGCAGCGCGTGGTCGAGGTGCGGCTGGTCCAGTACGGCGTCGGTCGTGATGACGCTGAGCATCGTCGCCATGTTCGGCGCGCACATCCCGGCGCCCTTCGCGAACCCGCCGATGCTCCAGCCGTCGGCGTGTTGCAGCGCAGCCTGTTTCGGCACGTTGTCGGTCGTCATGACCGCGGTCGCCGCGGCCAGGCCGTGCTCCGGGGTGCTGCCGAGCGCCTCGACCGCGGCGTCGATCCCGGGGATCAGCACAGACATCGGGAGCCGCTCGCCGATCAGGCCGGTCGAGCAAACGCCGATCTCGGCCGCGCCGACGCCGAGCACCTCGGCCAGCTTCTCCGCGGTCTTGTGAGTGTCCTGAAAACCCTCCGGGCCGGTGCACGCGTTGGCGCCGCCGGAGTTCAGCACGACGGCCTTCAGCTTGCCGGCGGTCAGGACCTGCTGGGACCACAGGACCGGCGCCGCCTTCACCTTGTTGGTGGTGAAGACGCCGGCCGCGACGTCGTGCGGGCCGTCGTTGACGACGACGGTGAGGTCCGGCGTGCCGGCCGGCTTGATCCCGGCGATCACCCCGGCCGCACGGAAGCCGGCCGGCGCGGTCACTCCGGCACTCCGATCGACTTGGGTGTCGGGGGTGACTGCAACGGTCACGGTGCGACTCCGATGAGGGGAAGGGCCAGGGTCTCGTCGAGCCCGGTGGCCAGGTTCATGCACTGCACGGCTGCGCCGGCGGTGCCCTTGGTGAGGTTGTCCATCGCGGCCACGACGACGGCGCGGCCGGTGCGCTGGTCGAGGGCGACCTGCAGCTGCACGGTGTTCGCACCGAGGGTGGCCTGCGTCTGCGGCCACTGCCCCTCGGGCAGCAGGTGCACGAACGGCTCGTCGCCGTACGCGTCCTCGTAGGCCTGCCGCAGCGTCGCGAGGTCGGTGCCGTCGGCAACCGGCGCGCTGCAGGTGGCGAGGATGCCGCGCGCCATCGGCACCAGCACCGGGGTGAACGAGACGCTCACCGGCTGGTCGGCGTACGGCGTGAGGTTCTGCTCGATCTCCGGAGTGTGGCGGTGCACGCCGCCGACGCCGTACGCGGAGGCCGAGCCCATCACCTCGGCGCCGAGCAGATGCGGCTTGGGCGCCTTGCCGGCGCCCGACGTGCCGCTGACGGCGACGACGACCAGCTGGCCGGGGTCGACGAGACCGTTCTGCACGGCGGGGAGCAGGGCGAGCGTGGACACGGTCGGGTAGCAGCCTGGTACGGCGACCCGGTTGCTGCCGCGAAGCTTTTCGCGCTGACCGGGGAGCTCCGGGAGACCGTACGGCCAGGCGCCGGCGTGCTCGCCGCCGTAGAACTCGGTCCACACCTCGGCCTCGGTGAGCCGGAAGTCCGCGCCGCAGTCGATCACGGTGACGTCCTCGCCGAGCTGTTCGGCGAGTCCGGCGGACTGTCCGTGCGGGAGGGCCAGGAACACCACGTCGTGACCGGCGAGGTTCTCCGCCGTGGTCTCGACCAGGAGGCGCCCGGCCAGGGGCACGAGGTGTGGATGGTGCTGTCCGAGCGGTGTCCCGGCGTTTCCGCCCGCGGTGAGCGCGCCGACCTCGACCTCGGGATGCGCACTCAGCAGCCGAAGCAGCTCACCCCCCGCATATCCGCTGGCACCGGCCACCGCGACCTTCACACTCATATGAATGAGTATGCCATAGCTTGGAAGAGTATCCAAGATTGTCCATCCCGCCGCAGGTCAGTTACCCACTCTGCCCGGGAAGAACCGCGTGTGAGCCAGGTCATGTCACAGGCTTCCGGGTGGGGCGTGTCCGCAAGAGGGACGGCGAACCTGAAGGAGGCTGTGATGGCTCGGATCGAACTGCAGCACCGGCGGACCTGGTTTGTCCGACTGGCGGAGTGGGGCAGCCGGCGCAAGTTCGGGAAGGTGCTGGACCCGGGGCAGGCGGCGATGCACAACAAGCGGGTGCTGGTGTCGATGATGCTGATGGAAGGGTCGGCCACCCGCTGGACCAAGCTCGACCCGACCCTCAAGGCGCTCGCGGTGATGGTGGCCTCGGCGCAGATCGGCTGCAGCTGGTGCATGGACTTCGGCTACTGGGAGTTCCACCACCAGGGTGTCGACCCGCGGAAGCTGCGCGATGTGCCAGGGTGGCGGGACAGTGCCGCCTACACGGATCTGGAGCGCGCGGTGATGGACTACACCGAGGCGATGACGGCGACCCCGCCGACCGTCACCGACGAGCACTTCGAGCGGCTGCGCCAGGACCTGACCGACGAGCAGTTGGTCGAGCTCACCGCCTGGGTGTCGCTGGAGAACTTCCGCTCCCGGACGAACGCCGCGCTGGGCCTGACCAGCCAGGGCTTCAAGGAGCTGTGCGAGCTGAGGCCGGCGTGACCGAGGAGGAGCTGGCGCGGGAGTTCGACGAACACCGGGCGGTGCTGGTCGGGGCGGCGTACCGGGTGGTCGGCAGTGTCACCGACGCCGAGGACGTCGTGCAGGAGACGTGGCTGCGGTGGACGGGCGTCGACCACGACGAGGTGCGGGACACCCGCGCGTACCTGATCCGGATCACCACGCGGCTGGCGCTCAACCGGTTGCGCCAGCAGAAGGCGCGCCGGGAGGAGTACGTCGGTCCGTGGCTGCCGGAGCCGATCAACTCCGACGACGACCCGGCCGTGGCCGTGGAGTTGGCGGACTCGGTCAGCATGGCGATGCTCGTCGTACTCGAGACCTTGTCGCCGCTGGAGCGGGCGACCTTTGTACTGCGTGAGGTGTTCGACCTCCCGTACGACGAGATCGCGGACACGCTCGGGCGGTCGGAGGCCGCCGTACGGCAGTTGGCGCACCGGGCCCGCGGGCACGTGCACGCGCGGCAGCCGCGGCACCAGGTGGACAAAGAACGGCACAACGAGCTGACCATGCGGTTCATGGCGGCCGCCGGGTCGGGCGACTTCGACCAGGTGGTGTCGCTGCTGGCGCCGGACGCGGTCCTGATCAGCGACGGCGGCGGCAAGAAGAAGGCGGCGCTGCGCCCGATCCATGGCCCGGACAAGATCGCCCGCTGGATGTTCGCGGTGATCGCGGAGAACCCGGACTTCCAGATCCGGATCGCCCCACTGAACGGCGAGCTCGCCTTCATCGCGTACTACGACGACGAGCCCGACACGGTCGCCTTCCTGGAAAGCACCGACGACCACATCACCGGCCTCTACCTGATCCGCAACCCCGACAAACTCACCACCATCCCGACCCTCCACGAACTCGACTCGTAGACTATCTGCAACTCAGTCGCAGGTGGAGGTGTTGTGAAGTACCTGATGGTGGAGGCGGATGCGGTTCTGGATGCGGGGTTGCGGGCGGATCTGCTGGATACGTGGGTGGCGGCGACGGATGCGGGTGGGGCGGTGGGGTTCACGGCGCCGGCTCCGGTGGGGCTGGTGGCTGAGACGCTGGACGCGGCGCTGGGGCGGGTCGCGGACGGGGTGGATGTGCTCGGGGTGCTGCACAGCGGTGACCGGTACGTCGGGATGGGCCTGCTCGTGAGCCGGGGCAGTGCGTTGCAGGCACACTGGCGGACCGTGCTGAGGGTGATGGTCCACCCGGAGCACCAGGGCGGCGGCGCGGGCCGGATGCTGATGGAGGGGTTGCGCGGTACGGCGGTCGACCTCGGGCTCGAGCAGTTGCAGCTCACGATCCGCGACGGCCTGGGGTTGGAGAAGTTCTACGAGCCGCTCAGCTACCGGGTCGTCGGCCGCCACCCGCGCGCGGTCCGCGTCGCACCAGGTGAGTATCGCGACGAGATCATGCTGGTGCAGGACCTCTAGCGGGAGCGTCGGGAGAGTACGGCGAGCGTCGTACCCAGTGCCGTCAGGAGCGCGCCGAGGGTCAGCAGCATCGGCGGTGGGCCGCCCGTCGCCGGGATCACGGCGCGGTTGACGGATCGGACGCCCGCGGCCGCCGGGGCGCCGACGGTGAACTTGACCGGAGCGCTGACGGTGCCGCCGCTGGAGTCGGTCTGCTCGTACGTCGTCTTCGCGTTGCCGGTGAACCCGGCCGCCGGAGTCAGGCTGATGGTTCCGTCGTCGGCGACGGTCCACGTGCCCGACTCGTCGGTCGCCCGCTTCACGCAGGTCGCCGGCCCGGTCCGTAGGCAGACCGTGCTCGGGTCGGCCGCACCGCTGTCGTTGAGCAGTGGGTTGACCGCGACCGGACTACCCGGTGTGCCGGTCGCGGTGTCGGTCGTCGCCTTCGCGAGGATCGGTGCGGCGACGGTGACCTCGAGCAGGGCGGCGCTGGAGGTGCCGTTCGCGTCGGTGACCCGGTAGGCGACGCTCGCGTCGTACCGATGAAGTCCTTGGCCGGGGTGAAGGTGACCGTGCCGTCCGCGCCGGCCACGAAACCACCCTCGTCCGGAACGGTCACCGCCTTCTTGTCCTTCCCGTCCGCCGGATCCCGCACGGCCGCCACCGGCACGATCGGCTGGACCGTCACCGCGACCGTCGAAGCGGCCGTGTTCCGGCTGGTGTCCGTCACCCGGTAGGCGATCGAGACGACGCCCTTGTACGTCGGAACCGGGTCGAACGTGATCTGCCCGGTCACCTCGTTCACCAGGAACGCGCCTTGACCCGGGATCGTCGCCTTCCGCCCCCAACTCTTCGTCGTCACGCCGTACACCTCGACCGAGGTCTTCTCGAGCTGCGCGTTGGTGCCGGGCTCGTCGTTGGCCAGCGGGTCGGCCGTCACGGTGACGTTCTGCTTGGTCGTGATCGCGTCGAGCGCCGCCTGCGGTCCCTTGCCGACGGTCAGGAACAGCAGCCCTTCCGCATGCGTCCCGTTGTCGTCGGTAATCCGGTACGTCGCCGGCGTCGTCACACCCTGGTAGTCCTTGACCGGCGTGAACGTGATCGACCCGTCGCCGGCCGCGGCGTACGTGCCCTCACCCGCTTGGGTGACCGTCTTGCCGTAGCCGCCGCTCGGGTTCTTCAGCACCAGGCTGGACCGGACCAGCGGCGCGGACGGGTCGCCGGCCTTGTCGTTGGCCAGCACATTGACCGTGATCGGCTGGTTGTACGGCGTGATCGCCGAGTCGTCCACGGTGACCGGCCAGACCGGCGTGACCGTCATCGTCAACGTCGACGCGGCGATGTTCTGGTCCGTGTCGGCGATGCGGTAGTTGATCGCCAGCGCCCGACCGCGGAACGCCGGCAGCGGATCGAAGACGACCGCTCCGCTCGGCTGAACCGTGTACGTCCCCTGGCCCGCGACGGTCACCTTCTTCACGTAGCCCGTCGTCCGGGCCGCCGGGTCGAGCAGGCCGACCGACGACGGGTCGAGCTTGGCGTCGGTGCCCGGGCTGTCGTTGGCCAGCAGGTTCACGGTGACCGCGACGTCCTGCAGCGTGGAGGCGGTGTCGGCGACCGCGGTCGGCGGCAGCCCGACGGTGATCCACAGCTTGGCCGTCGTCAACGTGCCGTTGCTGTCGGCCACTTGGTAGATCAGTTGCGTACCCGGGCCGCGGAACGTCGCTCCCGGATCGAAGGTCACCACTCCCCCGGCCGCGGTGTAGGCACCCTCGTTCGGGATGCTGACCGTTGCTTTCAGCACCCCATCGGCCGGATCGGTGAGCAGCACGCTGCCCGGCACCAGCGGCGCCGACTTGTCCCCCGCCTTGTCGTTCGCCAGCACCTTGACCGCGACGGTCTTCTCGTACGGCGTCGTCGCGGTGTCGTCGACCGCCACAGGCGTGATCGGCGTGATCGTGACCGTGATGGTCGACCGGGTGGCCTGGTCGAACCAGTCCGACACCCGGTAGGTCAACGGCGCCGCCGTACCGGTGAAGCCTGGCAGTGGGTCGAAGATGACCGTGCCCTCGGGGTTGACCTGGTAGCTGCCCTGGCCCGGGATCTTGACCAGCTTCTTCATCGATCCGTCGGCCGGGTCGATCCGACACGGTGAGATCGGCCCGCGCGGGCGTGCCGTTCTTGTCCAGAACCTGATACGTCAGCGGCGTACCCACACCCTGGAACCCGTGCACGGGCTGGAAGGTCACCTTGCCGACGGCGACCAGGTACGACCCCTGCCGCGCGACGGTCACCTTGTCGACGAGCTTCTGGCTGACCGGGTCGACCAGTCGCAGGCTCGCCGGATCCAGCGGCGCGTCCGGCGATCCGGGCAGGTCGTTGTCCAGCACGGGTACGACGACGTCGGTGTCGAAGGCGGTGGAGACCGAGTCGCCGTTCGCGATCGGCGTGACCGTGACGGTCAGCGTGGACTCGGCGGTCTGCTTGGTGGTGTCGGTGACCCGGTAGCCGAGCTGGGTGCCGACGCCGGTGAAGCGCGGCAGCGGCACGAAGTCCACGCCGCCGCTCGGGTTCACGACGTACTGGCCTTCGTTCGCGATGACGACCTTCTTCTTGAAGGCGGCGTCGGCCGGGTCGCGGAGCACGACCGACCCCAGGACCAGCGTCACGCCCGGGGCGGCGCGGTCGTTGCCGAGCGGGCGGAGCGTGAGGCTGACGTTCTGCGGGGTGGTTGCGGTGTCCGGGGTGGCGACCGGGCGGGCCGGGAGCGCGACGGTCAGGGTGAGCTTCGCGGTGGCCGTGGTGCCCTTGCTGTCGGCCACGCGGTAGGCGACCGCCTTGGCCGGGCCGAAGAACCCGGGCACCGGCTCGATGTCGACCTTGCCGTCCGGCTTGGCGACGTACTTGGCCTGGCCGACGACGTTGACCATCTGCACGCACTTGCCGTCGTCGACGAGACACAGCGAGCCGGGCTTGAGCGGCGTACCCGGTTCACCGGGCTTGTCGTTGCCGAGCACGTTGACCGTGATCCCGGCGTTGAAAGGGGTGGTCGCGGTGTCGTCGAGCAGGATCGGCGGAGGCGGCGGCGCGATCAGGATCGGGTGATCCTCGACCTCACCGGCGTCGGCGGCGCCGGTCGGCTTGTCGACCTGGGCGTTGTTGTAGCCGACGCGGACCCGGGCGTACGACGCTCCGGCGGTGGGGCGGGCGTACTTGGCCCAGTTGAGGGTGACCGCGCTCTGGCCCGAGGCGAACGTGGTGCAGGCGTGCTCGGCCGGCTCGAAGGCGCCGTCGCGGTCGAGGTCGATCCAGGCGCAGGCGCGGCCAGCCTTGGAGGCGCCGGTCAGGGCGAGCTCGGCGGAGTACGACGTGGAGTTCGTGCGCAGCGGCTTGAAGGTGACGCCGTCGTCGGCCTGGTCGAGTGTCGCCGGGCCGGTGGTGGCGTTGGCGACGGTCGCGTTGTCCTCGGTCGCGTCCTTGCCGAGTCGTACGTCGCTGAGGACGGACCACGCCGATCCGTACGACGCCGGCGCGTCGCCGAAGTCTTCGCCGGTGGAGGCGAGGACCGAGAAGGCGTCGCCGGACGACGAGGCGTTGAAGGCGGGGAGCTTCGGGTGCTTGGTGAAGAACGCGGTGACGTCGAAGGTGAGCTTGGTGGCGACGCCGTTCACCCGGACCGAGCCGCAGGCGGCCGTCGCGGAGGCGTCGGGGCCGGTGACCGTCTTGGTGTTGATGCAGTTCGGCCCGGCGTCGTGGTTGGTGGCGGTGATCGTGTCGCTGGTGACGGTGAGGTTGTTGCCCACGCCGACCTTGCTGAGGCTGAGGCCGGCGGTGGTGAGCTTCAGGATCGAGTGGAGCTCGGACTGGGCGGTGGGCTTGCCGCTGACCGTCTGGGTGACCGCGCCGCCGAGGCCGGCGAGGTGGAGGACCGGGTTGCGCACCGGCTGGCTGAACGTGATCGTCACGGTGCCGCGGTCGCCGCAGCCGCCGGTGGACGCGCAGGTGCCGGTATTCACGATGAGGTCCTGGGCTGGCGTCGTACGCGCAATCGGCGGCGCGTAGGTCGTCGGCCCAGTCCCTCGCAGTCCCGCGGTAGTCGCATCAAGCAACTCGGTCTGCCCGGACACGGTGATCGTCTGCTTGAGCCCGGACCCAGGCATGACCGCAGTAGCCGACTCCCCTTGAACGAAAGGCACCGAAGGCACCTGGTAGGCCGCGCCCTGGATCGTGGTGAGCGAGAGGAGTCCGGAGGCCAGCACAATAGCCAGCCCCGGTCGCGTTGCCCGCATGTTGCCGCCCTCCCGAGCAGTGCGTCGTACGCGGCCGCGGGGCGGGCGGGCCGGCGTAGAGGTAACGGTCTACGCCGACTCGATGTTACGGGGTAATCACTCTCCGAGGTCGTAGATCCGGACCTTGCCGACGCTGTGTCGCAGCACCGCGAGCCGGTCGAGGGCCGGTGACACGGCTCCGTCGCGGGCGTCGGCGTACAGCCAGCGCACGTCGTACTCCTCGCGCAGCCGACGCAGCACGTCCGGGGTCGGCGCCGCGAGCGCCTGGTTGGTCAGCGCGACCCGCTCCGGCCACGGCGACGGCTGCTCGGTGTACCGCCGCCCGCCGACGCCCTGCTCGGCCATCGCCTGGTTCGTGTACGCCCACCCCTCGATCAACGTCCGGCGCCCCGCGAGCCCACTGACCAGATACCCGCGCGCGTCACACCCGGGCGTCTGCTTCCCGGCCGGCCGGCACCACGTGTTCGCGGCCACCACATCCGTCGGCGCCGAGTGCTTCCCCAGCCACAGCGCCGCCGACTCCTCGTCCGGATACACCCACCACCGCGGCGAAGTGAACGTCTGCGCCCGCTCGGTGTCCCCATGGACGGCGTTCTGCGCAAACGACTTGATCGGCACGATCGCCAAGAGCGTCAGTACGACGACCAGCGCGCCACCGCGTCGTCGTACGAAGAGGGCCAGCACGACAGTCAGCACGAGTACGGCGACCAGCGGCCGGGCGACCGCCCACAGTCCGTCCGGCTTGGCGTCGGCCAGCAACAGCACCCCGGTGTAGATCGCGGCGAGCACCACCGCAGTCGCTGCACTGCCGAGCAACGCGACCCGGCGGGACCGCGCCGGATACGCCCGAGCCAGCACCGCAGCCAGCCAACCGGAAGCGGCCAGGCTGAACGGGATCGCGGTGTGGATGAAGTACGACTCGCTCACCGACGGATGGTCGATCAGCAGGTAGCCGGCCCAGCCGGCGACCAACCCACCGACCAGGAACCACGCCAGCGGCTCGCGCCGGAGCCTGCCGAGCACCCCGAACCCGACCACCGCCGTCGCCTGATTGATCAGCAACATGCACAAGAGGACCAGCGTCCCGAGCACCGCGCCGTGCGCCAACGCCGGCACGAACAGCCCACCCTCCCCCGCCGGCGTCCGGTCCCCGGTCGCCGCAACGTAGTCCCCACTCGACTTCAGTACGGCGAGGAACTGCAGCCCCGATCCACTCGTGCTCCCCGCCACCGTCAGCATCGTCCCGACCCCGGTCGCCACCAGCAGTAGCCCGGCTACGACCACCCGCCCAGGCAGCCGCCGCGACTGGACCAGCATGACGACAGCGGCCAGCCCCACGGCCCCGACAAGGATCGGCAGCACGGTCGGCTTCGACCCGCCGCCCAGCACCGCCACCGCGAAGGCGACCACCCACAGCCCGCCGCGCGCGTCGCGGAACAGCAGCTCGATCAGGAACACCGCCGTCGCAACGCATGCGACCATGCCGAACGTCTGCGACGGGCTGAGGAAGCTGAGTGGCGCCGACAGGTTCACGCTGGTGTCGAAGAACAGGTACAGCTGCGGCGCGGCCAGTGCGACAGCCGCGAGCACTCCGGTCCACCAGGTGCGGCTGACCGTCCGCGCCAACGTCGCACACACCAGCAAGGCGACCACCAGCCACGGCAGCAGCCACAGCCGGAACAGAACGATGGCCGGCGTCAGCCGCGTGATGTCCGCCGCCGCAGCCATGTCGGCGTTGGTGAACCAGTGGTACTCCAGTCGCTCCCCCGCCACCTGCGGCAGCTCCGGCGGCACCGCGCGCATCAGCTCGTTCACCATCGACAGGTGGTAGAGCAGGTCCTGGTAGTACGACGAACCCGCCGGCGGCAACTGGTGAAACGCCATCACGCCCAGCGTGGCCGCGGCCAGTACGACGGTCGCTGCGACCGCGAGGCCCCAGGTCCACAGGACCGGTAACGGCGCCGGCTGCGTGATGCGCCAGTGCTGGCGCAGCCGCCGTACAGAGGCGAAGGCGACGAGCACGAGCGCGGGCCAGACGATCAGCCAGCGTTGCCAGCCGAGCGCGGTGAACACGGCCCAGCCGATCAGCTGCCAGGTCGCGCCGACGACTGAGCCGAGGCCCAGGTCTTCCGCCCAGTTGCCCGCACTACGCCAGGCAGCGCGCAGCAGGAGCGTGCCAGGCAGGGCGATCGCCAGTACGAAGTAGGCGCCGTACTTGACGATGGGTCCGGGCGGTACGTCGATCGCGACGAGCCCGAGGACCGCTGCCAGGGTCGGCAGCAGCCACGGGAGCAGCCGCTTCATCTCTGGTGCAAGGGTTCCGGATGCCCCTGGTCTTCGAGGCTGTCGTAGCCGACGAGGAACTGCGGACGCCGCTGGCTCGACTGGAACAACCGCGCGACGTACTCACCCAACAGGCCCAGACACAGCAACTGGATCGCGCCGATCACACTCACCGCAAGCACGGTCGAGGTCCAGCCCGGGATACTGCGACCGGTCAACTTGATGATCAACGCACCGACCACAAACAGCCCAGACATCGCGCCACCGAGCAACCCCAGCCAGGTCGCCAACCGCAGCGGCGCCGCCGAGAACGCGGTCACACTGTCGAAGGCCAGCCGCAGCATCTTCGACAGGTTGTACTTCGTCGTCCCGGCCGCCCGCTCCGCCCGCACGTACCTCACCTCGGCGCTCGGGAACCCCAGCCACGGGATCACCAGCCGGAACACCCGGCCGTCCTCGGGCAGCGCGTTGACGGCATCGACGACACGCCGCGAGACGAGCCGGAAGTCGGCCGCGTCGAACGGGATGTCCTTGCCCACCAACCGGCACATCAGCCGGTAGTAGAGCCGGGCACTGGTTCGCTTCGGCCACGAATCGCTCGACCGGTCCGCGCGGACGCCGTACACGACATCGACGTCCTCGTCCCGGGCCACCTTGAGGAAATCCGCGATCACCTCCGGCGGATCCTGCAGATCGGCATCAATCGTCACCACGTACCGGCCCCGCGCCCGCCGGAACCCCGCCGACTGGGCCGCCTGGTGACCGCTGTTCCGCAGCAGCCGCACGACCCGCAACTGCGGCCAGTCCTCGGCGGCCTCGAGCAGCAACGCCGCGGTCTTGTCCCGGCTGCCGTCGTCGACCACCAGCAGTTCGTAGCTGATGCCGAGGCCGTCCAGTAGCGGATGCATCCGGTCGAAGAAGATCGGCAGCACCTCCTCCTCGTCGTACATGGGTACGACGACGGAGAGCTCGGGGTCCGTGTCCCGCATGCTGCAGACCTTCCAGTTCAGGTTGTCGAAGGGTTGACCTTACTAACGACGGAGTCGGGTTGCCGGCACGGTCAGAGTGGCGGGGAGATCGCGACAGCTCCGGTACGGCGGGGGTCGCCGACCGCGAGGAGGCCGTCGGACGGATCCCAGTAGGCGGCCGCGACGCCGCCGAAGTACATGGAGTGCGGCGGCATCGGGCGGGTCGGCAGCCCGGTCGCGCCGGACACCGGCAGCTCGTCCTCGTAGTCGACCACCACGTCCTGCCGGACCCGGACGTGCAGCCGCGGGTGCTCGACCGCCTCCGCGAGCGGCAGCCCGCCGTGCGTGTAGAGCGCGTAGACCTGCGCCAGCGCGGTCGGGATCCGGTCCGAACCGGGCGAGCTGATCGCGAGCACAGCGCCGTCGCTGTCCCGGCGGGCGACGCTCGGCGCCATGTTCGACGTGAGCCGCGTGCCCGGCGCCAGGCTGTGCGGTCCGCCGTGCAGCAGCTCCTGCTCGCCGAGCGCGTTGTTCAACCAGATCCCGGTGCCGGGAGTCAGCACGCCTGAGCCGTAGCCGGACGACACAGTGATCGCACACGCGTCACCCTGGTCGTCGACGACCGAGACAGTCGCCGTACTAGGTGAGCTCAGCGCGCGCAGGTCACCGGACGCGGCGAGGTCGAGCAGCTTCTGCCCCTCCAGCTGCCGCCGGTCCTCCGCGTCCAGCTCTGCCAGACGCGCTCCGAGTACGGCGTGCTGCACGTCGATCAGCCGCTCCAGCTCGGACTGCGACCAGCTGCCGTCCGCCGGTACGCCGTCCAGCAGCGCGAGCATCGCGGCCACGGCGACTCCCCCGACCGCAGGCGGCGGGTTGGTCGCGAGACGCCACCCGTTCTGCCGGACGGTCAGGGCCGGGCGTACGACGGCCTCGTACGCGGCGAGGTCTTCGGCAGTGAGGATGCCGTCGTTCTCGGCCATGTCGCGGATCAGCAGCTGGGCGAGCTCGCCGGTGTACATCGTCTCGGCGCCGTCGCGGGCGATCAGCTCGAGCGCCTCGGCCAGCTCGGGGATGACGACCGTACTGCCGGCCTTGATCACCGCGCCGTCGTCCTCGTGCACGACCCGGTGGCTCGGCTGGTGCCAGCCGAAGATGATCTCGTGGGTGTACCCGAGGTAGTAGCCCGAGGTCCGGCTGAGCGCGAAGCCGTTCCGGGCCACGTCGATCGCGGGCTGGACGACCTCGTGCCACGGCGCCTTGCCGGACCGCCGGTGCGCGAGGTCGAGCGCCTTCATCCCACCGGGTGTCGCGACGGAGCCGTGGCCGACGGTGGTCGTCGTACCGCCGCCGTAGTCGGTCGTGACGTCCCAGACGCCGCGGCCGAAGCTCTCGGTCGACAGGCCGCGGCCGGGCATCTCCACCCAGCCGTCGATGGTGACCGCCTCGCCGCCCGCGACCTGCAGGGTGACGAAGCCGCCCGAGGCCGGCGAGACGACGCCGATCTCGTTCACCATCGTCACCAGGGTGGCCGCGATCGCCGCGTCCACCGCGTTCCCACCCTCGGCGGCAACCCGGACGCCGGCCTCCGCGGCCGCCGTGTTCGGCGCCGCAACCGCCACCCGCGGGTGCCCGCCGGTCATGGTCTCAGCCGACCCGCTGGACGGCGCCGAAGCGATCGACGGCGACCTGGACCGCGGCCTGCCGGACGTCCGCCACCTCGTTCTCCTTCAAGGTGCGGTCCGGCGCCCGGAAGCGCAGCGCGAACGCGAGCGACTTCTTGCCCTCGCCGATCTGCTCCCCGGTGTACAGGTCGAAGAGCCGGATCGACTCCAGCAGCTCCCCCGCACCCTCGACCAGCGCCGCCTCGACCTCGGCCGCAGCCACCTCGGCCGGGACGATCAGCGCGACGTCCTCCTTGGCCACCGGGTACGACGAGAACGGCGCGGCCGTGATCGACGACGGAGCCGCCGCGATCAGCGCATCCAGGTCGAGCTCCACCGCACCGGACCGCGCCGGCAGCCCGAACGCCTGGCACACCTTCGGGTGCAGCTCACCGGCGTGGCCGACCACCTTGCCGTCGACCGTGAACTCCGCGCACCGACCCGGGTGCCACGGCGCCAGCTCGGTGTTGCGCAGGACCGGCTCGACGCCGACCGCGTTCGCCACACTCCGCCCGATCTGCACGGCGTCCGACCATGCGACCGGCTGACCCTTGCCCCACCAACCGGTCGCCGTCCGCGCTCCGGTCAGCACCACACCGACGTGCAGCGGCTGGTCCGGCAGGGCGTCGTCCAGGGACTGGATCTCGGTGTCGCTCGGGCGCTGCGCGACGGACGGCAGCGGCGCGGGCTTCGACTCGGCCTTCGGCAGGAAGACCAGACCGGTCTGGAAGATCGCCAGGTCGGTGTTCCCGCGGCCGACGTTGCGCTCGGCGGTCCGCAGCAGCGTCGCCAGCAGCGTGGTCTGCATCGACGGCTCTTCGTCGGACAACGGGTTCACGAGCTTGACCGTCGTACGGCGTGCGTCGTCGGCAGGCAGCCCCATCGCGTCGAAGTCGGCCTCCCCGGTGAACGGGTAGGACACGACCTCGGTCAGCCCGGCGCCGACCAGCGCAGTCGCGACCCGGCGGCGGCGTCGCTGCGAGACCGTCAGGCCCTGGCCGCCCGGCGCGGGCGGCAGGATCGACGGGACGTTGTCGTACCCGAACAGGCGGATGACCTCTTCGGCGAAGTCGTTGGGGTCCCGCAGATCCGGCCGCCACGACGGCGGCGTCACGGTCAGCAGGTCGTCCCCGGCCAAGGCCGCGACACCGTGCGCCGCGTGCTCGCCGCCGAGGACCGCGTCGGTGCCGGTCGCGTCTGGATGGGACTCGACGACGAGGGCCGGCGCGTGCACGCCCGCGGCCAGCGGGGCCGGCTTCGCGCCCGGCGCAGCCGGCACGACCTTGCAACCGACGGACTCCAGGTGGCGAACGGTCTCCGCGATGGTGATCGCGGCACCCGCGACCCGGGCCGCATGGTCGGCCCGGAAGGTAACCGGCTCCGGCAGCGCGTGGGTGTCGACGACGGTCTCGTCGGCCTCGATCGTGCCGCCGGCCAGCTCGGCCAGCAGCTCGGCCACGCGCTGAGCCGCGTACCGCGGAAGCAGCGGGTCGACCTCGCGCTCGAACCGCCGCGACGCCTCGGACGACAGCTTGTGCCGCCGCGACGCCCGGGCGATCACGATCGGGTGGAAGTGTGCGGCCTCGATCACCACGTCGGTGGTCGAGTCGGAGATCTCGGTGGTCGCGCCGCCCATCACCCCGGCGATGCCGATCGGACCGGAGTCGTCGGTGATCAGCAGGTCCTCGGCGTCCAGCTCGCGGCTCTGGTCGTCCAGCGTCATCAGCTTCTCGCCGGCGTTGGCGCGCCGTACGACGATCTCACCGGACAGCCGAGCCTTGTCGTAGCCGTGGATCGGCTGGCCGAGCTCGAGCATCACGTAGTTGGTGATGTCGACGCCGATCGAGATCGGCCGCATCCCGGTCGCGAGCAGCCGCTTCTGCAGCCAGCGCGGCGACAGCGCCTTCGGGTCGATCCCCGTCACCGTGCGGGTGACGAAAACACTGCAGGCTTCGGCGTCGTCCACGCGGACCGGGTAGCCGCCCCGCTCCGACCCGGTCAGCGTGAGCTCGGCCGGGTCCTTGAGCGAAACGCCGTACGCCGTCGCCGCCTCGCGCGCGACACCACGGATGGACAGGCAGTAGCCCCGGTCCGGCGTGACCGCGATGTCCAGTACGTCGTCCTGCAGCGCCAGCAGCTCGATCGCGTCGTCACCCGGCTGGGCCTCACCCGGCTCGAGTACGACGATGCCGTGCGTACCGTCGTCGCCCAGGCCGAGCTCCGAGCTGGAGCAGATCATGCCGTTGGAGACGTGGCCGTAGGTCTTCCGCGCGGAGATCGCGAACCCGCCGGGCAGCACGGCGCCCGGGAGCACGACGACGACCAGGTCGCCGACGGCGAAGTTGTTCGCACCGCAGACGACCCATTGCGGTTCGTCCTTGCCGATGTCGAGCGAGCACCAGCGGATGGTCTTGCCGTTCTTCTGCGGCTCGTCCTCGTACGTCAGCACCTTGCCGACCACCAGCGGGCCGGTCAGGTCCGACTCCTCGACGGTCTCCACCTCGAGGCCGGCCCGGATCAGCTTCTCCGCGACACCGCGACCGGTGACGCCGGCCGGCAGGTCGACGTACTCACGAAGCCATGACAGTGGGACCCGCATCAGATCTCCATCCCGAACTGGCGGCTGAACCGCACGTCACCCTCGACCATGTCGCGCATGTCCTCGACGCCGTTGCGGAACATCAGCGTCCGCTCCAGGCCCATGCCGAAGGCGAAGCCCGAGTACCGGTCGGTGTCGATGCCGCAGGCCTGCAGGACCCGCGGGTTCACCACGCCGCAGCCGCCCCACTCGATCCAGCCCTCGCTGCCGCAGGTGCGGCACGGGCGGTCCGGGTTGCCGACGGACGCGCCGCGGCAGACGAAGCACTTCAGGTCCACCTCGGCCGACGGCTCGGTGAACGGGAAGAAGTTCGGCCGCAGCCGGGCCTCCAGACCCTCGCCGAACATCGAGACGACGAAGTGGTCGAGGGTGCCCTTGAGGTGCGCGAGCGTGATGCCCTCGTCCACGACCAGGCCCTCGACCTGGTAGAAGACCGGCGTGTGGGTCGCGTCGAGCTCGTCGGTGCGGAACACCCGGCCCGGGCAGATCACGTAGATCGGCGGCTTGCGGGTCAGCATCGAGCGCGCCTGCACCGGGGAGGTGTGGGTCCGCAGCACAGCGCCGGACCCGGCCGGCTCGACGAAGAAGGTGTCCTGCATCTGCCGGGCCGGGTGGTCCGGCTGGAAGTTCAGGGCGTCGAAGTTCAGCCACTCGGCCTCGATCTCGGGGCCCTCGGCGACGTCCCAGCCGAGCGCGGTGAACACGTCCGCGATCTGCTCGGAGATCAGCGACAGCGGGTGCCGGGCGCCAAGCTCGGGGGTGTGCCACGGCAGCGTCACGTCGACCTGCTCGGTGGCGAGCATCCGCTCCTCGTGCTCGGCCTCGAGGACGGCGAGCCGGGCCGCGAAGGCCTCGTTGATCGCCTTCCGGGCCGCGCCGATCCGCTGGCCGGCCTCCTTGCGGCCCTGCGGCGGCAGCGCGCCGATCTCGCGGTTGGCCAGCGCGATCGGCGACTTCTCGCCGAGATGCGCGGACTTGGCCTCCTGCAGGGCGGCCAGATCGGCCGCCTCGGCAAACGCCTTCAGCGCCTCGTCCCTGGTCCGCTCCACCTCATCGGCATGCAACGGCGTCACTTCGACCGGGTCGTAATCAGTGTTGGGACCGGACATGGCTCGCTCTCCATCGGAACTTCTGCGACAAGCAGTCTAGAAACCTCCAGCCCCGAACCGTGAATCGGCCGTCCACAGCCCCCACTCCCCCCGCCCGCACCACCCCCTGCTCCCCCGGCCGCCACAACCCCCGAGCTGAGCGGATATCCACCGAAGTGAGGGGTTGCCCACTGAGATTCTCAGTGGGCAACCC
>NZ_JBFAHB010000105.1:0-26728 GCF_040653975.1 Kribbella sp. NPDC050820
CCTCGACAGCTCAGAAACCTAGACAGAGAACGGCGTGCGCCGCTCAAGCCGCGCTCAACCACCCACACATCCGTCACAAGAGCCGGTTATCCCCTGAAGTTGCCGGGGGCCAGCCGCAGCCGTTCACCCACCACCGGAGCCCAGTCCACCCGCCGAAGACCAGCTCGCGCGACCACACCCCGGCGCCGCCGGAGGCGGCCCGGAACCAGCGGCCGCCAGAGGCGGCCAGGAACCTGCCGCCGCAGAAGGCGGTGACCCTTCCCAGCCCCACCCCAACAGGTGCTTCCGGCTCACCTCCGGGCCGTCGAAACCACCCACATCCGTCACCAGAGCCGGATATCCCTCCAAACGCTGGGTTATCCACTCGCATACGAGCAGATAGCCCACCACCCGCGTGGTTATCCCCTGAAGTTGCGTGGTCCGCTGCAGCAGTCCACCCAACACCGGAGCCGAGTCCACTCGCCGACCACCTGCCCGCGCGACCACACTCCGCGGCGCCGCCGCAGGCCGCCAACAAACAGCCGCCGCCGAAGGCGGTGTCCCTTAGCCACCCGTACGCCCGAGCACAGTCCACCCGCCGACCACCAGCCCGCGCGACCACACCCCGCGGTGCCGCCGCAGGCGGCCTGACACCAACAGGTGCTTGCGGCTCACCTCCGGGCGTCCAGACCCACCCACACATCCGTCACCAGAGCCGGATATCCCTCCAAATGCTGGGTTATCTACTCGCATACGAGCAGATAACCCACCATCCGCATGGTTATCCCCTGGAGTTGCAAGAGGGCCGGCCGCGGCCGTTCCCCCGACACCGGAGCCCAGTCCACTCGCCGAACACCTGCCCGCGTGATCACACTCGGCGGCGCGCCGGAGGTGGCCAACAGCAGCCGCCGCCGGAGACGATGTCCTTTAGCCACCTCGACCCCGAGCACAGGCCGCTCGCCGAGCGCGTGACGTGTGAGTACGGTGTGCGGCGACGCCGCAGGCGGCGAACAAACAGCCGCCGCCGAAGGTGGTGTCCTTTGGGCGGTGTCCGTGGCAGTAAGTCGGCGGGGGGTTAGCAGTACGGCGGGTTGGTGGTTACTGCGGTGGCTACGCGGAGGAAGAGGTTGAAGAGGCGGTAGAGGTGGGGCATGTCGGCTTGGACGGTGATGGTGCGGTCGTCGCGGCGGGTTACGCCGGGGATGGCGGTGAGGTGGGAGACGACTGAGGCGGATTGCCAGCGGACGGTCAGCTCGCGGGTGGAGGTTAGGTTGGCGGGGAGGGATGGGAGGGCCGCGAGGGCGGTGGCGGCGGTTTGTTCGATGGCGGCTTGGGCGTCGGGGACGGGGACGAGTTCGGCGGCGAAGCGGTCCTTGGCGTACTTGACCGGGACCACGGCGACATTCGGGTCCCAGGCGGTCATTTCGGCGCAGGCTGTGTCGTCGCCGGTGAGCATTGCGACGGGTACGCCGTACGCGGCGGCGGCGGCGTGGAAGAGGCCGATCTCGCCCGTGACCTGGTCGTCGAGCCAGATGTCCTCGATCTCGTGGCCCATGAAGCTGTGGCTGAGCACGCCGAGCACCCCGGCGCGCGCGTGGTACCCGATGCAGAGGGCGGCGTCGTACTCGCTCGTCAGTCCCTCCATCATGCCCATCGGCTTCGGCCGGCCCTTGATCAGCGTGGCGCGGCGGTCGAGGAGGTCGGGCAGCAGGTTGCGCATCGGGCCGTGCGCGTCGTTCACCAGTACGGCGGTCGCGCCTGCCTCGTAGGCGCCCCGGATGGCCGCGTTCGTGTCCTCGGTCATCAGCACCCGGCCGCGTTCGTAGTCGCGTCCCGGCGGCTGGACGTCCTCCGCGTCGACCAGCCCGGTGATGCCTTCCATGTCCACGCTCAGATAGACCTTCACGGCAGGCAGCGTATGTTCTGAAGGGTGAACGCCGGCGCCGAGGTCAGGGCTTGGCGGCCCGCGCTGAGCGGGGTCGTCGAGGTGCTGCACGCCCACTTCCGGTCGCATGCGTACCCGAGTCACACGCACGACGCCTGGACCGTCCTGATCGTCGACGAAGGCGCCGTACGGTACGACCTGGACCACCGCGAGCACGGCTTGGCCCAGGCACAGGTCTCCCTGCTACCGCCGAACGTCCCGCACGACGGCCGCTCGGTCCATCCCGAGGGCTTCCGCAAACGCGTCCTGTACCTCGAGCCCGATCGCCTCGGCGACAACGTGATCGGCGCCGCCGTGGACCAGCCCGAGTACGTCGACCCCGTCCTGCGACACCGCATCCACCAACTCCACGGCGTACTCCGAGACGGCAAGGAGGACCTGGAAGCGCAAAGCCGGCTGATCCTGATCGAGGAGCGCCTGCGCCAGCACCTGCGCAGCAACGTCACCGACCCGCCGGATCGACGCGACCCCGGGCTCGCGCGCCGACTACGCGACGTACTGGACGGCCACGTCCCGGCAGGAATCACGCTGGACGACGCCGCGAAGCTCGTGCACGCCCATCCGACCCACCTTGTCCGGGCGTTCAGCCGCGAGTACGGAATGCCGCCCCACCGCTACCTGACCGGCCGACGGGTGGACCTGGCGCGGCGGTACCTGCTCGACGGCTGCCCACCGGCCGAGGTGGCGACGCTGGCCGGCTTCTACGACCAGTCACACCTCAACCGGCACTTCCGGAAGATGCTCGGCGTCACGCCGGCGAGTTTTGTGAAGCGTTGACCTTCGACGCCTTGTACGCCTTCACGCCCCAACTGCCGAGCACCCCGGCGATCAGCAGGTTGACGACGATCAGGATCGTGTGCGCGACGTAGTACCCGGTCGGTCGCCCCTCGGTGTCGGCCAGCGCCTTGATGAAGCGCAGGTAGGTCACCACGTTCCAGACCGCGATGCCGATCAGGACGAGAGCGTGCTTGCGTTCGAGTTTCACCAACACATTGTCCCAAGACGGGGCGGCCGCGCCTCACTCGGCCGCCCCGGCGCGAGGGGCGAGCTCACTGCGAACGACATTCGTCCATCGGAGAGCGCACGGCAAGATGCGGAAAGCTACCGACGGGTTACTCAAGGGTTTCCCTGCAGACCGGTACGACGTTCAACTACGGATTGGGCCGATCGACCATGCGCAGGAGCTGCGTCCGGTTGGCCACGCCGAAGCGCCGGTAGAGCCGCGTCAGCTGGGACTCGACCGCCTTGACGCTGAGGTAGAGCGCGGCCGCGATCTCGCGGTTGGTGGAGCCGTCGCGGACCATGGAGACGATCTGCTGCTCGTTGTCGGTGAGCTCCGACGGCTGACGGCTGCGACTCGGTACGTCGAGACGCGCCAGCTCGGTCTCCGCCACCTCACGCCACGCCGGGGCGCCGTACGCCTCGAACTGCTCGATCGCGTCCAGGAACGCGGTCCGGGCGACCGAGCGCCGGCGGGCCTGCCGGGCGACGCGGCCGCGGGTGAGCTCGCAGCGGGCCAGGTCGAGCGGGTAGACGCGGTCGCCCGCCGTACTGATCGTTGCCTCCAGCAAGTCCAACGCCGCGGCCGGGTCGCCTTGCTTGGCGATCAGCAACGCCTCGGACCGGGCCAGCCCGACCCGCACGACCGCGCGGTCCAGCGTCTCGGCACGACTGCGGATGTCCGCGATCAGCGTCGCCGCGTCCTCCAGCCGCCCGGCCGCGACCAACGCCTCCGCGTAATCCGCGTGCCACGGGATGACGGCTGGGTCGAACGGCATCGCCGCCTCCCCCGAGTCCGCGATCGCGTCGAACGCCTCCACCGCACGCTGCGGATCCCCGGTCAGTACGCCGATCAGCCCGAGCGAAGCCAGGGCGGGCCCGGTCCACTCGTCGTTCCCGACCAGCCGGACACCTTCCAGCGCGGCCTCGGCCAACTGCCGTCCCATCGCCGCCGTGCCGCCGGCCCACTCCGCGCGGCTCGCGATGATCATGCCGACCTCGGCCTCTTCGCCGATGTCCTGCATCAACTGGTAGCACTCGTGGCCCGCGGCGAGCGCGTCCGCGCCCCGCCCGCTGCGTTCGTAGATCGCGGTCGCCGAGATCAGCACGGACGCCAGCCACCGCATTGCCCCGCCGTCACGGACCTCGTCCACCAGCGCGCTGATCGACGAGATCGCCTCCGCGGTCCGGCCGCGGAACAGCTCCTGCATCGCCGCCATCTGCCGCGCGTTGACCACCGTCTTCGTGAGCGGCAGGTCGCGCGACAGCTCCGCCGCCTGCTGCAGCAGCGCGTCCGCGGTCTGCTCGGCGTCGCGGGCGATCTGCACCGACGAGGCCGCGCTCAACGCGTCGACGATCGCCTCGGTGTCACCGCACTCCCGCGCGAGCCCCTCCGCGACCCGCGCATCCTCCTGGGCCTCGTCCAGCCGGCGGTCGAAGTACTCGCTGTGGCTGCGCATGATCCGCACCCGCGCCTCGAGCCGCTTGTTGCCGACCGCGGCCTCGAACGCCTCGGCCAGCAGCTCCACCCGCCGGTCCCGATCGGGCCACGCGGCGTCCACCAGCAGCAACAGCGCCGGCACCTTGGTCTCTGGATTCGTTGCCGCCTGGATGGCGTGCCGCGCCATCTCGGCCGACTCCGCCAGATGACCGGCGGCTGCGGCGTCGTCAGCGGCCCGGGTCAGGCGTCGAGCACGGTCGTCCGGCAGGCTGATCGGCGTACGCTCGGCGGCCAGCCGCCACAGCGTCGCAGCCGCACCAGGCGCTCCGCGGCCGGCGGCGACCGCGGCGGCCTCCTCAATGGTGACGGCCAGCTCCGGGTTCGCCTCCTGGGTGGCGAGCGCACGATGGGTCGCGTTCTCGACCGGTTCGTCGACCACGGCCGCGAGCTGCGCGTGCGCCTGCCGGCGGGCAGCTGACGTCGCCTCGGCGTACACGAACTCCCGCAGCAGTGGATGCGTGAACCGCAGCCGCTCGGAGGACACGTCGACCAGCCCGAGCGTCTCCACCTGGGCGAGCTCGCCGTCGATCGGCCGCCCGAGGGACTGCGCGATCTGGGTCGTGGTCGGGCGCGGCGACGAGGCTGCGTGCAGCAGGAGCTCGTGCGCGCCAGGCGACAGGTCGGCCAGCCGGTCGCCGAGCAGCGTCTTGAGCCGGCTCGACACCGGAAGCGGATCGTTGGGCGACACCCCCTGTGGATGGCGCAGCACCGCGCGGCCGAGCTCCAGCGCCATGAAGGGATTCCCTGCGCTCGCCGTGAAGATGCGGCGGGCGGTACGCACCGGAAGCGGGCTGGACAGGCGCTGTCGCAGCAGACCGAGTACGTCGGGCTCAGTGAGCGGCGGCACCTCCAGCTGCAGCACGGGCTCGGGGCACGCCTCCGACATCACCGGGAGATCACCGTCTGCCACCTGCTCGGTGGCGAGCATGTGCACCCCGTCGGTCAGCCTGCGGGCGCAGAAGGTCAGCACCTCGAGGCTGGACGGGTCCACCCACTGGATATCGTCCACCACGAGCAGCACGGGCCCGTTGGCCGCGAGCCGACGGAGAACATGCAGTACGGCGAGGCGCACAGCCAGCTCGTCGCGGACCGTGTCAGGCGCACTGGCCTTCAGCAGCGCCACCTCGAGCGGCTGGCGGAGGTGGTCGGGCAGGACCTGCCAGGCCAGCTCGAGCTGGTTGGACAGCAGGTCGAGAAGGGTGACGTACGGGAGGCTGGCTTCGGACTGTGACGGGGCGGCGCTGAGGACCCGGCAGCCGACCTTGGTGCGATCCGCGACCAGCGCGCGGCCGAGGGCTGACTTGCCGATCCCGGTCGGGCCGTAGAGCAGCACGCTGCCGCTGGTCTCGAGCTGCTTCCGCGCACGCTCGACCAGCCCGGCGCGCCCGACCAGCTCGTCGTCAGTCATCGATCACAAACTCCTCGAAGGATTACCTTCGCCGATTATCACAGTCAACGACCATCCGACACGGCGAGTGTCACATGAGGAAACCATCCCGTCACCATCCTGTCACCCGTCGCAGCCCTGGTATGAGCGCTCCGGACGGCACTGTTGTGCCGGGGCACGAGATGGCAGTTGTGATTGAAAGTTAGATCGATGCGACGTCAGGGGAAGCTGAGGAAGGCTCTCAGCAGGGCGGCGGTGCCGGAGAGGTGTTCCTGCATCGCGCTGCGCGCGGCCTCGACGTCACCGGCCAGGATCGCGTCGACGATCGCCTCGTGCTGCTCGTTGGAGTGCTCGATGTTGCGTTCCAGCAAAGGGATCGCGTCCAGCAGCTCGTTCAGCCGCATCCGGACGTCGGCCGTCGCCGAGGTGAGCGACGGCGAGCCGGTGACCTCCGCGATCGCCAGGTGCAGGCGCGAGTCCAGCCGGCGGTAGTCGGCCAGCGACGCGGCCGAGGTCTCCGCGAGACACCGGCGAAGGTGTTCTTCCTCGCCTGCGCTCAACGACCGCGCCGCGGCCGCCTCCGCAGCCCCGGTCTCCAAGGCGGCACGCAGTACCAGGGCATCGTCCAGGCCGTCGCCCAACTCGCGGGCCAGTCGCTTGGCCGGCGTACGGCGGGGCTTCGGCAGCTGCTCGTTGACGAACGTGCCGCCGTACCGCCCGCGCCGGGACTCGACGTACCCCGCCTCGGTGAGCGCGTGGATCGCCTCGCGCAAGGTGACCCGGCTGACGTTCAGCCGGGCCGCCAGGTCGCGTTCGGACGGCAGCCGGTCACCCGGCACCACGACCCCCAGTTTGATTGCCTGCAGCAACCGCTCGACCGTCTCCTCGAACGGGTTCCCGGTCCGGACCGGCCGGAACAACGCGTCGTCTGCTTGGGCAACCATGGTCACAGACTAGAGCGGTGTCACGTACGCGCCCGAGATGCCGCCGTCCACCAGGAAGGTGTTGGCGGTGATGAAGGAGGAGTCGTCGCTGGCCAGGAAGGCGACCGCGGCGGCGATCTCCTCCGGCTCGCCGAACCGCCCCATCGGCACGTGCACCAGCCGGCGCTGGGCCCGCTCCGGGTCCTTCGCGAACAGCTCGGTGAGCAGCGGCGTGTTCACCGGGCCCGGGCAGAGGGCGTTGACCCGGATCCCCTGCCGGGCGAACTCGACGCCGAGCTCGCGGCTCATCGCCAGCACGCCGCCCTTGGACGCGGAGTACGAGATCTGCGACGTGGCCGCGCCCATCACCGCGACGAACGACGCGGTGTTGATGATCGACCCCTTGCCCTGCCGTTGCATGTACGGGATCGCGGCCTTGCAGCACAGGTACACAGACGTCAGGTTGACCTCCTGCACCTTGCGCCACGCCTCCAGCCCGGTGTCCAGGATCGAGGCGTCGTCAGGCGGCGAGATGCCCGCGTTGTTGAACGCGATGTCGACGCTGCCGTAGGTGTCGAAGGCCTGCTTGAACAGGTTCTCCACCGCGGCGGCATCGGTGACGTCGGTGGCGACGAACAGCCCGCCGGCCTCGTCCGCGGCAGCCTTTCCGGCGGCAGGGTCGAGGTCACCGACGACGACGTGCGCGCCCTCCGCGGCCAGCCGCCGTACCGCGGCCAGGCCGATCCCGCTCGCGCCCCCGGTCACCACCGCGACCCGGCCCTCCAGCCGGCTTGCCTTCACGTCCATTCAGTCCTCCGTGCTGATGAAGATGTTCTTGGTCTCGGTGAACGCGTCCAGCGCGTCCGGGCCGAGCTCGCGGCCGAGGCCGGACTGCTTGTAGCCGCCGAACGGCGTCGAGTACCGCACGGACGAGTTCGAGTTGACCGACAGGTTGCCCGCCTCGACCCCGCGGCCGACCCGCAGCGCGCGGCCGACGTCCCGGGTCCAGATCGACCCGGACAGCCCGTACTCGCTGTCGTTCGCGATCCGCAGCGCGTCCGCCTCGTCCTCGAACGGCACGACCGCGACGACCGGCCCGAAGATCTCCTCCCGCAGCACCCGGTCGCTCGGCGCGGTCACCACGGTCGGCGGGAACCAGAATCCGGGACCGCTCGGCGCCGTCCCCTGGAAGGCCACGTTCTCCACGTAGGACTCGACCTTGGCCCGCTGCCCGGCCGAGATCAGCGGCCCCATCTCGGTCTCCGGATCGCCCGGATCACCGACCCGGAACCCCCTCACCGCCGGCTCGAGCAGCTCCAGGAACCGGTCGTACGCCGTCCGCTCGACCAGGATCCGCGACCGGGCGCAGCAGTCCTGGCCGGCGTTGTCGAACACGCCGTACGGCGCCTGAGCCGCGGCCTTCTCCAGATCCGCGTCGGCGAACACGAGATTGGCGGACTTCCCGCCGAGCTCGAGCGTCACCCGCTTCAGCTGCTCGGCGCACCCGGCCATGATCTGCTTGCCGACCGCGGTCGACCCGGTGAAGACCACCTTGCGTATGGCGGGATGCGTGACGAACCGCTGCCCGACCACCGACCCCTTGCCCGGCACCACCTCGAACACCCCCGGCGGCAGCCCAGCCTCCAGCGCCAGCTCACCGAGCCGGATCGCGGTCAGCGGCGTCAGCTCGGCCGGCTTCAGTACGACGGTGTTGCCCGCCGCCAGCGCGGGCGCGAAACCCCAGCCCGCGATCGGCATCGGGAAGTTCCACGGCACGATCACGCCGACCACGCCGAGCGGCTCGTGAAACGTCACGTCGATGCCGCCGGCAACCGGAATCTGCTTGCCGAACAGGCGTTCCGGCGCGGCCGAGTAGTAGGTCAGCACGTCCCGGACGTTGCCCGCCTCCCAGCGCGCGTTGCCGATCGTGTGGCCGGCGTTCTCGACCTCCAGCGCGGCGAGATTCTCCAGGTCGGCGTCGACCGCGTCGGCGAACCGGCGCAGCAGCCGGCCGCGATCCGCGGGCGCGACGTTCCGCCAGGTCTCGAAGGCATCCGCGGCCCGGGCAATCGCCACGTCCGCGTCCGCCTCGGTCGCCAGCGAGATCGTCCGGACGACCTTCTCGGTGGCCGGGTTGATCACGTCGTACCTCATGAAGTTCTCCTGGATGCGTCGATCAGGGCGGTGAACAGGCGCAGGTCGTCCACGTTCTCCTCCGGATGCCACTGCACGCCGATCGCGAAGTCGTGCCCGTCCACCTCGGCGGCCTCGACGGTCCCGTCACCCGCGCGGGCGGTCACCCGCAGCCTCGGGGCGACGACGTCGAGGGCCTGGTGGTGGTAGCAGCGACCGCTCGTGCGATCGCCGAAGATCCGGGCGGCCAGTGTGTCCGGCTCCACTTTGACCTCGGTGGTGCCGAAGATCGCCGGCAACGGCCGGTGCTCGTCGTGGGCCACGACCTCCGGAAGGTGCTGGTGCAGCGTGCCGCCGAGCGTGACGTTGAGCATCTGCAGCCCGCGACAGACCGCGAGCAACGGCAGGTCCTGCTCGAGAGCCGCGCTGATCAGGACCCGCTCGTGCTCGTCGCGGCCGGGCCTGGTGTCGACCGTCTCCGGATGTGCGTCAGCGCCGTACGTCAAGGGATCGACGTCGCATCCACCTGAGACGACCAGCCCGTCGAGCAGTTCGAGGACGGTCGGGTCAGTGCCGACCGGCGGCAAGAGAATCGGTACGCCGCCGGCCGCAACCACTGCGTCGAGATAAACGCGAGGCAGCAGCGCGGCTTCACGCTGCCAGATCCCCCACGTGGCCGGCTCCAGGTACGTCGTGATGCCGATGCGAGGCCTAGAGACGTTCGAAGCCACGGATTCGCTCCCAGTCGGTGACGGCGGCGTCGTACGCGTCGAGCTCGACCCGGGCCGCGTTGGCGTAGTGGTCGACCATCTCGTCGCCGAACGCTCCACGGGCGATCTTCGAGCCGGTGAACAGCGCGGCCGCCTCGCGCAGCGTCGACGGCACGTGCTGCTTGTCCGACTCGTAGGCGTTGCCCTCCAGCAACGGCTCGAGCTCCAGCTCGTTCTCGATGCCGTAGAGGCCGGAGGCGATGATCGCGGCGACGCCGAGGTACGGGTTCACGTCGCCGCCGGGCAGGCGGTTCTCCACCCGCAGGGACTCGCCGTGGCCGACCACGCGAAGTGAGCAGGTGCGGTTGTCCAGGCCCCAGGCGACCGCGGTCGGCGCGAAGCTGCCCTTGGTGAACCGCTTGTAGGAGTTGATGTTCGGCGCCAGCAGGTAGGTGAACTCGGACAGGCAGGCGAGCTGGCCGGCGATGAACTGCTCCATCAGCTCGGAGAACCCGTGGTCGCGGTCACCGGCCAGGACCGCCGCACCCTCGGTGGACCGGAAGCTCAGGTGGATGTGGCACGAGTTGCCCTCGCGCTCGTCGTACTTGGCCATGAAGGTCAGGCTCTTGCCGTGGGTGGCGGCGATCTCCTTGGCGCCGTTCTTGTAGATCGAGTGGTTGTCGCAGGTGGCGACGGCCTCGTCGTACCGGAACGCGATCTCGTGCTGGCCGAGGTTGCACTCGCCCTTGGCCGACTCGACGTACATGCCGGCGCCGGTCATCCCGTTGCGGATGGCGCGCAGCAGCGGCTCGACCCGGGCGGTGCCGAGCAGCGAGTAGTCGACGTTGTACTGGTTGCCCGGCGTGAGGTCGCGGTACCGCTTGTCCCACGCGGCCTCGTAGGTGTCGTCGAAGACGATGAACTCGAGCTCGGTGCCGACGTACGCCTTCATGCCGCGCTCGGCCAGCCGCTCCAGCTGCGCCTTGAGGACCTGCCGGGGCGACGCCACTACGGGCGTGCCGTCCAGCCACTCCACGTCGCACAGCACCAGCGCCGTGCCGGGCTGCCACGGGACGAGCCGGAGCGTGTCCAGGTCGGGCGCCATCACCAGGTCGCCGTACCCGCGCTCCCAGGACGACATCGCGTAGCCGTCCACGGTGTTCATGTCGACGTCCACGGCGAGCAGGTAGTTGCAGCCCTCGGTGCCGTGCTTCAGCACCTCCTCGACGAAGTACCGACCGCCGCAGCGCTTGCCCTGCAACCGGCCCTGCATGTCGGTGATCGCCACCAGCACGGTGTCGACCTGCCCTCGAGCCACCAGGTCCCGGAGCTCCTGCACGCTCAACTTCCCACCACCAGAAGCCACGGCCACTCCCACGGGTCTATTGGTCTACAACCAGTCCATTGACTCAAGCCTCGGGCCGGATGTCAATCGGGGGTTTCCCTTGACAGCGGGTCCCGGCGCGAGGAACCTCATGGCCAGCCTTAGTGGTATGTCAGCAGACCATTGGAGGGGGCAGCGATGAGCCGGAAGAACGCGCATGTCGGCTACGAGCAGGTCGGCAAGGAGTATCTGGAGCACCGGCAGCTCAAACGCGGTGCCGCCGGCTGGGTCCTGCTGGCCGGGCTGGGCGTCGCCTACGTCATCTCCGGCGACTTCGCCGGCTGGAACTTCGGCCTGGCCGAGGGCGGCTGGGGCGGTCTGCTGATCGCCACCATCCTGATGGCGACGATGTACACCTGCATGGTCTTCGGCCTGGCCGAGCTGGCCTCCGCGATCCCGGTGGCCGGCGCGGGCTACGGGTTCGCCCGCCGCGCGCTCGGCCCGCTCGGTGGCTTCGCCACCGGCACCGCGATCCTGATCGAGTACGCCATCGCCCCGGCCGCGATCGCCACCTTCATCGGCGGTTACATCGAGGCGCTCGGGCTGTTCGGGCTGACGTCGAGCTGGCCGGTCTACCTGGCCTGCTACGTGATCTTCGTCGGCATCCACCTGTACGGCGTCGGCGAGGCGCTCCGGCTGACCCTGGCGATCACCGCGCTCGCGGTGGTCGCGCTGGTGGTGTTCGTGATCGCGATGGTGCCGAAGTTCGACGCGGACAAGCTGTTCGACATCGTGCCGAACACCGCGGCCGGCGCGAGCGACTTCATCCCGTTCGGGTACGCCGGCGTCCTGGCGGCCCTGGTGTACGGGATCTGGTTCTTCCTGGCGATCGAGGGCGTGCCGCTGGCCGCCGAGGAGGCCCGGGACCCGCGCAAGGACATGCCCCGCGGCATCATCACCGGGATGGTCGTGCTGCTGGTCTTCGCGGCCCTGATGCTGGTCTTCACCGCCGGCGGCGCCGGGTCCTCGGTGGTAGCCGAGTCCGACAACCCGCTCCCGCTGGCGCTGCGGACCGCGTTCGGCGGTGACACCTGGGTCGCCGACTTCGTCAACTACGTCGGCCTGGCCGGGCTGATCGCGAGCTTCTTCTCGATCGTGTACGCCTACTCGCGGCAACTGTTCGCGCTGTCCCGGGCGGGCTACCTGCCCCGCTTCCTCTCGGTGACCGGCAAGCGCAAGACGCCGTACCTGGCGCTGACCGTGCCCGGCATCATCGGCTTCCTGCTCGCGGCGATCACCCAGGACGGCGCGCTGCTGATCAACATCGCCGTCTTCGGCGCGACCGTGTCGTACGTGCTGATGATGCTGTCGCACATCGTGCTCCGGGTGCGCGAGCCCGGGCTGGACCGTCCGTACCGGACGCCCGGCGGGGTCGCGACCACCGGCGTGGCGCTGGTGCTGGCCGTGACGGCCGTCGTGGCCACCTTCTTCGTCGACAAATTCGCGGCCGCGATCACGGCGGCGATCTTCGTGGTGGCGCTCGCCTACTTCTGGTTCTACAGCCGCCACCGCCTGGTCGCCTCCGCGCCCGAGGAGGAGTTCGCCGCGATCCAGCAGGCCGAGGAGGAGCTGTCCTGACCACGGAGTGCCTTGGCACTCAACTGTCAGTGAACAAGTTTGCACGCTGCGGAATTCTGCGGAAAATCGGGGGATTCGGCCGCACCGCCCAAGCGGCCCTTTTCCGGAGGACGCTCTATGCGATCTTTCATCACCCGTCCCCGCGCCCTGGCCGTGCTGCTGGCCGGTACGGCGCTCACGTTCAGCCCACTCGGTGGACAGGCGTCGGCGAAGCTGCCGGTCGACCAGGTCGGCAACCCCTGCTACATGCCGGCCGACCCGACCTCGGCGCGCGGCGGCCAGGAGGCTGACCACCGCGAGCTGTCGGTGGCCGAGCAGAAGGCGATCGACGCGAAGACCGCGCAGATCCTGAAGGCGAAGGCAGCCCGCGGGCTGACGCCGAAGGCCGGCACGCTGGCCGCCGCGAGCGTGCCCGTCTACGTGCACGTGATGCGCAGCAGCTCCGGCGCCGGTGACGTGACCAACACCCAGATCTCGCAGCAGATCGCCGAGCTGAACCAGAACTTCGCCGGTGGCGAGTCGTCCCAGGCCGCGAACACCGGCTTCAGCTTCTACCTGGCCGGCACCTACCGCTACAACAACAGCACCTGGCACCGCGACGGCCAGAGCACCACCTACCGCTCGCAGACCCGCAAGGGCGGAGCGAACGCCCTGAACATCTGGCTGGTCAACTTCTCCTACCTCGGCATCGCGACGTTCCCGTGGGACTACGCGAGCAACCCGTCGATCGACGGCATCCGGGTGCAGTACACCTCGCTGCCGGGTGGTTCGGCCACGAACTACAACCTCGGCAAGACCGCCACGCACGAGGCCGGCCACTGGTTCGGGCTCTACCACACGTTCCAGGGCGGCTGCACGAGCACGAACGACTCCGTGTCCGACACCCCGGCCCAGGGCAGCGCCACCAACGGCTGCCCGACCGGTCGCGACTCCTGCTCGCTGCCCGGTCTGGACCCGATCCACAACTACATGGACTACTCCTACGACGCCTGCTACAACCAGTTCACTCCCGGCCAGAGCACGCGGATCAGCAACATGTGGACCGCGTACAGAGGCTGACCTTGGCGTGACGCCTAACCCCAACGCCGTCTAGAGTGCCGCCGATGCGTGTGCTTCTGACGGCAGCCGCTACCGCCGCACTGGTGGTCAGCGGTCCGCTGACAGCAACCGCCGCCGGCCAGGGCCCACAAGGCCCGGTCGGCGGCGACCTGCTGACCACGAAGCCGACGGTGGTCGCCGATGGCGCGACACCGCCGGCAGTCCAGGCATCGGCGTACGTCGTCGCCGACATCGACACCGGCGAGGTGCTGGCCGCGAAGGCGCCGCACGCCAAGCTGCGACCCGCCAGCACGCTCAAGGCCCTCACTGCGCTCGTCCTGCTGCCCCGGCTGAAGAAGTCGGACGTGCTGGTCGGCACCGACGGCGACGCCGGGATCGAGGGCAGCAAGGTCGGCGTCTACCCCGGGCTGCGCTACTCGGTCGACCTGCTCTTCCAGGGCATGTTCCTGGCGTCCGGCAACGACGCGGTGCACGCCCTGTGCATCCACGACCAGGGTGGCGTCAAGGGCACGATCCAGCGGATGAACCAGAAGGCCAAGGAGCTCGGAGCGAACGACACGACCGTGACCGACCCGACCGGCCTGGACGCCGACGGGCAGTACTCCAGCGCCTACGACCTGGCCCTGTTCGCGCGCGCCGGGCTGGCCCGGCCGGACTTCGCGAAGTACGCGTCGACGAAGTACACGGCCTTCCCGAACGTCGGCAACAAGGGCACGTACCAGGTCGCGAACCAGAACAAGCTGCTGTTCAACTACGACGGCGCCCTTGGCGTCAAGACCGGCTACACCACGCTGGCCCGCAACACGTTCATCGGTGCTGCCCGCCGCAACGGCCACACGCTGGTGGTCACGCTGATGAACGCGCCGCACGGCATCTCCGAGGACGCGACCAACCTGCTCAGCTGGACGTTCAAGAACTACGACCGGCTCACCCCGGTCGGCACCCTGGTCAAGCCGGCCGCCGCACCGCCATCGAAGGCGGCAAGCGGTCCCGTCGGGGGCAAGCAATCCGAGTCCGGTACGAAGCAGCCGCCGCGCAGTCGCACTGTCCTCAATCCAGGACAGGCGGTTCAGTCATTGGTCGTCCGCATCCCGGCATGGGTCTACGCGGGACCACCGGTCCTGCTCCTCGGCCTGTTCCTCCGACGCCCCCGTGCTCTCCGCAGGCGGCGGCGCTCGCGCTAGCGGCGGATCGAGCGGGCGGCCTTGGCCAGCTGCATGGCCAGAGCGCTGGCCGTGACACCCAGCAGGGCACCGGCTGCCACCGCGACCGTGTCTGCCTTCTTCTGGGGTACCGGGACGACCTTGTAGCGCTTGCCGGGTGGCCCGGGGAGCAGCGGCTCCGACACCAACTCGCGCTCGCGCTCGGGCTCAGCTTCCGGCTCCGGCTTTGCGGCCGCCTTCTCGGCTGCCTCCTTGTCGAGCGACGCCTCCTTGGCCCAGGCCGCGATGAGCATGATCGCCCGTGTGATCAGGTAGATCCACACCAGCAGCGCCAGCGGCAACGCCAGAGCGCCGTACGCCGCGTTGCGTCCGATGACGTGGTCGACGTAGGCGTTGCCGAGCTTCTGCGCCGCGTAGAACAGGATCCCGCCTGCCAGCGCCGCGATCAGCGCGACCTTGCGCGGCAGGATGATCCGCGGCAACGCGGTCTGGATGTAGAGCACAAGTACGGCGCCGGCGCCGATGCCGAGCGCGATGCTGCAGGCCTCGATCCCCCACTGCGCCAGCCAGGTCCCTTCCAGGTCGGCCCAGTCGACGATGCGGTGCGACAGCCCGGCGAGGATCGACGAGGCGCCGGTGGCGATCGCGCCGACCGCGCCGAGTCCGAGCAGCGCGCCGAAATCGACCAGCTTCAGCTGGACTATGTTGCCCGGCTCGTCGTCCAGCTCGTGCATGGACCGGATCGAGGCCCGCAGCGAGTCGATCCAGCCCAGACCGGTGAACAGCAACGTGACGGCCGAGATCAGCCCGATGGTGCCGGCGTGGCTGACCAGCGCGTCGATGTCGATGTGGTTGCCGATCCCGGGCAGGGTCTTCTCCAGCGTCTCCTTCAGCTTCTCGATCGCGTCGTCACCGAGCAGTGAACCGACGACGGCCGCGGCCAGCACGATCAGCGGGAACATCGACAGGAACGCGAAGAAGCTCGTCGCCCCCGCCAGCCGGTTGCCCCGCCGGTCGCCGTACCGCTGCCAGGCCCGCCACAGCTGTGTCCGGCTGAACCGCTTCCAGGCCGCCTTCACGTTCATCCGTCTCCTGTACCCGAGGTGCTGAGGCCTAGCCTTTCAGGGGGAAGGAGCGTTGGGGGCGCCACACGCCGTCGGCGCCGTGCTCGTACCGGCTGAAGGCGTCGACGTCGAAGGCGCAGTCGTACTCGGCGAGGGCGTCGTACGCGCGGTCCAGCGCCTCCTTGTCCAGGTCGTGCGCCACCGTCACGTGCGGGTGGTACGGAAAACGCAGCTCGACCTCCAACGGCCCGGACCGGACCTGCGACTGCAGCACCTCGCACGACGAGATGCCCTCGGCCAGCGGCACGAACACCACCGGCGAGATCGGCCGGAAGGTCGCCGTACCGCGCAGCCGGATCCGGAAGCTCGGGAACCGTGCCGCCACCTCGAGCAGGTGGTCGTCGATCAGCCCCAGGTCGGCGTCGTCGATCTCGGTCGGCGGCAGCAGGGTGACGTGGGTCGGGATCGAGGAGGCCATCGGGTCACCGAACTCGGCCCGGTACTTCTGCAGCTCCGATCCGTACGGTTCGGCGATCGGGATCGCGACACCGATCGTCGCCATCCGCGGGCCTACCGGCCCGATCCGAGGGCCGGCCCGGGCACGAAGCCCAGCCGGTCGAACACCCGCTGCAGCGTCGGCTCGGTCACCGCCCGGGCGCGCTCGGCCCCGGCGGCCAGGATCGCGTCCAGCTGGGCCTTGTCGTCCAGGTAGCCGAGCGTCTGCTCCCGGAACGGGGTGACGAACTCGACCACCTGCTCGGCGAGGTCCTTCTTGAAGTCGCCGTACCCACGGCCGGCGTACTCGTCCTCGAGCTCGCTGATCTTGCGGCCGGTCAGCGCCGAGTAGATGGTCAGCAGGTTGGCCACGCCGGCCTTGTTCTCCGGGTCGAAGACGACGTCGCGACCGGAGTCGGTGACCGCGGAGCGGATCTTCTTCGCGCTCACCTTCGGGTCGTCGAGCAGGTCGATGATGCCGGCCGGCGACGAGCTCGACTTGCTCATCTTGGCGGTCGGGTCCTGCAGGTCCGCGATCTTCGCGGTCTCCTTGACGATGTACGGCTCGGGCAGCCGGAAGGTCTTGCCGAAGCGGTGGTTGAATCGCTGCGCCAGGTCCCGGGTCAGCTCCAGGTGCTGGCGCTGGTCCTCACCCACCGGAACCCGGTCGGCCTGGTAGATCAGGATGTCCGCGGCCTGCAGGATCGGGTAGGTGAACAGGCCGACGGTGGCCCGGTCGGCGCCGCCCTTGGCGGACTTGTCCTTGAACTGCGTCATCCGGCTGGCCTCGCCGAACCCGGTCAGGCAGCCAAGCACCCAGCCCAGCTGGGCGTGCTCGGGCACGTGCGACTGGACGAACAGCGTGGACCGCTCCGGGTCGATCCCGGCCGCGAGCAGCTGCGCCACCGAACGGCGGGTCCGCTCCCGCAGTTGCTTCGGGTCGTACTCCACCGTGATCGCGTGCAGGTCGACGACGCAGTAGAACGCGTCGTGGTCGTCCTGCAGGGCCACCCACTGACGCAACGCACCGAGGTAGTTGCCGAAGTGGAAGGAATCGGCCGTCGGCTGGATCCCGGACAGCACCCGAGGGCGACGCTGGGAACCGGCTGCGGAGGGGTCAGACGCAGCATGGGACATGGAGACGATTCTGCCAGCGCCCCGGCTCTGACCCACACCGGGGCGGGTCCGCTCCCCCATAAACTCCGGACTATGACTTCCCCCACACGCCCCTCCCTCCACCCGGGCGGCGAGGCGACGGCGATCGTGATCCCCGGCGGCCAGTTCGGTCCGACCGCTCCGCTCCTCATGTACGCCGCCGACGCGGCCGAGCACCGCGGCGCCGAGGTGGTCCGGGTGTCGTGGGACGAACCCGACGGCCCGCTGAACCTGACCGAGCCGGAGCGCGGCGGATGGGTGCTCCCACAGGTGATGCGCGCTGCCGACGGCGTCACGGGCGACGTGTTGCTGATCGGGAAGTCACTTGGCAGTTATGGGTCCTGCCTGGCCGCCGACCGCAAATTGCCGGCGATCTGGCTCACCCCGAACCTGACCAGCGACTGGGTGGTCGACGGCCTGCGCCGCTCGACCGCGCCGTTCCTGCTCGTGGGCGGTACGGCGGACCCGCTGTGGGACTCGACGCTGGCTCGAGAGCTCACGCCGTACCTGCTGGAGGTGCCGGAGGCCGACCACGGGATGTACATCCCCGGGCGGCTCGCGGCGTCGGCCGCTGTGCTCGGGCAGGTTGCGACGGCGGTGGAGGATTTTCTGGATCAGGTCGTCTGGGTGTAGCTCACCAGGACCAGCCGCGGGAGGCTAGGGCCTGTTCTTCGCGCCAGCGTTTTTCTTCGCTGCGTTCGAGGTCGTCCTCGTCCGGGACTCCGGCGAGGCGGCAGGCCTCGTCGAGGAGGTCGTCGTACGCCGCCTCGACGGCCATCAGCTTGTGGGCACGCGCATACACGCCGGGCGCGGTCTCGATCCGCCGGATCTCCCCGGCCAGGTGACCGAGCCGGGTCTGCAGGCGCAACGTGTCAAACGGGTCGGGGTCCGGCTCGGTCCGCGGGCGCAGCCGCCGGGTGACACGCCCCGCTGAGGTCTGCACGCCCCGCCGCCAGCGCGACGCCGGCGGCTGCGGCAACACCAGGTTGAGCAACACGCACAAGAACACGAACAGGAGCAGCACAGCTACCCACTCCATCGACCTCACCACCCTCTTCAGAGGTTACGTCGGCTGCCTACCGACGGCGAGGTGTTTTTCCGCGGGGTTACGCGTTCGTGGCCGGGTCTCCATCGACGGCCGTGGCGAGCTTCGGGACGAGCTGGTCCAGGACGATCGGCAGGCTCAGCACCGAGACGAACTGGATCGCGCCGTACAGCGGGTCGTCGTAGTTCTCCTCGATGAAGACGTCCCGGCCTTCGGTGCGGACCTTGAAGTTCTTGTAGAGCGGGTCCGCCTTGAGCTTGGCCGTGCCACCCTTGGCCGGGAACCAGACCAGCACCTGCTGGTCGAGGACCGAGAGCCGCTCCGCGCTGACGTTGCCGCCGAACTTGTCCCCGATCACCTTGTCCAGCCCCTCCGGCAGCGCGAACCCGAAGTCGGTCAGCAACCGCGACCGCGGGTCCTGGGTGCCGTAGATGAAGTACCCCTCCCACGGCGTCGCGGCCAGCGCCGTCTTGCCCTGGAACTCGGGGTGCTCGGAGCGAACCTTCGCGAACCGGTCCTCGATGCCCTTCACCAGCTCGTCGGCCTGCTTGGGCTTGCCGACCGCCTGCCCGACCGTCCGGGCCACGTCCTGCCAGGCCACGCCGTAGTCCGGTACGCCGGCCGGTTGCGCCACGGTCGGCGCGATCGCGGTGAGCTTCTTGTAGTCGTCGGCGGTGACCCCGGAGTACAGCCCGATGATCAGGTCCGGCTGCAGCGCCGCGATCTGCTCGAACTGGATCCCGTCCTTGTCCTTCAGCACGGTCGGCAGCGCGCCGTCGCCGAGCTTCTCCTTCGCCCACGGGAACAACGCCCCGGGCTTCTCGCCGAACCACTCGGTCGTCGCCACCGGTACGACGCCCAGCGCCAGCAGCGCGTCCTGCTCCACCAGACCGACCGCCACCACCCGCTTCGGCGCCTCCTTGACGACCGTCTCGCCGAACTTGTTCTTGATCGTCACCGGGAACGCCCCGGCCTCGGCCCCGGCCTGCGAGCCGGCCGCAGCCTCCGGCGCCTCGTCACCGCTCCCACAGGCGGTCAGTGCCAGCAACGGAACGACGAGCAACGCGAGCGGGCGCAGGAGTGACCGCATGACAACCTCACAGGGGTTCCACTTGAGTTAGGTTGTCCTAACCTAACCCAGGAATCAGTCCCGGTGATACTTCGTGACCGCCTTGTCCTGCTTGAGTTTGTCGGCTGCGGACTGGATCCGGGCGGTCCACTCGGGGAGCGCGAGACCGCCGGCGAGGAACTGTCCGGTCGCCTGCGCGGCGGCGGTCGCGAACTCCGGATACCAGTCGGCGAAGTACCAGGTGATGACCTGGTCACCAGCTGCGGTCAGCAGGTCACGGGCGGAGCGGAGCGCCGTACCGATCTCCAGGCCGTCTGCGGCGCCGCGGACGACGGTGAGCTGGTTCGACTCGGTGGTGACCTGGGCGGCGACGTCCCTGGACAGCATCGCCCGCAGGTACTCGAGCCCGCCCGCCTTGTTCTTCGCCTTCTCCGGGACCAGGTACGGCGCGGTGGCCGCGACATGCACGCCACGGACCAGCGCGGAGGAGCCGTCGAGCGGCGGGACGCCGAGCATGGTCAGCACGAACCCCGAGGGGATCAGCGGCTTCATCTCGTTCTCGAGCCAGTTGCCGCACGGCAGCAGGCCGGCCTTCGAGGCCAGGAAGCGTTTCTGCGAGGCGATGTGGTCGAACTCGAGGCTGCCCGGCGCGATCAGCCCGCGCTTGGCGAGCTCGCCGACCGCGGTGATCGCCCGGGTGACGCTCTCGTCCTTCCAGGCGTCGTCCTCGAGGTTGTCGATCCGCTTCAGCACGTCGTGGCCGCCGGTCTTCGCGGCCAGCGTGAGCACCAGCTCCAGCACGTAGTACGGGTGCGCGCCGGCGTAGACGAACGGGCCGAGTCCGGCCGCTTTCATCTCGGTGCCGAGGGCAAGCAGTTCCGGCCAGGTCCGCGGCACGTCCCAGCCGAACCGCTGGAACAGGCTGGCCGAGTACCACAGCCCGTACACGGTCGCGACGTAGTTCACCGTCCGCTGCGTCCCGTCGTACCGCCCGGCCTCGAGCATGCCCGGCAGTACGGCGTCCTGCACGGTCACGTCGGGGTTGTCCCAGCCCGGAGCCTCCAGCAACGGCTTCAGGTCGGCCAACTGGTCCTGCCCGACCAGTCGGCCGAGCTCGAGTTTCCCGTCGCCCGTGTTCAGCACCGCGTCCGGCGGGTTCCCGGCCGCGAACCGCGGCAGCGCCAGGTCCCGCAGCTTCGCGGACACCGACGAGGTCACGTTCGCGCTCGCGTACTTCTTCCGGTACGCCGACGCCGCGAAACCGCCGTACTCCTGCCCGGCCAGCACCTCGACGGGCGCCTCGCCGGCGACGCCGAACGGGTTGGCCGGGTCCGCGGCCGGTGTGGGGTCCGTCGTACCCGTGGAACAGCCGCTCAGCAGGGCGCCGGCCAGCGCGCCCTGCAGAACGGTCCGTCGTTTCAGCACCCCGGCAGGGTAGCTACTTCAGGGTGGCACCGGTCAGGCCGGCCTGGACCTGACGGTAGAAGATCAGGTAGACCACGATGACCGGGACCATGGCGATGGTCAGGGCGGCGAACAGCGTGCCCCAGTCGTTCTCGTAGCGCTGGCTGCCCAGCAGGGTCGCGATGCCCTGCGACAGCACCGGTTTCTCCGGCGACAGGAACGACGGCAGCACGAACTGGTTGAACTGGCCCAGCACGTTGAAGATGCCGACGCTGATCAGGCCCGGCTTGGCCATCGGCAGCATCACCCGGAAGAACGTGGTGCTGTGCGACGCGCCGTCGACCAGCGCCGCCTCGGCGACCGAGGTCGGCAGCGTTCGGAAGAAGGCGTGCATGAAGAACACGGTGAACGGCAGCGAGTACGCGATGTAGACCAGGATCAGGCCCTGGTACGTCGACACCATCCCGAAGCCCTTGACCACGAAGAACAGCGGCACGATCGCCAGGAAGACCGGGAACATCATGCCGGCCGCGAACAGGTAGTAGATGAACCGGTTGCCGGGGAACTCGTAGCGGGCCAGCACGTAGGCCACCATCGAGCCGAACAGCATGGTGCCGAAGACACCGCCGGTCACCACGACCAGGCTGTTGAACAAGTACTGGCCGATGCCCTTGTCCCAGGCCTTGGTGTAGTTGGACCAGAGCAGTTCCTTGGGCAGCGCCCACGGGTTGTCGCCGAAGATCTCGCCGGTGCTCTTCAGGGAGGCGATCACCGCCCACACGAACGGCACCACGACCAGGATGCTCCAGGCGATCAGCACCGTGTGGGAGAACACGTTGACCGGGCTGAAGGCACGGTCCTTGCCACCGGCCGGATGCGCCGCGGCGTCGGTCTTCGACCGGGTGTCCTCGACGTCGATCTGTACAGGTACGGTCATGTCCGGCCCCTCAGTATTCGATCCGCTCGCGGCGGGTGGCCCGGAGCAGGACGGCGGCGATGATCAGGGTCAGGAAGAACAGCACCACACCCATCGCCGACGCATAGCCGGCGCGGCCGTACTGGAATCCGTTGTCGGCGATCTGCAGACCCATCACCTGGGTGGAGTTGTCGGGTCCGCCCGGTCCCGCCGTCATGACCGCGACCAGGGCGTAGGCGTCCAAGGCGATGATGGCCAGGTACACCCACGACGTCTGGATGGTGTCCCACAGCAGCGGCAGAGTGATCCGGAAGAACGTCGCCAGTCGGCCCGCGCCGTCGATGATGGCGGCCTCGAAGATGTCCTTCGGGATCCCGGACATCGCCGCGTTGAACAGCACCAGGTAGAACCCGACGCTGCCCCAGATCAGCACCCACATGACGCAGTACAGCGCGATGTCGGGGTCGGCCAGGAACTCCGAGGTCGGCAGACCGACCGCCTTGAGGACGGAGTTGGCCAGACCGGTGTCGGTCGAGGTCATCACCGTGGACCAGATGACGGCGATGACCGGGACGGCCAGGACCTGCGGGAGGAAGAACGCCAGCTTGTAGAAGCCGTTGCCCTTGACTCCCTGCACGCCCGCGGTGTTCGCCCGCCCGCCCACGTTGAGCAGGTAGGCGAAGGTGAGGGCGAGGAAGATCGTGATCAGCGGCAGGCCGACCAGCAGGATCAGGTTGTGCCCGAGCGCCTGGCGGAACACCGCGTCGTCGGCGAGGGTCCGGAAGTTGTCCAGTCCGACGAACTTGAACTCCGGTGAGATCCCGGTCCAGTCGGTCAGGGAGTAGTAGAACGCCTGGACGAACGGCGAGATCACGAAGATCGCATACAACGCCAGTGGAATCGCGAGGAAGCTCGCGACGAACCGGTAACTGCCGTGCCGCATCTTTCTCCTTACAGCGCAGGGGCAGGTTCAGCTGGGCTGCGGGTCAGGTTCCCCCACAGCCCAGCATGCACCCAAATACTCAGCTACGGGTCTGCTTCACGGTCTTCGGGTCCTTCGCCGTGTCGTCGGCGATCTTCTGGGCCTGGTTGCAGAACTCGTCGGCCGTGATGCGGCCGGCGGCAAGCTCGCCCCAGACGTTGCGGATCGGCTTGTCCATGGTCGAGTACCAGGCGGCGAAGTAGGTCGTCCAGTTGTTGTCGCCACCGGTCTTCAGCAGCGCGCCGGCCGACGAGGCGCCCGGGCTCAGCTTCAGGCCCTCACCGCCGCCCTTGACCACGGTCGGGGAACCGGTCAGCTCGGTGAACTTGCCGGCCGCCTCCTTCGACAGCATGATCCGCATGTACTCCAGGCCACCGGCCTTGTTCTTCGCCTTCTCCGGCACGATGAACGGCTCGCCGGCGGCGATCTCGGTGCAGTCGACCGGCAGCTTCGAGCCGTCCAGCAGCGGGGTGTAGGCCGCGGTGGTCTCGAAGTCCGCCGGGGCGACCGGCTTCTGCTCGTTCTCCAGCCAGGAGCCGGACGGGATGAACGCCGCCTTGCCCTGGTTCCAGGCCGTCTGGGACTGGATGTGGTCCAGACCCTCGGTGCCCTGCATGAAGTAGCCCTTGCCCTTGATCTCCAGGATCGCCTCGGCGGCGGCCTTGATCGACTCGTGCTTCCACGCGTTGGGCTCGAGTTGGTCGATCGCCTTGATGACGTCGTGGCCACCGTGCTTGACGGCCATGTCCATGTGCACCTGGCCGATGTAGTACGGGTGCTTGCCCTGGTGGGCCATCGGCGCGATACCGGTCTTCTTGATCTCCTCGCACAGGTCGAGGAACTCCTGCCAGGTCTTGGCCGGCTCCCAGCCGTTCTTGGCGAACAGCGGCTTGTTGTACCAGATCGCGTAGACGGTCAGCACGTAGTTGAGCAGCAGCGGCTTGCCGCTCAGCTGGGCCGCCTCCAGCGTGATCGGCTCGATGGTGTCGCGGACCTTCTTGCTCGCGTCGTCGATCGAGGCGGCGTCGAACAGCTGGGTCAGGTCGGCGAGCTGACCGCTCGAGGCCAGCGTCGACGACGGCAGCGCCGAGGCGCCCGAGTTGTCGATCACGTCCGGCGGGTTGCCACCGTTGAACCGCGGCTGCAGCTGCGGCGTGATGTCGGTGATGCCGGCGTGCTTGATGGTGGCCTCGGGGTACTTCTTCTTGTACATCTCCTCGTGGGCCTTGGCGTAGTCGTCGCCGTACCCGCCCTTGAAGATCACCACGTCGAGCGGGTCCGAGGACTTGACGCCGAACGGGTTCTCCGCGGTCTGTTCGGCGCCACCACCGCCGGTGCTGCTGTCTTCGCTGCCACCGCTGGCACACGCCGAGAGCAGTGTGCTGCCGCCGGTGGCCAGCAGGGTGCCGACCGCCGCGCGCTGCAGGAACAGCCGCCGCGACAGGTTGTCAGGAGTGCTCATGGGTCCCGCCTTCCGAGAGTGTTTCATGCAGTACGCCGGATCCGGCCGGCGTACTGTGCTTCAAGGGCGTGGTTGTGGTCGTCGCCGCCCGGGATGTTCGCGGACAGGTAGACCGGAGCGGTCTCACCTGCCTCGCTCAGCCGGCGCAGGACCTCGGCTACCAGCATCTGCGCGATCAGTGCGGCAGTGATGGACGACACCGCGCAGACCTTGGCGCCGTTCGGCAGGTCGAGCACGGAGTCGCCGTACGGCGCATGGTTGTCCAGCACCACGTCCGCGAAGTCGATCAGTTTCTTGCCGGACGGGTGGCGCGAGTCCATTCCGCCGGTGTGCTGCAGGGAGGTGATCGCGATCAGCGGGTGGCCCTTCTCCTTCACCACGGTGGCGAACTCGACGATCGAGCCGTTCACCCCGGAGTTGGAGGCGATCACGAACAGGTCGGCCGGGTGCGGCTCGGCCAGGTCGTAGAGCCGGCGCGCGATCGACGGGTCGCGTTCCAGCTCACCGCCCTTGAGCAGCTCGAGCGGCTCGCCGCCGAGCAGGACCAGGTCGCGCAGCGCGATCCGGTTGGTGGCGATCAGCCCGCCGGCCCGGCCGGCGATCTCCATCGCCAGCGCCTCGGAGTGGCCGGAGCCGAACGCCTGGATGACGCCGTCGTTGCGCAGCGCCGTGGTGAACAGGTCGGCGGCGTCCTGGATCGGCCCGTCGATCTGCTCGGTGACGGCGGTCATGATCGGCGTCAGCGCGTGAACATAAGCCTGCGCGCTCACCCCGCCGGTCGCCCCCGGTCCGCCTTGGTTACTGCTGGCCATCAGCGGCCCCACCCCTCGACTAATGTGTTCGCCGCGACACACCTGGTGCCGACAACTGCGCAAGTTTGCGGTTTGCTGGACAGAACTTTTCTCAACTGGCAGCTAAAGTCAAGGCTCATCTCACTCTTCTCCCCAGATCGGGACCGTTGCGTGACCTTGGTTGTTGTTGTCCACTAATGCACTCTTTCGAGCAGTTTGGAGCATTGCGTATGTCGGTCGAACGCCAACTGCCGGAACCTGCGGACTCAGTGGTCTTGATGCCAGCATCGGCACTGGTCCTGGGCGGCGACCTCGGCGGCACCTCCACCCGGATCGTGATCGCGGACCATGAGGGCAACGTAGTCGGTCGAGGGGCGGCCGCGGGCGGAAACCCGACCAGCCACCCCGTGAGTGCCGCAGCCAACTTCGGCCAGGCGCTTCACGCCGCGCTGGCCGGGCTGGAGCCGACCGCGGTCAAGGCCGCGGTGATCGGAGCGGCCGGCGGCTCGGCGCTCGCGCGGCCGGACGTCCGCGCGCAGTTCGACGCCGCCTGGGACGGCGCCGGGCTGACCGCGAAACCGGAGTTCATCGGCGATCTGGAGGTGGCTTTCGCCTCCGGCACGCCGGAACCGGACGGCGTCGTGCTGATCGCGGGCACCGGCAGCGCAGCCGGCCTGGTCCGCGACCACCAGCTGATCCGGACCGCCGACGGGCACGGCTGGCTGCTCGGCGACGACGGCTCCGGCTTCTGGCTCGGCCGGGAGGCCGTGCGCAGTGTGTTGCGCAAACTGGATCTGGGTGAACCGATCGGTGTGCTCGGCCAGGCCGTCGTCAAGGCCGTGCTGCCGGACCGCGACGAGCACGCAATCGCCCAGCGTGAGGGGTACGACGTGCTGCGTGACGACCTGGTTCGCGCGGTAAACGGTCGCCCGCCGGTGATGCTGGCCGAACTGGCCCGGACGGTGGTGTGGGCTTTCGAGCAGAACGACGAGACCGCACACGCATTGGTGAAACGCGCAGCCGAACTGCTCACAGAAACGGTCGGCCGGCTCAGGACAACGTCGGACAAGGGCCCGTTGGTGCTCGCCGGAAGTGTCGCAGGAGAATCGTCACCGGTCGGCCGGCTGATCCGCGAGACCATTCACCAGCACTTCTCCGGCGAGGTCCTGACTGCCAAGGACGGGGTCGGTGGCGCCACCTGGCTCGCGCTCGGCACCCTCGACCCCGCCCTCGCCACCCGCGAGAACCACACCCGCCTGGTCAGTTAGGTCGTGGCTGGCAATTCCGTGCCGAGTGCCGCGCAGTAGGCGGGGAATTGCCAGACACGACCTCTAGTCGAACACGGACGCCTGGCGGACCTCGACCGCGTAGAACCCGGCCTCGGGGATGGTGGCGGCGATCTCCTCGGCGCGCTCGGGTGTCGCGACGTCGACCAGGAAGACGCCGGCCAACTGTTCCTTCGCCTCGGAGTAGGGACCGTCGGTCGTGGCCCGGACACCCTCGCGGGCCCCGACGACCCGGGTCCCCGACGGCGGGTGGAGCGGTACGGGAGTTACGAGGACACCCCGCACCTCCCGCCCCGGG
>NZ_JBFAHB010000106.1:0-26553 GCF_040653975.1 Kribbella sp. NPDC050820
CGTACCCGAGTCGTTGCAGGGTGAGCAGGATCCGGCCTCGGCCGAGGGCTGATTGTGATGGCCTGGCGGTCCGCAACTACCCTGTCCCCGTGACAGCGCAGATCTTGGACGGCAAAGCGACGGCGGCGGCGATCAAGGACGAGTTGAAGGTCCGGGTCGCGAAGCTGGCCGAGCAGGGCGTGGTGCCCGGGCTCGGCACGATCCTGGTCGGTGACGACCCGGGCAGCCGGGCGTACGTGGCCGGCAAGCACCGTGACTGCGCGGCGGTCGGCATCGCGTCCATCCAGGTCGAGCTGCCCGCCGAGGCCACTCAGGACGAGATCGCCGCGAAGGTCACCGAACTCAACGAGAACCCGGACTGCACCGGCTTCATCGTCCAGCTCCCGCTGCCCAAGCACGTCGACACGAACGCGATCCTCGGCCTGATCGACCCGGCCAAGGACGCCGACGGCCTGCACCCGGTCAGCCTCGGCAAGCTCGTCCTCGGCCAGGACGGCCCGCTCCCGTGCACCCCGAAGGGCTGCGTGGAGATCCTCCGCCGGTACGACGTACCGATCGCCGGAGCCCACGTGGTCGTCGTCGGCCGCGGCGTCACCGCGGGCCGGCCGATGGGCCTGCTGTTCACCCGCAAGTCCGAGAACGCGACCGTGACCCAGTGCCACACCGGCACCACCGACCTCGCCGCCCAGGTCCGCACCGGCGACATCGTGATCGCCGCCGCCGGGTCGGCCGGCCTGATCACCGCCGACATGGTGAAGCCCGGCGCCGTACTCCTCGACGTCGGCACCAGCCGCAGCCCCGAGGGCAAGATCGTCGGCGACATCGACCCCGCCGCCCGCGAGCAGGCCGCCTGGATCGCCCCCATGCCCGGCGGCATCGGCCCGATGACCCGCGCCATGCTCCTCACCAACGTGGTAGAAGCCGCCGAATCGAGCCTCGCCCAGTGACCGGCCCGGCGTACGGCGTGCCGGCTCGGGCGTACGGCGTGCCGGCCGAAGCGAGCGTGGCGGCTCGGGCGTTCGGCGTGCCGGCTGAAGTGGGCGTGGCGTGCTGATGGCGGGGGAGGCTCAGCGGCGGAGCGAGTGGCCTTTGGCCTTGTCCCTGCTGGTCGGCGCGGCCGGTCTCGTCGTACTCACGTTCTACAACTGGCGCAACGGCGTACTGATCTTCGCCGGCGGCGTCTTCCTGGCCGGCCTGCTCCGCGCCACCCTCTCCGACACCGCCGCCGGCCTGCTTCACGTCCGCGGCCGCATGTTCGACACCGCCCTCCTCGTCGCGGTGGGCGCCGCGATCGCCACCCTCGGCCTGATCGTCCCGAACTGACCGCATGAGCATCGCGATCCGCCCAGCCCTGGTCGAGGACGCTCCGCGGATCACGCAGATCTACGTCGACTCCTGGAACGCAGGGTTCGGCGAGTTGATGCCACCGGCCGTCCTCGACGACGCGCGCATCGCCCGCTGGGCCGGCGATCTGACCGCCGGCCGCTGGTGGGTCGCCGAGCAGGACGGCGTCATCGCCGGCTTCACCGGCATCTGCCCCAGCCGCGACCCCATCGATCCACACCTTGGCGAGCTCGACACGATCGCCGTCGACCCGCCGTACTGGCGCTCTGGCGTAGGCACCGCCCTCATGAACACCGCCCTCGAGGCCCTGGCCGCCGCCTATCCCGAAGCAATCCTCTGGACCCTGGCCAACTACCCGCAAGGCCAACGCTTCTACGAATCCACCGGCTGGCACCCTGACGGCCAAACCCGCGCCGACGGCCACCAACTCGCCTACCGCCAGACCTTCTCTCGCTGAGGGCGGCTGAGCTTTCGAACATCGGGTCAGTGCAGGGTCGGGCGGTAGATGAGCTCCTGGGTGTTGCCGTCGAAGGTGCGGCTCTCGATCAGCTCGAGGTCGAAATCGGCTGCGTCCTTGAAGATTGGGTCCGCTCCGGTCTGTCCGGCGATCACCGGGAACAGCGTCACGTGCACGAGGTCGACCAGGCCGGCCGCCATCAGCGTCCGGTTGAGCGACAGGCTGCCGTGCGACCGCAATGGCACATCGGACTCTTCCTTGAGCCGGGCAACGATCTCGACCGCGTCGCCACTCGCCACCGTCGCGTCTGGCCAGTCGAGCGGCGCCTGCAGCGTGTTCGACACCACCGTCGCCGGCAGGTTGTACATCCGCGTGACCCATGGGTCGTGGGTCTCGGAGTCTTCGGTGCTCGCGGCAAGCATCTCTGCGTGTGCCCGGTAGGTGTTCGCCCCGAACACCATCCGCTGCTTCTCGCCGTACAAGGCGAATCGCTGCTCGAGGAACTCCGGCCCTTGCTTACCCCAGTAGCCGCCCCAGTCGCCCGTGTGGGCACCGAAGCCGTCGAGGGTCGAAAAGACGTCGAAGGTGTAGGTCGCAGTCATGATGTCCTCCTCAGGTACGCCGGCACCCCTCCTGGGCACCTCTCAACCCTGCTACGAACACCTATGGTCCGATCCGACAGCATCTGCCGGAGGTATTGCGGGGCCACACGCCGAACCGCTGGCAGACAGTTGCTCACCCACCCGGCGCAGACCGCAGCCACCGCGAGGCAGTTGTTCGGCATTCCGGCCCTCCGCAGTCACCCGCACGCAACACACGTCAGTCCGACCGCAGTCACCGCGCGGCAGTCCTTCCGGCCGACAGACGCCGACCCCGCCGTCCCCCACGCACAAACGCGGACGCCGGTCAGCAGAACCTCGTCCGGGTGCTCGGCAGCCCACTCACGTGGGCGGCAGCCCACGCGCAATCGGGTTGGGTCGGAGCACGTGAGGCTTCCCCCGGGCTGCCCGTGAGGCAGTTGCACGGCAGGACAAGCGCCCACCCCGCCCTCACCCGCGCGACAGCGCGCAACCGCGGGGCGACAGCCCGCCCACGTGGGCGGCAGCCCACACAAAACCGGGTGGGTGGGAGCGCGCGTAGCCGAGGCGACGAAGGAGCCCCGGCGCAGCACGCGTGGGAGGACCCAGTTAGTGGAAGAAGTGGCGGGTCCCCGTGAAGTACATGGTGATCCCGGCCTTTTGCGCGACCTCGATGGCGGCTTCGTCGCGGATGGAGCCGCCGGGCTGGACGACTGCTTTGACGCCACCCTCGATGAGGACCTCGAGGCCGTCGGGGAACGGGAAGAAGGCGTCGGACGCGGCTACTGAGCCCGCCGCGCGTTCGCCGGCTCGGGAGACGGCCAGGCGGCAGGAGTCGACGCGGTTGACCTGCCCCATGCCGACACCCACCGACGCACCGCCGGAGGCCAAAAGGATCGCGTTGGACTTGACCGCCCGGCACGCCTTCCAAGCGAACGCGAGGTCGGCAAGCACCTCAGGCGAAGCAGCCTCACCGGCGGCGAGTTGCCAGGACGACGGGTCGTCGCCGGGCGCCTGGAAGCGGTCGGTGTGCTGCAGCAGCAACCCACCACTGACCGCCCGCATCTCGACCTTCTCCGCGGAAGACACCGGAGGCGCAACCAGCAGCCGGATGTTCTTCTTACCCTGCAGGATCTCAACAGCGCCGTCGTCGAAGGCCGGCGCCACCAGCACCTCGGTGAAGATCTCCGCGACCTGCTTGGCCATGTCAACCGACACCGGAGCGTTGGTCGCGATCACACCGCCGTACGCCGACACCGGGTCGCACTCGTGCGCCCGCCGATGCGCCTCGGCGATGTCCTTCCCGACCGCGATCCCACAAGGATTGGCGTGCTTGATGATCGCAACCGCGGGCTCGCTGAAGTCGTACGCCGTACGACGAGCAGCGTCGGCGTCGACGTAGTTGTTGTACGACATCTCCTTGCCGTGCAACTGCTCCGCAGCCGCCAGCCCACCCCGGCCGTTCACGTACAAAGCGGCCGGCTGATGCGGGTTCTCGCCGTACCGCAGCACGGAAGACTTCTCCCACGTCGCGCCAACCCACGCCGGGAACCCGGTCCCCTCGGACGTGTCGCTCACCACGCTGCCCATCCAGGAGGCCACGGCCACGTCGTACGACGCCGTGTGCACGAACGCGTCCACAGCCAGCCGCTGCCGCTGCTCCGACGAGAAACCACCTTCGGCAAGCGCAGCCACGATCTCGGGGTAGCGCGTCGGCGACACCACGACGGCCACGTTCGCGTGGTTCTTGGCGGCGCCGCGGACCATCGACGGGCCGCCGATGTCGATCTGCTCGATGCACTCGTCCACCGACGCGCCGGAGGCGACGGTCTCGGTGAACGGGTAGAGGTTGCTCACCAGCAGGTCGAAGGGCTCGACCCGCATCTCGCGCAGCTGCTCGACGTGCTCACCACGCCGTACGTCGGCCAGCAGGCCGGCGTGCACCATCGGGTGCAGGGTCTTGACCCGGCCGTCCAGGCACTCGGGGAACCCGGTCACCTCCTCGACCTTGGTCACCGGGACTCCGGCTGCCGCGATCCGGGCCGCGGTCGAACCGGTCGACACCAGCTGCACACCGGCAGTGTGCAGCGCGGACGCGAGCTCCTCCAGACCGGTCTTGTCGTAGACGCTGATCAGCGCCCGGCGGATCGGCCTGCGGTCGGTGCTCACTTCAGTCGAACCTTTCGTCCGGTGATGGTCCAGCCGTCGCGGACCAGCCGGCCGACCCAGTCCACCAACTGGCGGCGTTCGACCTCCTTGATCCGCTCGGTCAGGGTTTCTTCGGTGTCGTCGTCCTCGACGGGTACGGCGACCTGCGCGATGATCGGCCCGGTGTCGACCCCGCCGTCGACGAAGAACAGGGTCGCGCCGGCCACCTTGACGCCGTACTCGAGCGCGTCCCGCGGGCCGTGGATGCCGGGGAAGGCCGGCAGCAGCGCGTTGTGGGTGTTGATGTACCGGTCGCCGAAGGCAGCCAGGAAGTCGTCGCCGACCAGCTTCAGGAACCCGGCCGAGACGACCAGGTCCGGCTTGTACTCCGACACCGACGCAGTCAGCGCCCGGTCCCAGTCGGCCCGCTCGGGGTAGTCCTTGACCTTGTGCACGAAGCACGGCACCCCGGCCGCGGCGGCCCGGTCCAGCCCGGCGATCCCCTCCCGGTCGGCGCCGACGGCGACGACCTGGGCGCCGTACGCCGGATCGGCGGCAGCGTCCAGGAGGGCCTGCAGGTTCGACCCCGAGCCCGAGATCAGCACGACGAGCCGCGCAGGTTCGGGAGCGGGCGCAACCGGGTCTGTCACGGCCCGAAGCTTATCGCCCGGCGTCCGCCTCGCCGTCAGCCGGTCGGCGGGAGGCGACCAGCGCAGCCGTGATCGCGGCCCCGATCGCCATTCCAGCGGCCAGTACGCCGGCCGCCGGCAGCGCGGCCGGGATCCCCACGGCTGACATCCGCCCGGGCCCAGCAGAGCCACCGGACAGCGCCATGAGCACGTAGAGCATCACTCCGGCGAGCAGAGCCGCCATACCGCCACGCAGCGCGAACGCGTCCCACCCCAGCGCGTCGGAGTCCTGGTCCGCCAGCCCACGCCGAGCCACAACGAGCCCCGCGACCACACCGGCGACCAGCGGAACCAGTGCGGTCAGCGCAAGCAGGTACGTCGGCGTCGCGCCATCCGCAGGTACGGCGGCCAGCAGCGGGAGCGCAGGCAGATTCCCCACGTCCACCCCGGTCGGGGCGATCGTCGTACCGACGCCCAGCTGGAATCCGGGGCCGGCCAGGAACGAAACGACGTACAGGATCATGTTCGGCACCAGCATCAGGCAGATCGCGAACAGCACGACCGACCCGACCACCCCGGCGTCCAGCAGCTCCAGCATCCCGGTGACCCGGGAGAAGTGGATCGCCAGCAGGACGCCGTACAGCAGCGAAGCGATCGCGATCACGGTCAGTACGGCGGAAGCCGCAGCCGGCACTGCGTCCCGCAGCCCATTGGGAGTCGCGTCGGCGATGTCCTCAGCCGCACCGGACTCGACCAGTACGCCGGCAGCCCCGGCAACGAGAGCCAACGACGCCGCTCCGAGGAACGCAGACAGCGGAGAGACCCGCACCGAGCCGTCAGCCGTGAGCAGAGCGATGATCAGCGCAGCCAGGCCGTAGACGAACGCGAACGTGCCGGACAGCAGGATCAGGTCCTTGGTCCGGTCCGCGGCGCTGTTCCGGGCAGCGGACTTGCCACCGCGGTACAGACACCAACCGAGGAACAGGGTCAGCCCGAGCGGCGCGATCGTGATCGAACCATTGCCGAGCGTCACACCGGCCTTGTGCGCGACCAGCCAGGCGGACGCACCCGCACGGATGGCTCCGGACGCACCACCGAAGGTCGCGGCCAGCCAGCCGATCACGGCCACGGCAGCGCACGTCAGCAGCCCGGTGAGCAGGCACGCGCCCGCGGAAATCACTGCCGACAGGACCACCGGCTTCGTTGGAGCGGTGACGTCGGGCCCGGGCGCATGATTCTGCCCACCGTGTGGTTCGCCGTCACGGGCGCCCGGACGGCTCAACATGTCGGTCACACCTTCACCTCGCTTCGCTCGGTTCCGGCGCGACCGACAACGGTGCTCTGCCCATTGTTCGCTCGCTGCGCTCGCTCATCCGACTCTCATGCTCCCCCGCAGCGGGGGACCACTCGTTCTGACACGCCGGATATGGAAGACTTCCCCCCGCTTGTTCACGCTCAGTTGGCGGGCGGGCACCTACTGGTGTCCGCGATCCGGCTGAGTGGGGACAGGCTGGCACCACCGGGTACTGTCGGGTGGAATCAGTCAGGAGGTCGAGCTTTGGCCGGTTCCCACCGTGCAGCCCGCGGCGGCAGTCGAGCCGCTGCCCGGGAGGCGCGCCGGCAGAGGGCGCGTAAGCGGAACCAGACGATCGCCGCCGGTGTGGCGGTCGTTCTGCTGGTCGGCGGCGGCGGGGTCGCCGCCCTGAACGCCTTCGGCGGCGGCGACGACGCTTCGGGCCCGAACACCGGCGCCGCCGACGACAAGTCGGCCAACTCGACCATGCTCGTCGACGACAAGGCCCTGCTCGACGCGACCACGGCCAAGCCGCTCGGCGCGACCGGGGCCTGGGCGATCACCAAGACCGCCGACGGCAGCAGCGCGCCGGAGCGGACGTTCGTCTGCCAGTCCCAGCGGTTCGCCGACCCGGCCGGCCTGCGCACCTGGGTCCGCACCTTCCAGAACTCGACCACCAAGGACACCGCGGTCCAGTACGTCGAGGTGTCGAGCGACAAGGCCGCCGCCGCGAAGGCCTACACCACGATCGTCGGCTGGCTGAGCGCCTGCACCACCCCGCAGGTCCGGCTCGCCTCCAGTTATGTCACCACCGGGGTCGGCGAGCGCGGTGTGATCGCCGTCTTCGGACAGCCGTCCGGCGGCAAGACGAAGTACCGGACGATCTCCGTCACGGTCGCCGGGCAGGCCACGATGGTGCTCGAGCACGACACCCTCGCCGGTACGCCGCCCAAGCCCGGGCCGGTGCTGACCGCGGCGACGGCCGGGCTGAAGCGGATCTGCTCCGAGACCGGCGGCTGCGGCACCGGGGCACCGGTGGCCAAGGGCGCCCTGCTGCCGACGACCGAGTCGGCGGGGTTCATGGCGCCGGTCGACCTGCCGGTGCTGAGCGTGATCGACAAGCCGTGGGTGAGCACGAGCGCGAAGACCGGCGCCGGCACCGGCTGCGAGAAGCTCGACTTCAAGAAGGCGAAGGCGACCAAGTCCGGGACGCTGACCTACGTCACGCCGGAGGCCAAGGTGCCGACCGAGTTCGGGATGGACGACACGGTCGCGAAGTTCGCCTCCGCGGCGGCCGCGAAGAGCTTCGTCGACCAGATCCGCAAGAACGTCGACAACTGCGAGAAGAACGTCTCGAACGCGAAGGTGAAGTCGACCGGGACGGTGTCGACCAGCGTGGTGAAGGGCGAGAGCTGGCGGGCGTCGTACGACACCGGCGGCGGCAAGACCTTCACGTACCGCATCGGGATCGCCCAGTACGGCACCCAGGCCGTCTACGTCCTCTTCCCAGTCCTCAAAGGCCTGGACATCTCCGACGGCGCCTTCAACGAAACCCTCACCCGAGCCGCCGAACGCGCCGCAACGTACAGGTAGCACGAACGGCCCCGAGGAATCCCCGGGGCCGTCGACGCAGAACCTGACTACTTGGTGAGGTTTTGCATGATCTCGCGCATGAGATTGGCGGTCTCGGTGGGGGTTTTGCCGACCTTGACGCCGACGGCCTCGAGGGCCTCCTGCTTGGCGGCTGCGGTGCCGGAGGAGCCGGAGACGATGGCGCCGGCGTGGCCCATGGTCTTGCCCTCGGGGGCGGTGAAGCCGGCCACGTAGCCGACGACCGGCTTCGTGACGTTGTCCTTGATGAACGCCGCCGCCCGCTCCTCGGCGTCGCCGCCGATCTCGCCGATCATGACGATCGCGTCGGTGTCCGGGTCCTCCTGGAACGCCTGCAGCGCGTCGATGTGGGTGGTCCCGATGATCGGGTCACCGCCGATCCCGATCGCGGTGGAGAACCCGAAGTCCCGCAGCTCGTACATCATCTGGTACGTCAGCGTGCCCGACTTCGACACCAGCCCGATCCGGCCCTGGCCGGCGATGTCGGCCGGGATGATGCCGGCGTTCGACTCGCCCGGCGTGATGATGCCCGGGCAGTTCGGCCCGATGATCCGGGTGGTGCCGGACGCCTGCGCGGCGGCGAAGAACGCGGCGGTGTCGTGTACCGGCACGCCCTCGGTGATCACCACGACCAGCGGCACCGCGGCCTCGATCGCCTCCAGTACGGCGTCCTTGGTGAACTTCGGCGGCACGAAGATGACCGACACGTTCGCACCGGTCTCCTTGACGGCGTCCGCGACGGTGCCGAAGACCGGGACCGCCTTGCCGTCGAAGTCCTGGCTCTGGCCGGCCTTGCGCGGGTTCACGCCGCCGACGATGTTGGTGCCGGAGGCAAGCATCCGGGTGGTGTGCTTGGTGCCTTCCGAGCCGGTCATGCCCTGGACGATGACCTTGCTGTCCTTGGTCAGGAAGATAGACATGTTCAGCGACCCCTTACTTCGCAGCCAGCTCGGCGGCCCGCTTGGCGGCGCCGTCCATCGTGTCGACCCGCTCCAGACCGGCCAGCCCGGCCTCGTCGAGGATCCGGCGGCCCTCCTCGGCGTTGTTGCCGTCCAGCCGGACGACCAGCGGCTTGGTGACGTGCTCGTCCCGGCTCGCCAGCAGCTCGAACGCCTGCACGATGCCGTTCGCGACCGCGTCGCAAGCGGTGATGCCGCCGAAGACGTTGACGAAAACGCTCTCGACCTGGGCGTCGGAGATGATGATCTCCAGGCCGTTCGCCATCACCTCGGCGGACGCGCCGCCGCCGATGTCGAGGAAGTTGGCCGGCTTCACACCGCCGAACTCCTCACCGGCGTACGCAACGACGTCCAGGGTCGACATGACCAGGCCGGCGCCGTTGCCGATGATGCCGACCGAGCCGTCCAGCTTGACGTAGTTCAGGCCCTTGGCCTTGGCCGCCGCCTCCAGCGGGTCGGCCGCCGCGACGTCCTCGAACTCGGCGTGCTCCGGGTGCCGGAAGTCCGCGTTCTCGTCCAGGGTGACCTTGCCGTCCAGCGCCTCGACGTTGCCGTCGGCCAGCTTGACCAGCGGATTCACCTCGACCAGCGAGGCGTCCTCGCCGACGAAGACGTCGTACAGCTTGACGATCTCCGGTACGACGGCGTCCAGGATGTCGTCGGGGTACTTCGCGGCCTGGGCGATCTCACGGGCCTTCGCCTCGTCCACCCCGGTGGCCGGGTCGATCGAGACCTTCGCCACCGCCTCGGGGTTGGTGTGCGCGACCTCCTCGATCTCCATGCCGCCGGCCGCGGACGCGATGCACAGGTAGTTCCGGTTCGCCCGGTCGATCAGGAAGGAGAAGTAGTACTCCTCCGCGATCGCGGCGGCCGGGACGATGTTCAGCGTCCGGACGATGTGGCCCTTGATGTCGAGACCGAGGATCTCGCGAGCCTTCTCCTCCGCCTCGTCGGGCGAGGAGGCCAGCTTCACGCCACCGGCCTTACCGCGGCCGCCGGTCTTCACCTGGGCCTTCACCACCACCCGGCCGCCGATCTTCTCGGCCGCCGCGCGGGCTTCCTCCGGAGTGGTGACGACCTCGCCTACGGTCGTCCGCACTCCGTGCTTGGCGAAGACGGTCTTCGCCTGGTATTCCATCAAGTCCACGACTGTGGTCCCTCTCTCGCACCTGTTCGAGTAGGCCGCGGCAGGCGGGCTGGTCCCGAGAAAGGGCACGGTCGCCGGCGCGCTCCGTCGCGCCTGACACTAGTCACCTCGGTGGCCGCCGCAACACCCGGGGTACGCGCTGAGACGACCGTCACAGGTCCGCGACGGCTCATGTCAGGCTAGACGGCATGACCGATCCCCAGACCAGACCAGCTGACGACTGGTGGCGTAGCGCCGTCGTCTACCAGGTGTATCCGCGCTCGTTCGCCGACGCCGACGGGGACGGCACCGGCGACCTGAACGGCGTCCGGGCCCGGCTGCCCTACCTCGCCGACCTCGGGATCGACGCGATCTGGATCAGCCCTTGGTACCCGTCCCCGCTGCTCGACGGCGGGTACGACGTGTCCGACTACCGCGACATCAACCCCGAGTTCGGCACCCTGGCGGACGCCGACGCGCTGATCGCCGAGGCGCACGCGCTCGGGATCCGGATCCTGATCGACCTGGTCCCGAACCACTGCTCCTGGGAGCACCCGTGGTTCAAGGCCGCGCTCGCGGCCGGCAAAGGCTCTCCGGAGCGCGACCTGTTCTGGTTCCGCGACGGCAAGCCGGGCGGGCTGCCGCCGACCAACTGGCCGGCCGCGTTCGGCGGCGGCGCCTGGCAGCAGATCGACGACGGCCAGTGGTACCTGCACCTGTTCGACATCTCCCAGCCGGACTGGAACTGGGACCACCCGAAGGTGATCGAGGAGTTCGACGCGATCCTGCGGTTCTGGTTCGACCGCGGCGTGGACGGGTTCCGGATCGACGTGGCCGACTCGATGGCCAAGGACGCGTCGCTGCCGGATGTGGTCCCGCAGCCCAACGGCGAGGTCAGCCGCGACAAGTACGCCGGCCATCCGACGTACGACCAGCCGGCTGTGCACGACATCCACCAGCACTGGCGCCGGATCGCCGACGAGTACGCCGACTCCCCGCATGGCCCGCGGGTCTTCGTCGCCGAGGCCTGGCTGTCTCCGGCCGACCGGCTCGCGCAGTACGTCCGGCCGCACGAGTTGCACTCGGCCTTCAACTTCGACGCGCTGCAGTGCCCATGGGACGCCGAGGCGTTGCGCGAGGTGATCGACCACACCACCGAGAACTTCTGGGCGGTCGGTGCCCCAGCGACCTGGGTGCTGAGCAACCACGACACGATCCGGCACCGCACTCGCTACGGTCGTGACCAGAAGCAGGCCTCGATGCCCGCCGGAAGCGTGCCGACCGATCTGGAGCTCGGCCGCCGCCGGGCCCGGGCGGCCGCACTGCTCGAGCTCGCGCTGCCGGGCGGGGCGTACGTCTACCAAGGTGACGAGCTCGGCCTGCCCGAGGTCGAGGATCTGCCCGAGGACGTTCTGGACGACCCGGTGTGGGAGCGTTCCGGCCACACGCGGCGCGGCCGCGACGGCTGCCGGGTGCCCATCCCGTGGTCCGGCGCCGAGCCGCCCTTCGGCTTCGGCACCGGCGCCGGCCAGCCCTGGCTCCCGCAGCCGGCCGACTGGGCCGCGCTGACCGCCGAGGCGCAGGCCGCCGATCCCGACAGCCATCTCAACCTCTACAAGGCGGCCCTCCGGCTGCGCCGCGAGACCGAGGCGCTCGGCGAAGGCCGCCTCACCTGGGACGAGGAGGCGCCCGCCGGCGTCCTCTCCTTCACCCGCTCGCCCGGCTTCCGCTGCGTCTCGAACCTGAGCGAGTCCCCGATCCCGCTGCCTGACCACCAGGAGGTCCTGCTCACCAGCGAGCCCCTGGTCGACGGCCGGCTCCCGGTCGACGCCACAGCCTGGCTCGAACTCTGACAAAGGAAAAGGCCGGAGTCGCCTGAGCGACTCCGGCCTCTTCGGACGGCTACCGGGCGCGTTCGCGGTCTTCCCGATCCCGGCGGTCCCGGTCCTCGCGATCCCGGCGGTCCCGGTCCTCCCGGTCCCTCCGCTCCCGGTCCTCGCGGTCCCGCCGCGCCCGGTCGTCCCGGTCGCGGCGGTCGGCGTCCGACCGGTTGCGGAGCCAGCTCACTTCACGCCACCTGCCGTCAGGCCGGCCACGATCCGCCGCTGGAACAGCAGTACGGCGATTACCAGTGGGATCGTGACGACCACACCGGCGGCCATCTGGCTGCCGAACGGTTGGTCACGTCCCGACGCACCGGTGAACTGCGAGATCACCACGTTGGCGGTCTGGTACTCCTTCTTGTTCACCATGCTCAGCGCGATCAGGAACTCGTTCCAGGCCGCGATGAAGGTGATGATCGCGGTGGTGAACACACCCGGTGCGGCGAGCGGGAGGATCACCTTGCGGAACGCCTGGGCCGGCGTACAGCCGTCGACCATCGCGGCTTGCTCGAGCTCTCGCGGCATCTGCCGGAAGAACGCGGTCAGGAGCCACACCGCCAGTGGCAGCGCGAACGACAGGCTGGGCACGATCATCGCCTGGTAGGTGTTGATCCACTCGATGTCGCTGAAGAACTTCTTCAGCGGGATCACCAGCGAGATCCCCGGGAACATCGAGGTGACGATGATGACCGCCAGCACGAAGTTCTTGCCCCGGAAGTCCAGCCGGGCCAGCGTGTAGGCCGCGACCATCCCGATGATCAGCGTCAGGATCGTCACCGTGCCGGCCACGATCAGGCTGTTCAGCAGACCGCGCCCGAACCCGGTGCCTTCCTTGAAGACGTCTTGGAAGTTGGTCAGCGAAATGGGCGACGGAATGATCGTGTTCTCGAACTGGTCGCTCGGCCGGCGCAGCGACGACACCACCATCCAGAGGAACGGCACCAGGCAGTAGAGCACGATCCCCGCGACACCGATCAGTGGCAGCCAGCGCCGGGCCCACGACGCCTCGGCAGCCTTGATGTCGACCTTGCCAGGACCCTTCTCAGCAACAGCCATCATTCACCTCCTGAACCGCCACCGGCGGTCACTCCGGCCACCGGGGCGCCTGCGTCGGCCTGCTTGGCCTGGCCGCGTCCGTTCCTGCCGTTCTTCTTCTTCTTCGACTTCCGCTGGATGGCGTCACCGAACACGTCGGCACCCAGCAGCTTGACGAACACGTACGCAACCACGGCGACGTAGATGAACAGCAACGTCGCGTACGCCGCCGCCGGCCCGTACCGGGTCTGGTTGGCTTCGAGGTACGCCAGGATCGACAGGGTCTCGACCGACTCCTTGTTCGGCCCGACCAGCACGAACGGCAGGTCGAAGATCCGCAGCGTGTCGAGGATGCGGAACAGCACTGCCACCAGCAGTGCCGGCTTCACCAGCGGCATCGTGATGTGGATGAACTGGCTCCACGCCTTCGCACCGTCGACCTTGGCGGCCTCGTAGACCTCGTCCGGAATGGTCTGCAGACCGGCCAGCACGAGCAGGCCGATGAACGGCGCGGTCTTCCAGGTGTCGGCGATGATCACCGACATCACCGACTGCCAGCCCTCGGTGGACCACAGGATCTGGGTGCCGAGCAACTCGTTGGCGATACCGTCGGCCTGGAAGATCCACTTCCACAGCAGCGCCGAGACGACGGTCGGGATCGCCCACGGGACCAGGATGCTGGCCCGCACGATGCCACGGCCCCTGAACGCCTTGTGCATCACCAGGGCCATCGCGACACCCAGGACGGTCTCCAGGAGCACACAGGTGACGGTGAAGAACGTGGTGTTGTAGAAAGCGTTCCAGAATCGTTCGCCGGTCTCACCTGAGAAGATCGCCGAGTAGTTGTCGAGACCCACGAACTCGGAGCCCTGGATGACGAAGCCGGACTCGTCGATCCGCTGGCCGCTCTGGTAGAGCGACTCACGCAGCGCCGAGAGGATCGGCAACCCGACGACGAGGATCAGCACCAGCATGGTCGGTGACAGCAGGATCGCGGCCAGCCGTCCGGTTCCCTCGTTGAACGAGGTCCGCCTGGGCTTCTTGGTGGTTTCCGGCGTCGGTCGCTGCGCGACCGGGGCGGATGTACTCACCTCTGCCTCCTTCTTTCCGCCCGCTGTCCGCGGGCAGCGACGGGCCGGGGCCGGCCCGTAGCGGTGAAGCTACGCGCCGGCCCCGCCGCTTCGGTCATTGCGTGATGAGCGTGCTCAACTTGGTCTGCAGCTGGGTGAGCGCGTCCTTCGGTGGCGTGGTGCCGGTCAGGGCGCCGTACGCCGCCTCCTGGATCGCGGTCGTGACGTCGCCGTACTTGACCACCTTCGGCCGCGACTTCGCGGTCTCGATCGAGGCCTTCAGCGGGGCCAGGTACGGGAACTGCTTGTTCAGCGCTGCGTCGTCGTACAGCGAGGCCCAGGTCGGCGCCTGCGAGGTCTTCTCGATGTTCGCCTTCTGGCGCTCCTCGCTGGACATGAACTTGATGAAGTCCGCCGCGGTCGCCTTGTTCTTGGCGAACTCCGAGATCGCGTAGTTGTGGCCACCCAGGGTGGACACGCCCGCGCCGTCCTTGCCCGGCAGCGGCGCGACCGCGAACTTGCCGGCGATCTTCGACGAGCCGTCGGTCTTGTTCGCCAGCGAGTACACGTACGGCCAGTTCCGGTGGAAGATCAGGGTGCCTTCCTGGAACGCCCGCCGGCCCGGCTCCTCGGTGTAGGTGATGCCGGCCTTCGGGATCATCCCGCTCTTGAAGCCGTCGACCAGGAAGGTCAGACCCGCGAGCGCCTCCGGGGTGTCCACGTTCGGCTTGCCGTCGTCACCGACGACCACACCGCCGGCGCCGTTGACGGCCTCGGAGAAGTTCACCGTCAGGCCTTCGTACTTCTCGAACTGACCCGCGTAGCAGCTGGCTGCCTTGGCCTCGGGCAGCGCCTTGACCTTGTCGCAGGCGGCCTGCATCTCGGTCCAGGTCTTCGGCGGCTGCACGCCGGCCTTGTCGAGCAGGTCCTTGCGGTAGTACAGCAGGCCACCGTCGGAGGTGACCGGCACGGCGTACAGCTTGTCGCGGTACTTGGCCGTGTCGACCGTCGACGGCAGCAGCTTGTTCAGGTCGGGGAACTGGTCCTGCGGCAGTTCCGTGATCCACCGGTTCGCGGCGAACTCGGCGGTCCAGACCACGTCCAGGTTCAGCACAGTGAACGCGTCGGACTTGATCTGCGCGTTCGAGATCATCTGGGCGCGCTGCTGGTCCGCGGACTCGGGCAGCTCGGTGACCGTGACCTTCTCGTCCGGGTGCTGCGAGTTCCACGCCGCGACCTGGTTCGTCAGGTTCCCGGAGGTGTCCTTGCCGGTGGCGAAGTTGATCGGGCCGCGACCCTCCAGAGCTGCTCCCCCGGTCGAGCCGCTGTCGCCACCGCTCCCGTCGTCACCACCACACGCGGACGCGAGCAGCACAAGGCTGCCGGCGACCGCCATGGCGACCGCCCTGCGCGTGTGTGAACGTTCAAACCTCATCGTTTACCTGCCCTCTCCCGATGGGATATCGCTTGGTCCTGCGTGCCTGGGGTCACAGTCCCCCACCGCACTGCGATCCCGCCTGTCCGGACAGTAACCGACGACGGGGGTGATGTGTCCTGAGCCACACACCTTGCCGCTCGACAGCCTGTAAAACGGACAGCCGCATGGCTGTATGCGACCGCGATTCGACAGCCCGCACAACCGGGTCTTTCTTAACGATTCGGTATTACCGGTTAGTAACCTTGCTGAACGGACGGTATTCGTTCAGACCGACTCCACGCAGTCGTCATCACGCTCCGGAGCGGAACGGGCGTTCTCCGGGCCGCGGCCCGGGGCGGTTCGAGAGACCTCAGGCCGGCGAGGCGGAGGCGTCGCCGACGTTGGTCCGGACCCAGTCGACGATCTCGGTCGTGGTGGCGCCGGGGGTGAAGATCTTGTGCACGCCGAGCTCGGCCAGCGGCTGCAGGTCGGCGTCCGGGATGATGCCGCCGCCGAACACCACGATGTCGTCGGCCTCCCGCTCGGTGAGCAGCTCGCGGACCCGCTTGAACAGGGTCATGTGCGCGCCGGACAGCACCGACAGGCCGATCGCGTCCGCGTCCTCGGCGATGGCGGTCTCGACGATCTGCTCCGGGGTCTGGTGCAGGCCGGTGTAGATGACCTCCATCCCGGCGTCCCGCAGCGCCCGGGCGACCACCTTCGCACCGCGGTCGTGACCGTCCAGGCCGGGCTTGGCGACGACGACACGCAGAGGGCTCGTAGGCATGCTCGCAGGCTAGCGGCTCGATTCCTCACGGTTAAGACACGGCGGTATGTGTTCCCCGACACGCCGGATGGGAACCGGTTACCTTGGAAGAGATCGGACCATCGGGGGGTCTGGTTGCCGTGAGGAGTCGCCCATGAGTACCTGGCAGGACGGCGTACGCGGAGCGCTGGACGGACTCAGGTACGGCGCACGGTCCGCACTGTCGCCGCGAGTGCTCCAAGGTGCGGCCGTGGAGATCGGCTGGCTCACCACCCGCCTCGCCATGTATCCGCTCGGTCTGGTCTGCGGTTCCGGCACGGCCACCCGCCGGCTCAACCTGGCCGGCTTGACCCCGGCCCAGCGCGGGCTGCTGGTCAGCAACGTCCGCGCCGCGGGGACGCCGATCCTGCTGGCCCACGGGATCATCGACAACCACACCGTCTTCGCGCTGATGCGCCGGCAGCTGATGCGCCGCGGGTTCAGCAGCATCCACACGTTCTCCTACTCACCACTGACACTCGACGTACGTCGTACCGCGGAACGGATGGGTGCCGAGATCGAGCGGATCTGCGAGGAGTCCGGATCCGACCAGCTGCACGTGGTCGGACACAGCCTGGGCGGGCTGATCGCGCGGTACTACATCCAGCGGCTCGGCGGCCATGAGCGAGTGCACACCTGCGTCACGCTCGGCACCCCACACCAGGGCACTGTCGCCGCCCGGCTGCTGCCGTGGCCGCTCGTGCGGCAGGTCCGGCCGGACAGCGAGCTGATGACCGAACTGGCGGAACCGGCGCCTGACTGCACGACGAGGTTCGTCGCGTTCTACAGCGACGTCGACCAGCTGATCGTGCCGCAGCGGAGAGCCCGGATTCGGCACCCGGACCTGGCAGCCAGTAACGTCCGCGTGAACGGCGTGGGCCATCTGTCCCTGCCGTTCCACGGTGACGTCGTACACCAGATCACCGGTGTGCTGGCCCACCTGGACGAGCAGGACACGGTTGCCTGACGGTGCAGTCGGTCAGACACTTCGTGCCTGACAAGGCAGCTTTCTGAGCGGTTAGAGCGGATGCACGTGCAGGCGCTCATGCAAAGGTTTTGTGAAGGAGACGCGGAAAAGTGGGTGGCAGGGTTTGTCGCCTCGTGACTGATCCGTTATCGTGCGTGGAGCCCGACCGGGAATAAACCTCCGGACCGGGCAGGAGAGAGCTCCAGCCCCTCCAGTCATGGAGCCCCTCCTCAAGCCCCTCCCCTGTGACCGAAAGGCCACGTTGTGTCCCAGCACCGTGCCGCGGGAGACCGCGTCACGCCAGGCAACGCTGCGCGCAATCCCGGCGCAGGACGACACAGTGCCAAGCATCGCGTTGCCAGGCGAAACACTCCGAGCAGTTCCCAGATCGTCGGTTTGACCGCAGCGCTTGCTGCGGCGGCAGGAGCTGTCGGGTTCAGTCACAGCTCCCTCGCCTCGCCGACCCAGGCGAACTCCGCGGTGAACCTCGCCGCTCTCAGCATGGACAACGGGCAACTGTCCGGGATCACCACCGCACGCATCCAGGCCCGCCAGCTCGCCACCCGTGACTCCTCCCGGGTCCAGCTGGCCGGCAACGAGACGAACAAGAAGCAGGCCGCGGCCGCCCAGCTGGCCAAGGCCCGGGCCGCGAAGCTCACCGCCACCCAGGCCCTCACCGCCAAGCGCGCCTCCGCCCTCGCGAAGGCCAAGGCCGCCGCCGACGAGGCCGAGCGGAAGGCCCGCGAGTCGGCCACCCGCTGCGAGATGATCATCTCCGGCTACCACATCACCGCGACCTTCGGCCAGGGCGGCAGCCGCTGGGCCCGCAACCACACCGGCACCGACTTCGCGGCCCCGATCGGCACCCCGATCAAGACCGTGATGAAGGGTGTGGTGATCTTCGCCGACTGGGCCGGCGCCTACGGCCGCCAGGTCCAGGTCCGGCACGAGGACGGCACCGTCACCTGGTACAACCACATGTCGAAGTGGAGCGTGTCGGAGGGCGAGACCGTCTACGCCGGTGACCAGGTCGGCGCGGTCGGGATGACCGGCAACACCACCGGCCCGCACCTGCACTTCGAGGTGCACCCGGACGGCGGCGACGCGACCGACCCGATGCCGTGGCTGCGCGACCACTGCGGCCTCAACCCGTAATCCTCCAGCAGTACCCCTGACACCTGGCTAAGCTGCCAGTCATGCGTCCGGCGCGTGGTGAGGTTCTGCACTTCTCCGAAGATTCGACCATCGAGGTCTTCCGGCCGCACGTCGCCAAGACGACGCGCGAGGCCACGCCGTACGTCTGGGCCGTCGGCTACGACCGGGCTCCGGACTACTGGTTCCCGAGGCAGTGCCCCCGCGCGATGGCGTGGGTGGGCCCCTCCACCACTCCTGACGACCAGGACCGCATCATCGGCGCCGGTTCCGGCAGCCGCGTGCACGCCGTCGAGTACGGCTGGCTGGACGCGATGCGCTCGGTCGAGCTGTACGCCTACCGCCTGCCGGCCGAGCCGTTCGCCGAGCTCGACGCCGCTGTGGTCGCCACGACAGAAGTCCGGCCGCTCGCGCCGCCTGAGCGGGTCGGCGACCTGTTCGACCTGCACGCCGAGGCCGGCATCCAGCTGCGCGTGCTGCCGCGGCTGCACGACTTCTGGGCCGAGGTCATCGTCAGCACGCTCGAGTGGAGCGGCATCCGGCTCCGGAACGCCCGATCATGACGTACGGCGAACTCGGCGAAGCAGCCTGGTCCTGGGTCCTGCAGCAGGTGGACTGGGACGCGGCCGGCCCGTGGATCCCCGAGGCGGCCGGTGGGGCCAAGCCGGAGGTGTACCTCGAGGGCATGCACAGCGGTGTCGGCGGCCTCGCGCACGCACTCGCGGAGATCAAGCTGGCCCGCCCCTGGACGCAGGCAGAAGCCGGGCTGGCCACCGGGATCGCGGACCGGCTCCACGCGACGATCCCGGCCGAGCAGTCGATCACGTACTTCGACGGCCTGGTCAGCGCGATCGGCGCACTCACCGCTCTCGGCGAATCCGCCTCGCAGCCTGCCCTGGATCGGATCACCGAGCTGGCCACGGACGACGGCTGGCACGAGAGCGTCCTGGGCGCACCAAAGTACCTTCCTGGCGCGGTTTCGAACGACGCAACGCTCGGCACCGGCGCCGTACTCATGGGTGCCCTCTGGAGCTGTCGGCAGGGCGTCGACGCGCGCGCCTTGGCCGAGCGCGCGGCCGACCTGCTTCTGGGCGAGAAGGAAGAGCCGGCGAACTGGCTGTTCGTCCCGCGCCGCTTCTGCGCCGAACCGCGAGGCGACATGCCGAACTTCACGCACGGCCTGGCCGGGATCGCGGCGATGCTCGCGGTGGCCGGCGTCGAGCTCGGACGGCCCGACCTGGTCGACGCGGCCCGCGGTGGCGCCGAGCACCTGATCACGCTCGGGATCAATGACGACAAGGGTTTCCGGGTGCCGCGCGTCATCCCGTGGAGCGAGCAGCGTGGCGACGACGAGTACACCTACAACTGGTGCCACGGCGGGGCCGGCACGTCGCTGCTTTTCCGGGCTCTCGAGTACGCCGGCGTCGACGAGGTGGCCGGGGAGACGCCGGTCGTGTGGCATCGACGCTGCCTGGACAGCGTCGTGCACTCCGGCATCCCCGAGCGGCTGCACCCTGGCTTCTGGGACAACGACGGACGCTGCTGCGGTACGGCGGGAGTCGCCGACACCTTCCTGGACGCGTGGCACCGCGACGGACGCGAGCAGGATCTGGAGTTCGCCGTACGACTCGCGGATGCCTTGGTGGAGCGGGCGTTCCGCGGAGACGGGACGGCGTACTGGCGGTTCGTCGAGCATCGCAACGAGGAGCCGCTGCTGCCGCCGGGAGTCGGCTGGATGCAGGGTGTGGCGGGGATCGCGGCGTACCTGTTCCGGCTGCAGCGGGTGCTCGACGGCGGCAAGCAGGCCGTCGAGCGGATGGACAACTGGTGGGCGCTCTAGCGGCGCCAGACCTCGGCGGTGGTGAGGAACGCGGAGGAGCCGGGCTTGTCGGGTGAGCCGTCGACCTGGACGAAGCCGGGCACCGAGGCGCCGCCGATCGAGACGGTCGCGGACCGGACCGGCGCGATCACCAGGCTCAGGCTGTGATTGCCCTCGGCCAGCTGGAAGTTGTCGGTGGCGAACAGCCGCCGGTCGAGCACGCCGCCCATCTCGATTTGGATGTCGGCGGCCTTCGCGCTCAGCCCGTCGGCCAGGTTCATCGACACCTGGACGAGGTCGCGCTCGACCGCGGGCTCGTGCCACGGCAGGCCCTGGACCTCGAGGAACGAGCGGACGAAGTAGCGCTCCAGCCAGGCGGCCAGGTCGACGTCCTCGGACACCACCCGGACGATCCCGTCGAACCAGAGCACGACCGCGGTGCCGGCGCCGCGGATCGACCAGTCGACCATCCAGATCGACGCGTACGCCGTCACCTTGCCGGCCTCGTCGAACAGCCGGAGCCCAGGGTTGGCACCCGCCAGGATGATCCGGCGGTTGTTACCTGCTACCGACTTGGACATGGGGCGAATGCTTCCGGAGGGAGGGCCGAAGATCCTTGATTGTCTCAATCTCCGGCCCAGATGCAACGAATTCGCCCAACAAGTTGACTTAGATCTTCTCCACCGGTGCGTACCGGAGCAGCAACCGCTTCACACCTTCGGATCCGAAGTCGATGTCCGCCTGCGCCTGCTGGCCCTCGCCGCGGACCACCACGACGGTGCCCATCCCGAAGGTGTCGTGGACGACCCGGTCGCCCGGGTTGAGGCTGATCACCGGCTTGTCGGAGGCAGTACGGCGCGGTGGCTCGTAGCGACTCGAGATGCCGCTGCCGGTCGACGTCCCGGTGCCGGACCAGCGGGTGATCGCGGACTCGTCGCGCCGCCAGTCGAGAAGCTCGGCCGGGATCTCCTCCAGGAACCGGGACGGCGGGTTGTGCTGCGGAGCGCCGTACGCGGACCGGACCGCGGCGCGCGAGATCGCGAGCCGCTGCCGGGCCCGGGTGATGCCGACGTAGGCCAGCCGGCGCTCCTCCTCGAGCTCCTTCAGGTCGGTCAGCGACCGCGAGTGCGGGAAGACGCCGTCCTCCATCCCGGTCAGGAACACGACCGGGAACTCCAGGCCCTTCGCGGTGTGCAGGGTCATCAGCGTGACCACGCCACCGTCGTCGGCGGCGTCCGGGATCTGGTCGGCGTCGGCGACCAGCGCGACCCGCTCGAGGAACGCCTGCAGGTCGGCCGCCTCGCCGGCCGCGGTGCGCTCCTCGACGAACTCGCGGGCCACCGAGATGAACTCGTCCAGGTTCTCCAGGCGGGTCTCGTCCTGCGGATCCGTGGACTTCTGCAGCGTCTCGTAGTACCCGGACCGGTGCAGGGCGACGTCCAGGATGTCGTCCGGCGGGGCGCCCGAGTCCACCATCGCGGTCAGCTCGTCGAGGATGTCGACGAAGGCCTGTACGGCGTTCACCGAGCGGCTCGCCATCGCCGGCGCGTCCTGGGCCCGGCGCAGCGCCTGGGCGAACGACGTCCGGTCCCGGGCCGCGAGGGCCTCGATCGCGGCCTCGGCCCGGTCGCCGATCCCGCGCTTCGGCTCGTTCAGGATCCGGCGCAGCGAGACGGTGTCCTCGGGGTTCACCAACACGCGCAGGTACGCGAGCGCGTCGCGGACCTCCTTGCGCTCGTAGAACCGGACGCCGCCGACCACCTTGTACGGATGGCCGGTGCGGATGAAGACTTCCTCGAAGACCCGGGACTGCGCGTTGGTCCGGTAGAACACCGCCACGTCGGACGGCTTCACCCCGTCGGCGTCGGTGAGCCGGTCGATCTCGTCGGCGACGAACTGGGCCTCGTCGTGCTCGTTGTCGGCGACGTACACCGCGATCTGCTCGCCCTGGCCCTGGTCGGACCAGAGGTTCTTCGCCTTGCGGCCCTCGTTGCGCGCGATCACCGCGTTGGCCGCGGACAGGATGGTCTGGGTGGAGCGGTAGTTCTGCTCCAGCAGGATCGTCTCGGCGCCGGCGAAGTCCTCCTCGAAGGCGAGGATGTTGCGGATCGTGGCGCCGCGGAACGCGTAGATCGACTGGTCGGAGTCACCGACCACCATCAGTTCCGCCGGCGGCGCGGTCGGGCCGTTGTAGCCGGGCTCGTCCTCGCCGCAGAGCTCGCGGATCAGCGTGTACTGCGCGTGGTTGGTGTCCTGGTACTCGTCGACGAGCACGTGCCGGAAGCGGCGCCGGTAGTACTCCCGGACCTCGGGGAAGGCCTGCAGCAGGTTGACCGTGGTCATCAGCAGGTCGTCGAAGTCCAGCGCGTTCGCCTGGGCCAGCCGCTCCTGGTAGATCCGGTAGCACTCGGCGTAGGTCTCCTCGAGGTGGTTCGAGGTCTTCGCCGCGGCGGTCTCGTGGTCGATCAGCTCGTTCTTCTGGGTGCTGATCCAGTTCAGCACGGCGCGCGGGTTGTACCGCTTCACGTCCAGGTCGAGCTCGCGGCAGACCAGCGTCATCAGCCGGCGCGAGTCGGTGTCGTCGTAGATCGAGAACGTCGAGCTGATCCCGAACCGCTTGATGTCGCGGCGCAGGATCCGCACGCAGGAGGAGTGGAAGGTCGAGACCCACATCAGCTTCGCCCGCGGCCCGACCAGGTCCACCACCCGCTCGCGCATCTCCGCGGCGGCCTTGTTGGTGAACGTGATCGCCAGGATCGACCCCGGGTGCGCGTCGCGGGCCGCCAGCAGGTAGGCGATCCGGCGGGTCAGCACCCGCGTCTTCCCCGAGCCCGCACCGGCCACCACCAGCAGCGGCTTGCCCGCGTGCACGACAGCGGCCCGTTGCTGCGGATTGAGCCCCTCCAGCAGCGAGTCCGGATCGGTCCGATGCTTCTTGGGCTCCTCCAGCGGCACCGGGAGCTCATCAGGCGAGAACAGCGTAGTCATCACACTCACCTTAGGCGGTCCTCCGGACAGTTCCCGAAACACGCCTATGGTGGCCTGCATGGGTCAGTCACATCCGGTGTTTGCGCGGTTGTATGCGCGGGCTCGGCCGGGGATCGACGAGCAAGGGGCGCAGGAGCACCGGAAGCGGCTGCTGGACGGGCTGGCCGGGCACGTCGTCGAGGTCGGCGCGGGTGACGGTGGAAACTTCGCGCACTACCCCGTGGAGGTGCGCAGCCTCGTAGCAGTCGAGCCGGAGCCCTACCTGCGTACCAAGGCCGACGCCCTCGCCCTCGCGGCGCCGATCCCAGTCGAAGTCGTCAGCGGTACGGCGGACCGCCTGCCACTCGCCGACGGATCCGTCGACGCGGTCGTCACCTCACTCGTGCTGTGCTCGGTCCCCGACCAGGCCGTTGCCCTGACCGAAGCCTTCCGGGTACTACGACCAGGCGGCGAACTGCGCTTCTACGAACACGTCGCCGCCGAGCCCGGCACCGGCCTCGACCGCTTCCAGCGCATCGCCGACGCCACCATCTGGTCCTGGTTCAGCGGCGGCTGCCACGTCCACCGCGACACCGCCGCCGCCATCGAGGCCGCCGGTTTCACGATCCAGGAGCTCGACCGCTTTCCCTTCGGCCCCAACCCCGCCTCCCCGCACATCCTCGGCCGCGCGGTCCGTCCCTAGGCCTGCCGCAGGGGTTTGTCCGCTGTGGGCAGAGTTGCCGTCAGCAGAAAAGCTGGGGTACGGCGGGTCCGGCCGGTCAGGGTTGTGGACATGGCTGAAGACAACAAACCACCGCTGTTCAACGAGTCGGCGCGGCAGCGGCTGCTCGGGCAGCGGATCGTCGTACTGGACGGGACCCTCGACGACGACAACGGGACCTTGCTGGCGACCCAGATCCTCACCCTCGCGGCCGAGGACCCGGACCGGGACATCGCGTTGTGGATCCACTCGCTCGGCGGCTCGGTGCCGTCGATGCTGGCGATCCGGGACGTGATGCGGCTGGTGCCGTGTGACGTGTCGACGCTGGCGATCGGGCTCGCCTGCTCCGCCGGGCAGTTCCTGCTGTCCGCCGGCACCCCGGGCAAGCGGTACGCGCTGCGGCACGCCCGCGTCCTCATGCACCAGGGGTCGGCCGGGATCGGCGGCTCCGCGGTCGAGATCGAGATCCAGGCCAACGACCTGCGGCACATCCGCGACACTGTGCTGGCCCTGATCGCCGACGACACCGGGCAGCCGTTCGACGTCGTGCACGAGGACTCGCTGCACGACCACTGGTACACCGCGGAGCAGGCCCGCGAGTACGGCTTCATCGACCACATCGTCGAGTCCTTCGACCAAGTGATGCCCCAGCGAAAGGCGGCGGCATGAGCAGCTACACGATTCCCAACGTCATCGCCCAGCACCCGCGGGGCGAGCGGATCATGGACGTCTACTCGCACCTGCTCAGCGAGCGCATCATCTACCTCGGTACGGCGCTCGACGCCGGCGTGGCCAACGCGCTGATCGCGCAGTTGCTGCACCTGGAGGCGGACAAGCCGGACCAGGAGATCAACCTCTACATCAACTGCGAGGGCGGCGACATGACGGCGATGCTCGCGCTCTACGACACCATGCAGTACATCCAGGCGCCGATCGCGACGCTGTGCGTCGGGCAGGCGATCTCGGCCGGCGCCGTGCTGCTGTCCGCCGGTGCGCCCGGGCGTCGCGCCGTACTGCCGCACGCGCGGGTCGTCCTGCACCAGCCGGCCGCGCGCGGTCAGGGCACGATTCCCGACCTGATCCTGCAGGCCGACGAGGTGGTCCGGGTCCGCAGCCAGGTCGAGACGATCCTCGCCGAGCACACCGGGCAGACGATCGAGCGACTGCGGCACGACACCGACCGCGACCACGTCCTGACCGCCGAGGGGGCCCGAGAGTACGGCCTCGTCGACCAAGTGATCCAGCACCGAGTACAGGTGCCCGTCTTCGCTTAGTCGAACGCCGCTTCCAGCACCTTGTCGGCCACCGCAGCATGGTGGGCGACATCGGCCTCGCGGCGGCCGATCCGGTTGGTCAGGTAGGCGAAGGCGATCCGGCGGTCCGGATCCGCCCAGCCGATACAGCAGTTGCTGCCGTTGTGCCCGAAGGTCCGCGGGCTGCTGGTCGTCCCGAGCGGCGTGACCACGTTCGGGACGAACCGCGGCCCGCCGAGCTGGAACCCCTGCGACCACCGGATCGGCGCGCCGATGGTCCGGTCCAGCTCGCCCTCACTGCTCGGCTCGACCGCGATCGCGATCGACTCCGGCCGCAGGATGCCCGCTCCACCCTGCAACAGCGCCTGGTACAGCCCGGCCAGATCCCGGGCCGTGGTGGACATCCCAGCCGCTGGTACGACGGCCTCGCGCGTACTGCGCTTGTTCACGACCGACTGCACGAACGGGCCGGCCACGCCGGACACGCGGATCGGCACGCTGCGGTGCGACTCGTCGACCGGCACACCGAGGAACGTGTCCGCGAGACCGAGCGGCTCGAGGACGGAACGCCGTACCAGCTCGGCGTATGGTTGCCCACTGCATCGATGTGCGACCTCGGCGAGCACGAACCCGAACGCGAGCGGGCTGTAGGCGACCGTTCCGAGCGGCCAGCGCGGCCGGGCCTGCTCGATCCGCTCCAGCGACCGGTCCCAGTCCGCCATCGCACGGGCGTCGCCGAAGTACGACCCGACCGTGGTCAACCCGGACCGGTGCTGCAGCACCTGCCGCACGGTGATGGCGCGCTTGCCGGCCTCCCCGAACTCGTGCCAGTACGCCGCCACCCCGTCGTCCAGATGGAGCAGCCCCGACTCGACCAGCTGGTGGATCACGATCGCGACGTACGGCTTGCTCGCGGAGAAGAGCCAGAACAGCGCGTCCGGCGCACACCCGATCGCCTGGTCGACCACGACCCGGCCGTCCCGCACCACGCACAGCTGCGCGGCCGCCTTCCGCGCCCGCACCAGCTCCACCGCCGCACCCAGCCGCCCGGCATCCATCCGGACGTCCCGCGGTTCACACTCCCCGCCCAACTCCATGAAACCTCCTCCCCCGGTCAGAACCAGCTTGCCCCCAGTACCCAAGTGCTGGTCCAGATCCCGCGACGGAGTGGTCAGGCCTCCGGATCCGCCGTCCGCGCGGCCTCGAGGCGGACCACGATGCCCTTGGACGTCGGGGTGTTGCTGATGTCGGCGACGCTGTCGAGCGGCACCAGCACGTTCGTCTCCGGGTAGTACGCCGCGGCCGACCCGCGCGCCGC
>NZ_JBFAHB010000107.1:0-26521 GCF_040653975.1 Kribbella sp. NPDC050820
GCCCGTGGCACATCCGGGAGACCGGATGGACCACGGGCCGTTCCCCGTTCCGGAACCGGTCGGCAGGGCTGGCGGGTCGTGGTGGGAAGCGTTTAGCCTGCCGCGCATGACCGACTGGGCGCGGGTGCGCGCCGACGGCTTCGCCGTCCCGACCGATCGTCCGCTCACCGATCTCGTCGCCGAGCTGTCCGGCCTGCTGCGCTCACCCGACCCGGTGCTGCGCGACGTCCAGGCCTACTCCGTGCTCGCCACCTGGATCCGTCGCGGGGACCTGTCCACCGACCAACTCCGCAGCCTCGGCGACGAGATGGTCACCCGGCTCGCCGACCCGGAGGTGCAGGCCCGCACGTTCGCGCCGCTGATCCTCCGCGCGATCGTTTCGGCCGGGGTGTTCGAGCCGACCTGGGTGCCGCCGTTCGAGCGCTGGTACGTCGCCGAGGAGGACCTGCGCGGGTACGACGCCAAGCTCGGCTGGCTGCACGCCGTTGCCCACGGCGCCGACCTGCTGGGGACACTCGGCCTGCACTCCGCGGTCGAGCCGGTCCAGATGCTCCGGCTCGGAATCGGACGGCTGCTGACGCCGACGCCGTACGTGCTGCGCGACATGGAGGACGACCGCCTCGGCTACGCCCTCGCCGCCACACTGACCCGCTCCGACCTCGCCGAGACCGACGCCACCGAGTGGCTCGACCCCGCGATCCGGGTGCTCTCGAACCCGCCTGCCGAGGGCATCACCCCTGAGGTGACCAACACGATCCGCACGCTGCGGGCGACGTACCTGCTGATCGACCACGGACTGCGGTTGCCTGAGGCCACTACGCTGACCCGCATCCCGCACCGGGACCAGGTCAAGACGAAGCTCGCCGACGTCGTTCGGATCGTCACGCCGTACTACCTCTGAGCGTCAGACCGTCGGTGGACGGCGCATCCGACTTTCGGCTGGGGTTCCCCTGAAGTGTCCCCGATCCACGGCGTGGTGTGGTCCAGGGCACGGTACAGGTGGGTTCCGGTGGATGCCGAACCCCTGTCGTGGGATCGTCTGTGCTGGTGACGCCGTGGACCCCTCCCATGGTGGTGCCAACGCCACTACCGCAGTAGTGCAAACACCATCGGATCTGGTCCGTGGCGACGTTAGTTTTCTGGCTGACGAGAGCCGTCGGGGGCAGCAGTTCAGAGAGGGCGCGGTGAGTCATGGTTGCGACATACCTGAAGAAATGGGTCGGCAGCCGGATCTTGAACAGGACCACCCGCAAGGGTGGTCTCGACCTGTCGAAGATGCGGATGTTCCCGAGCTCGGTCTCGATGCCGCTGCGCCGGCACGGCGTGGACCCGGTGCCCGCGCTGGGCCGGGTGCGCGAGACCGAGCCGGTGCACAAGCTGGCCCACCTGTTCGGGCTCAATGTCTGGGTGGTGAGCGGGCACGCCGAGGCGAAGGCGGTGCTGGCCGACACCACGAACTTCAGCAACGACATCCGGCCGCTGGTCGGCTCCGACCCGAACAAGCCGTCCGAAGGAATCGGCGGCCTCGGGTTCACCGACCCGCCGGACCACACCCGGCTACGCAAGCTGCTGACACCGGAGTTCACCAAGCGCCGGCTGTCCCGGCTGGAGCCGGTGATCGAGAAGATCGTCAACGACCAGCTCGACCTGATGGAGACCAAGGGGCCGGTCGTCGACATCGTGGCGGACTTCGCGTTCAACGTGCCGTTCCTGCTGATCGCCGACCTGCTCGGCGTCGAGGAGTCCGACCGCGACCGGTTCCGCGCACTCGGCCCGGCCCGGTTCGACCTGTCCGGCGGCGGGATCGGGGTGTTCGGGTCGGCGAGCGAGTCGCGGGACTTCCTGTTCGAGATCGTCGGCAAGCAGCGCGCCGAACCCGGTGACGGGCTGATCGGGTCGATCATCCGGGAGCACGGCGACACCATCGACGACATCGAGCTCGGCGGGCTGGCCGACGGGGTGTTCCTGGGCGGGTACGAGACGTCGGCGAGCATGCTCGCGCTCGGCACCCTGGTGCTGCTCCGCGACCCGTCGAACTTCGAGCGGATCCGAAACGAGCCGGGCGCGGTCGACGTGATCGTCGAGGAGCTGCTGCGGTACCTGACTGTCGTGCAGGTCGCGTTCCCGCGGTTCGCGCGGCATGACCAGGAGCTGTTCGGGCAGCAGGTGAAGAAGGGGGACCTGGTCGCGGTGTCGCTGTCCGGGGCGGACCGGGACAAGCAGGTGTTCGGCATGGACGCCGAGGACTTCTATCCCCGTCGTACCGTCTCGTCTGCGCATCTCGCCTTCGGGCACGGGATGCACCGCTGCGTCGGCGCCGAACTGGCGCGGATGGAGCTCCGGGCCGCGTTCACGGCGCTCGCGCACCGTTTCCCCGACCTGTCGCTGGCCGTGCCCGAGGAACAACTCCGCTTCCGGGACTTCTCCATCGTGTACGGCGTCGAGGCCCTCCCGGTCCAACTCCACGCCAACGCGACTGAGCAGGTCGCCGGGTAGGTTCCCCGACGCGCGCGCCATCGCCTGCAGGTGGTTCCGGGCAGCCAGTTCCCGGGGAACGCGACTGGCGGTTAGACGGTGGGTTGGTTTCGTTGGGTTCTTAGGGATTCGAATTTGGTGGCTAGGGTCGGGGCTTGGGTTCGGAGGCGGGAGAGGTCGCCTTGGGAATCGAAGAGTTGGGTCAGGAGGATGGCTCGGCCTTGGTCCAGGAGTTCGGCGGCTCGGGCGGGGTCGGCTGTGTGGAGGGCGCAGGCGGCTGCGTCGGCGCCTAACGAGCTCAGTTGGCGTAGGCCGTGTTCCTGGTCGGAGCGGTCCAGGAAGCGGGGTGCGACGTACGGGAGTTGTTCCAGCGCGGTCGCGTAGCCGTCGAGCGCCTCGGCCCAGTCCCCGGCCTCGGCGGCGAGCTGGCCCCAGTCGCCGGCGGCCTGCGCCCGGAGGAGCGGCGTCGCCGTCGACGACCGCGCCGTCGACTGGTAGGCGGTCAGTGCCTTGCTGAAGTCCGCCGAATCGCCCGTCCGCCGGTACCGCTGCAACCAGCAAGCACCGAGGTTGAACCCAGCAGCCGTCCTGAACCGCGAGCCGGCTGCCGGGGACGCGATCGCCTCTTGGTGCGCGACGATCGCGGCATCGAGATCGGCCAGTACGGCGTCGCGCTGGTACCGGCTCAACAGCGCCCGTCCCAGGTTGGACTGGAACACGGGCAGCCGATTGTTGTCCGGCCCCGACTCCTGAACCGCCCGTTGAAGGACCGACACCATCTCGTCGAGTACGTCGCGCTCATGGGTCCGCTCGTACTGCGTGGCGAGGGCCAGAGCGAGATTGCTGAGATGCCCGGGGTCCACGCCGCCGTTCTCGGCTCCGACCTGCACCGACTGACGCAGCTCAGCGAGGGCGGACTCCAGCTCACCGGCCTCACGGGTGCGCAGATGACGTGCCCAGCGCGCGTTGCCCAACTGGTTGAGCACCGCTGCCCGCAGGTCAGGGTCCTCGGCCTGTTCGTTCGCGGCCTGCAGGAGGTCGATGGCGTCGTCGAGGCTCGCCAGGTGCTCGGTCTGTTCGTAGCGGAGCCGCAGCGCGAAGCCCACGGCGTTCTGGGCCCGCGCGAGGTGGTCCGGGTCGGTGAGGACGTCGACAGCCTGCAGACCCGCCGCGATCGACCGATCCAGATCGGCCCGCTCGCCGCCCGCCTCGAACCTGAGCCGCAACGCCGAGCAGAGGTCGGTGAGAGCGGTCGGTTCTACCGCCATGCCGTGCTCGCTCGCCTCGATGATCCGGTCGAGCTCGGAATCGTCGGTGGTCCGGAGGAAGCGACGCAGCCGGCAGTGGCCGTCGAAGGCGTGCAGGCTTGCGAGATCGTTCTGCAGGTTCGCGTTCTCCGGGTGCGACTCCGGGAGTTGCGCGAGGCAGTCGCGGACGAGCGCGATCGCCTCGCCGGTCAGCTCGATCGTGTCGTCACCGACCGGACCGTGGACCAGCGCCGCGGCCAGCGACCGGACCACGGCTGGGTAGGTCGGCTCGGTCACGGCCATGGCGCGCTGTGCGCTGCGGCCCTCCGCGACGGCCTCGGTGAGTACTGCGGGATCGCCGGTGAGTTCGTGCTGCTTCAGCAGCGCCATGACGACGATCGCCCGGCGCATCGGGTACTCCGGATCCGACGGCGCGGAGATCTCGACGACCCGACGGGCGATGGTCACCGCTTCCGCCGCGAGCTCTGGGTTGTCGGCCGCGGCCCGGAGGATGTCGGCGAGGGCCATCAGCCGGCGGACGTGGTCCGGATCCGCGGGATCGGTGGCGTCGGCCGCTTGCCGCAGTACGGCGACGGCCTCGGTGATCGCGGCGTGGTCGCCGGTGAGCAGGTGGCGAGTGCGCAGCGCCGTACCTAGCACCTGGAGTGTTCTACTCTCGCCGTCCGTGGCAGCCGCGCGCCGGGCGAGGTCGACGGCCCGGTCCGCGGCTTCGGCATCGTTGCTCGTGGTGGCTCGGTGCACGAGGGAGAGCGCGAGGCTGCGTTGCGGCCAGGGGTTCGCCGGGTCGAAGGACAGCGCCCACTCCGCTGTTGTCACTGCGTCGTCGAGCATCTCGAGTCGGGCCGTGCGCTCGTACGCCAGCTGGACGAGGTCGGCGAGGAAGGCGCCGTACGACGACTTGTTCGTGGTCGCGAGCTCAGCCGAGCACCGTTGGACCTGGATCGCGTACAGCAGGAAGTCGAGCACGTTGCTCGCCTCATAGGCGCTGAGGAGCTGACTGGCGTGGTCGTAGAGCGACGGCGCGGCCCCGGCGAGCTGTCCGTCGTGGGCGCTGTCGGTGGCTGTCGTGAACTGCTCGACCGCGGTGGCGAGGTCGTCCGGATCTCCGAGATGGCGGTAGCGGGCCCAGCAGAAGCTGCCGACGTTGAAGCGGAACGTGACGGCCGCCGCTGCGCCTGCGGGGACCATGTTCACAGCGCCGGCCATCAGCTCGATCGCGCGGTCCAGCTGCGCGAGCTCGCCGGTCTCCTGGTACTGCTTGAACAGGTCGATGGCCTCGTCGGACGCAGCCGTGGTGCTTTCCCTGGCCTGCACGACCTCTCGCACCTGGTCCGGTACGGCGTTCGGCTGCGCGAACACGATCGGCTCGAGCAGGCCGACCGCCGTCCGGAACGTGTCCTGGTCGGTCGACCCGGAGGCGAGGAACCGGCACCAGAACAGCATCCCGGCTGCATGTCGGCCTTCCAGATTCTCGGCGAAGCCCGGGGTCTCGAACAGGCGCGCCACTTCCGCGTCGGCGGCCGGCCCGAACACCGACCGGGCGCGCGGATCCTGCTTCCAGTGCTCGACCCGGCCGTACAGCGACTCGATCAGTTCGCGGGACATGAGTCCACCGCCTCCACAGACGTGAGCCTGCTCAGCTCGACGGTGATCTCTCCGGCTTGCGTCTGGATCGTCATCCGGCCGGCGTCGATCCGGAGCACCGAGCCGCACATGGTCCGGCTGTCGGTCGTGATCTCGACCTTGGGCCGGTTCCGGGCCGGGCCGTACCAGGTGCTCGCGACGGCAGCCACCAGCAGCGCCGCGCAGACCAGGCTCAACGCGATCCCGCGGCGTAGCGCTCGCGCGGACTCTTGGGCTTCGCGGTGCTCCGCGATGGGGCCGGGCGCTAGTTCGGCGACGGGGACGACAGCGGGGCGGCCGTTCGAGGCTCGGAGCAGGTAGAGCGCTGCGGCCGCGCCGGCGAGCAGGGCGAGCAGCAGGAGTACGCCGACGATCGCTGCGGCCAGCGGGGTCAGTTCGGTGATGTCTGAACGGCCCTTGATCAGGCTGAACCCGATCAGGGCGATCAGGAGGCCGGCTAGGCCGTTGCGCCACTGGGTGGCGGCCGCCCGGACTCTTGGGAGCTCGGTACGGCGCATCAGGTCGACCTGCTGGGCGCGTCGCAGGTCGGCCGGGGTCGCTGGCCGGCCCGGTGTCGGTTGACCTGGCGGCGCTTGGCCTGGTGTCGGTTGGCCCGGCGCCGGTCGGCCTGGTGCTGGGGTGCTCACGAGTTGGCCGGGAGGTCGAAGATCCAGTACGCGCCGCAGCCGACGCGACCGTCCGGCCGACCGGGATGCGTTTCCGAGCAGGTGCAGATGACCGGCACTGCGTGGTGGCCGCCCTCGGCGCGCTCCGTGGCAGACAGGGCCCGGAAGACACCGTCGACCAACGGCACCTCGATCGACGCCTGGCACCGCGGGCAGACCCCGCCGAGCAGGGACATGCCGACGCCGAAGGTCTCGATCACGAACGTCTCGGCCGCCTGCTCGGCGTACCCGGGTTCGCTCACCTCGCGGTACGGCACCGGTCCGCCGGGGCGAACGTCGTTCATCGTCAGGGTCTCCTTGGTCGTCACGGGCCGAGGTGGACGAAGGGAGTCCATACGCTCGGACTCGCGGGGTGCTGGTCGCGCAGGCGCCGTACGACGCGATGCAGGGCTGCCGCCGTACCGTCGGTGGACTGCCCGTCGGCGCAGAGCTCCCTGTAGACGCTGTCGACCACGTCGGCCGCGGTTGGGTCGTACACGGACCAGAGGGTCGCGACGACCTGGCGGTAACCGGCGTAGTGGAGCGCCGCGGCGAGGGTGATCACTTCGTCGGCGAGGTCGAGTCCACCGGTCGCGGTCTTGCAGGCGGACAGGAACGCGAACTCGCCCTGGTACGTGCGGCTGCTGATGCTCTGGACGGTCAGCGTGCCGTCGTGCAGCAGGAGGCCGCCGTTCGACGGGTCGGTCAGGTCCTGGTGGCCGTGACAGCTGAAGTGGGCCCAGTGGTGCCGGCCGAGTTCCTCGCGGACCCGGGTGGTCGTGGCTTCTGCGCCGTACAGGACTGTGCTCCGGTCGCTCGGGAACAGGCTGGCCAGCAGGTCGACCTCGCGGTCGACGTTGGGGAGCGGGGTCTGACCGGGCGCGTTCGGCACGGCGACGACGAGGATCTCCGGGGTTGGTGACGGCTTGGGCCTGTTTGTTGCCTCGAGCAACGCTCGGAGGGTGGGTGTGTACGACGGGATGACGCGGTCGAGCACCGACTGCCGGTCGCCGTGCCGGCCTGCGGCGTGCAGGGGGAGGGCGGTGAGCAGGCCGGTCGGGCACCACCACAGCCGCGGCCAGGCGTCGTCCGGTGGGGTTTCGGTGAAGCCTAGGCGGGTCAGTACCGGGTCGGCGATCGCCGTCCACAACCAGTCGAGGACCTCGGTGACGACACGCTCCATCAGGAGCCGCTCGGCGTGCAGGCGCTGCGCCGCCGCGTGGAACTCCTGGAACGCCGCCGGCGACTGGTCTCCCTCGCGGAACCGGCGCTGTGCCTCGTAGGTCTGCTGCTCGGCTGTCTGGAAGCGGTGTACGGCTTCGAGGTACTGGGCGGCCCATTCGGTGGTGTCTTGCTTTGAGGCCTCTGGTAGTTCGAGAGGCGGCAGGACTCCGTCGGGGGTGACGATCAGTGCGTCGGAGCGCCATTGGCTGACGTTCACCATCACTACTGGCCCGCTTGTCGCCGCCAGTCGGAGCCTGTCCAGTCGCGGTGGCCGGAGGAAGTCGGCGAACCCGTCCAGTGCGCGGATCTCCGCGAGCACCTCGTGCCACTCCTGCTCGAGCGCCATCCGCTCACCGGCACGCCTCGATTCCGCGGCCGGCCCGTCATGCCTCATCGCTAAGCCCCCAGGAACCCTCGGCGATCGAACGTTCACTCTAGGGCGACAGCCGCTCCCCACGCCACGCCCCACCACGCGCCGACCCCCAAGATCACCGCTCCGCGGCGGCAGTCCCTTGGCCGCCTTCGGCGGTGCGCGCGAGCCCGGCTCCCGGCTGGGCGTGATCGGCGCCGGCCGACCTCCAGTTCGCGGAAAGGACACCGCTGCGCGGCGGCAGTCCCTTGGCCGCCTTCGGGGGCGTGCGCGTGTCGGCGTCCCGGGGCGGTGTGGTGGCGCTGGCTGGCCTAGATCTTGTTTAGCGCGCAGCACTGGGCGACGGCAGCTCTAGGTGTTTCGGTGGTGTGCGCGGTCTTGCGTCGGAGTTAGTTCGTTGGAGCGGGTTGTTAGCTGGGGGTTTGGTCGTGTTCGCTGCGGCTGTTGGCTAGTTGGTGCACGTTGCCTTCGTGGATGTCGCTGACCCATTCCCAGCCTTCCTTGGCTGGGGGGCCGATCCGCGGGTCGTCGAAGGCGCCGCCGTCGCGCAGGGCGTGCATGTACGCGCGGTCCAGTTCGATCCGTGCGCGTGCTTGACCAGCCCCACCGACAGTCCCATGACCCGGTACGACGAAATCGGCGTCGTCCGCCACGGCCTCGAGCAGTTGCAGACCGGCGAGGTAGTCCCCGATCGGGTCCGCGGCGCCCTCGAAGTCGGGCATCGGAACGAAGAGGTCGGAAAGCATGTCGCCGGCGACGAGGACCCTGCTCTCCTCGACGAACAGCGCGGCATGACCCTGGGCATGTGCCGGATGCTCGATAATCCGGACTACAGGGCCATCCCAGGGAATCTGCGAGGTTTCAGCGGGCAGAGCGGTAATGAGGCCGAACAGGTCCAGCGGTGTGTCATCCGCGATTTCCGGAGGTAATCCGCCGGCAGCGCGTTCCTTCCAGTCCGGATTCGAGCGCAGATCTCGCATAAAGGCCGCGCAGCCATCGGTACCGTAACGCGGCGCGTCGCCGAGCGCGGCGTGCCAGAGCACGTGATCCCAGTCAGGGTGTGTCGAGAAGCCTGCCACCACGGGCTGGCCCAGCTCGGACAGGTCGTTCGCGAGGCAAGTCATCTCAGTGCCCGTGATCCCGGCGTCGACGAGGAGTACGCCGTTCTTGCCTTGTACGACGACGGTGTTGTTCGCGAGTAACTCGCTCTGGTGGATCAGCACACCCTCCGCGACCTGCCTCAGCACGGGTGGCTCCTTCCGCTGGCCGTCTGCAAACCGTAGCCGGGACCGTAGTACCTCGTGGTTTTACAACGCAACGGTGTGGGCGCTGAAGCCTGTATGTCCTTCACCGACATCGTTTTCGGAGACCCGCAATTTCCGAAAACCGCCGGCTGACACACAAGAGGGATCGCCTCAAATCGTCTCGCCGACCGGCCCAAGCACCCTGTGGGCTGGCTGCGGGTAGTTGGCCCTGTGGATAACTCGGACCCGGGGGACCGCTCCGGTAGTCTTGCGACATGACTGCGCAGCCTATGCACGGGTCGCCGGAGGACCCCAGCGAGATTCTTCGCCTGCTGCCGGCGAAGTGGCATGCGCAGTTTCTGGAGGAGTATCACGGTGCCCTCGACGCGGCACACGAGGTGTGGCGCTTCCAGCAGTTGCGAGACGTCTTGCACCTCTGGAGGCTTCGGGCAGTCGCGTACTCCGATCCGCGCTATGACGAGGCCATGCAGGCGGCTCGGGAGGGACGGGACGAAGAGTTCGTCCCGGCTGAGCAAGTGATCCCAGGCTGGTCAGACAGGCAATGAACTATCGCGTGGACTTCCACGCGTCCGCACCCTGCTGTCGTTCTACGTCGACCACGATCGCGAGGGGCTCCGAATCTACGACGTCACCTGGGCTGGCTGAGGTCACGTCTCGCTGCGAGGCGGGCCCTACGGCTACATCCCGGCGGAGGCCAGCCGCCTTTCAGCGAACCGCGCGGTAGCTCACAAGTTCATGGGTGGTCGGGAGCGGTGGCGAGCGCCACGACGCCGGAGCGCCGCTCCTGGGTCATTCCGCCTCATGTGACGGATCTGTGGGCGCGTGGAGCGGGCGCACGCCGTTGGGTGTTGGGGTTGTAGGCGTTGAGGGCGGACCGCCGGGCCATCACAATCGGCTGGTGTCGGCGGTGCCAGGCGGGGTGCCGGGTGGTGGGTGGTGATTGTGATGGCCTGGCGGTCCGCGGCATCGGGATCCCGTTCGCGGGTGGTCGGGGTGGCATGGGTGCGGTGCGCTCGACTGCCATGGGTGGCGAACTGAGGCACCAAGCCGACTCACACATCAGACAGGAGAACCGTCATTCCCCTGCGACCACAACTCGCTTTGCCGGGACCGCATCCGGCCAGCTGCTTTCAAGCGAAGCGGGCGATAGCACGCGTGTTCGCCGGCGGCAGCCGGCACGTTGGGCGGCAGTCCGCTCGGGAAGGCCGGGCGGGTGGGAGCGGTGGCGAGCACGCGACGTAGGAGCGGGCGTAGTGCCGCGTGGGGAAGTCCCCGGGCGGTGCGGGGGTGAGCGAGTCGTGGCACTAGGTGGTCGTGGCGGGTTCGGGTCGTGACAGATGTGGGGGTGGGTGGTCACAATGGGCGGTCCGGCCCGAGGTGCGGGTTGGTGAGGGAAAGGCCGCCGGCGGGGTTATGGGTAGTGGCGAGATGGCGACCGGGGGCGCGCTGACCGCCCGGATCGCCGCCGCGATGACGTTGGCCCAGACGGGTGGGCACGCGACTGCGGCTGCCGAGATCGAGGCGGTCCGGGCGGAGCTCGGTGGTGTGCCGAGTTACCACCTGGCCGCGGCGGAGTACGTTCGCGGCGTCACTGCTCATCACGCGAGTGACGCGGACGAGGCACTGAAGGCTGTCGACGCATGTATCGCCGTCGCGAAGGCGATCGACGAGCCGGGCTGGGAAGCGAACGCGCTGCCGATCCGGATCATCAACCTCGCCCGCAGCGGCCGCGGCGGGGACACGGTGAAGGATCTGGTCGCCGCCGAGCACGCCCTGAAGAGGACCAGGGACGACGGCCTGACCGCCTGGGCGCACACCGGCCTCGGCTACGCGTACGACGTCCTGCGCCTTTACGAACTGTGCATTCCGCATTACGAGCTCGCCACCCAGCTGGACGCGGACGTCTTCGAGCTGGCCGAGTCGCTGGCGATCGACAGGCTGAACCTGGCCGAGACGTACCTGCGGTGGGCGCACGAGCTCGAGCGGCTGGGCGATCCGTCGTACCAGCAGGAGATCCTGGAGCGGCGCGCGTCGGCGGCGTACTGGGCGCGGGCGGCGGATCGGGTGATCGTCGACGACGAGAACCAGGACTTCTGGCGGCTGAGCGCCCGATTGTGGCTGGCGGCGGCTGCCACAACCGACGATCCGGCGCAGGCGGTGGCCGAGCTGACGGAGTGCCGGGACGAGATCAGCAAGCTGGGTGAGACCGAGCGGCTGGCGATCGCGGGCACCTACCTGGCCAAGGCGCTCGAGGCCGACGGCAAGCACGATGCGGCGAAGGCGGCAGCCGACCGGGCCGCGGACGACCTTATTCCGTTGGCGGATCCGGCGACCCACGTGCTGGTGCTGCAGACCCGGGCGGAGCTCGCGGCCAGCACGGGCGGGCCGGGACCCGTTGCAGGGTTGGAGTATGCGCGTTCGGTGGCGCGCGGCTGGTGGAAGGAGCGCCAGCGAGCGCTGAACGCCGTACGGCATGCGCTTGCCACGCATGACCTGTCGCAGCGGCACGACGCGGAGTGGCACGCGGCGCGGCATGATCCGCTGACCGGGATCGGCAACCGCCGGGCACTGGACGAGCGGCTGACCGCGGCCCGGGACTCGGGCCGCGCGGTGACAGTGCTGGCGATCGATGTCGACGACTTGAAGGTTGTCAACGACACGTACGGGCACGCCTGCGGGGACGAATTGCTGCAGGTTGTGGCAAATCTCCTGGTAGAACAGGCGCGAGCGACCGATGCCGTGATTCGATCGGGTGGCGACGAGTTCATCGTGGTGCTGGACCAGCCGGACGCCAAGGGCGGCGCCCAGCTGGCGATGCGGATCCGTACGGCGGCCGCGGCGATCGCGGCGTCGACGTCGAAGCCCTGGCTCGGTCGGCTGGGGCTGAGCATCGGGTACGCCGCAACAGCCGAAGGAGTCGCGGTCGATCAGCTGATCGCCACGGCGGACCGTCGGCTGTACGACGACAAGCGCCGCAGGCGGTGAGGCGACAGGGGGTTGTGAGGTGCGCGACACGTCGGGGGTGACCGCGCGGATCGCGACGGCGATGACGCGGGCCCAGTCGGGCAACCCGGCCGAGGCGGCGACCGAGCTGCACCGGTTGCTGGCCGAGCTGGGGTCCGAGCCGAGCCCGGAGCGGGCCGCCGCCGAGTACGTGCGGGCCGTCGCAGCGCACCACGCCACCGACGCCGGCGAGGCGCTGGACGCGGTCGACGCCTGTATCCGGACGGCCCGCGCGATCGACGAGCCCGGCTGGGAGGCGAACGCGATCGCGATCCGGATCGTCACCCTGATCCGCACCGGCGAGGGCGGTGACTCGGTCGCCGACCTGGTCGCGGCCGAGAACGCGCTGTCCCGGACCCGCGACCTCGGCCTGGCCGGCTGGGCGCACACCGGCCTCGGGTACGCCTACGACCTGCTCCGCCTGTACGAGCTGTGCATCCCGCACTTCGAGCTCGCGGCCGAGGGCGACCACGACCCGCTCGGCCTCGCCGAGGCACCGGCCATCAACCGGCTCAACCTGGCCGAGTCGAACCTACGCTGGGCGCACGAGCTCGAGCGGCTGGGTGACACGTCGTACGACGCGGAGATCCGCGAGCGCCGGCGGGACGCGCACCAGTGGGCGGGTGAAGCGGTCAAGGTGATCGTCCGGGACGACCTGCTCGGGTACTGGCCGATCGCCGGGCGGATGTGGCTGGCCGCGAGCAACGACGGCACCGACGCCGCCGAGGCAGTGGCGATCCTCAAGGACTGCCGGGACCAACTGGCGAAGCTGGGCGACCTGGAGCTGGCCGCAATCGCGGGCACCTACCTGGCGAAGGCGTACGCCGCAATCGGCCGGCTGGACGACGCTGCTGAGGCCGCGCAGCGGGCCGGGAGCGACCTGCCACCGACATCGGATCCGCCTGTCGAGGCGCTGGTCCGGCATACCGCTGTGCAGATCGTGGCGGAGTCAGGCGACGTCGGAGCGGTCACCGGGCTGCAGTACGCGCGTGCCATCACCAGAGGCTGGTGGGCCGAGCGGTTGCGCGGTCTGTACGCCGTACGGTCCGCACTGGCCAACCACGAGCTCTCGATCCGGCACGACGCGGAGTGGCGCGCGGCACGTGAGGATCCGCTGACCGGTGTGGGCAACCGCAGAGCGCTGGACGAGCGCATGTCGGTCGCGCACGACGCCAGTCGTTCGGTGGCGGTGATCGCCATCGACGTGGACAACCTCAAGGTGATCAACGACAGCTACGGGCATGCCAGCGGGGACGACGTACTGCGACGAGTCGGGCAGTTGTTGACCGAGCAGTGCCGGGCCGAGGACGTGGTGGTGCGAGCCGGTGGAGACGAGTTCGTCGTCGTACTGGACAAGCCGGACGAGCGTGGCGCGCGAGAGCTGGTGGAGCGGATCAAGGTCGCGGCCGACCGGGTCGCAGCGTCGGCGGACGAGCCGTGGTTCGGCATGCTGCGGCTCAGCATCGGGCAGGCGAGCAGCACCGACGGTACGCCGGTCGGCGACCTACTCACCAAGGCCGACCAGCGCATGTACGCCGACAAGCGCCGACGCCGGACCTAGTAGTCCAGGAACCCTTCCACCACAAGGCGTCTGACCTGCGGGAGGTACTCCCGGAGCACGTCCTCCAGCGGCTGCCCCAACAGGTCCGCCAGCGCGGCCAGGATCTGGCCGACGCTCAAGTCCCCGTCGCACGCGCCAACGAACCCGGCCAGCACGGTGTCCGCTTGTTCCGCTCGCCGCATGCCACGTTGCCGGCGGAGCACGATCGACGCGGGATCCTCAGCTCCCGGCTGCCCACTCGTCTCCTGGACGACGTCGTCCGCCACCACCAGATGCAACCCGGTCAGGTCGTCAGGCAGTCCCTCCGAGCGTTCGAACCGGCGCAGTACGTGCGGACCGATCGGTCGCTCGATCTCGTACGGCCACTCCTCGGCCTCGAGCTTGCCAGCCACGTTGTGCAGGGTGATCCAGCCCATGCCGATCGCCTCGACGCTCTGGTCCTCCAGCCAGCGCAGCCATGCGTCGTACCGGTCCGTGTACTCCGGGGACCCGTGCAGACCCGCGTCCCGCAGCCACAGCTCGACGTACTCGGACGGGTCGAGTTGCTCGCGCTGCACCGCCCACGCGGACCGGTCGCCCGTCCAACCGGCGATCCGGTCCCGCCAGTCCTCGCCACGCACGCAGGTCCAGTTGGCCAGCAGCTGGCACCAGCCACCCCCGGTCAAGTGGTACGGCGCCTGTCGCACCAGCTGCTCGACCACGGAGTCACCGGCGAACCCGGTCTCCCGGTACGTCAGCCGCCCGTCGCCCGGTGAGATCACGTACGGCGGGTTGCTCACGATCAGGTCGAACCGCTCGCCACGGACCGGTTCGAACAGGCTGCCCGACCGGATGTCGAGGTCGACCCGGTTCAGCGCGGCCGTCCACCGCGCCAGCTGCAGCGCCCGCGGATTCACGTCGGTGGCGACGACCTGGTTGACCCGGTCGGCCAGGTGCAGCGACTGGATCCCGCACCCGGTGCCGATGTCGAGCGCCCGCTCGGCCTTGATCGGGACCGTCAGGTGGATGAGGCTCAAACTGGCCGGCGCGATCCCGAGCACGTAGTCGGACCGCATCGCCTCCCGCCGCCCGTCCAGCCCAGGCGTGAGGTCCGCAACCACCCACCACTCCCGCCCATCCTCGGCATACGGCCGGATGTCCAGCACAGCCTTCCCGGCAGTATCAATGATGCCCAGAGCAACTAAATCGATTCCCGGAAACGCCTGCGCGACAAGGGATTCCGGTACGGCGCGCTGCAGCAGGAACAACCGGATCATCGTGTCGAGCGCATCACCGGACCCAGTCCGCCGCCCCGCAAGAGTCGTCTCATTCCGCCCCAGCGCATCACTGGCCTGAGCCCCAAGCCGTGCAGCCACCCCATCAACCGTGTACCCAGCAGCCACAAACGCCTGCCGCAACGCCTCCAAGTCGTCCCCCGTCAGTTCACCCATACAGCCATTATGGATGGGTACTCCACCTCGGCTTCCAAGCTGCCCGAAGCAGTGCGGGATGCCGCGTGCGGAAGGGCGTGGACGCCAGTTGCAGCGTCCACGCCCGTACCAGGTTTTTCCTTCGATTTCCTACGGGTTGCAGGTCACCTTGGCTTCGGCCCAGTCGGCGTGGTCGCTGGTGATGCCGTCGCCGCCGTCGGTTACCTGGAGGGTGAGTGTCTGGCCGGCGGTGATGTCGACGGAGACGTTGGCGGTCGGGGACGTGCCGGTGAGGAGGTCGGAGGTGTACTTCGCGACTCCGTCGACGAGGACCTTGAAGCTGACCTTGCCGCGGTCCTCCATCTCGTCGTCCACGCCGACCTTCGCGGTGAACGTGGTGCAGTTCCCGCCGATCCGCACGCTGACCGTGGACGGCGCGTGCGTGCCCAGGCCCTTCGCGTACTGCACCCCGTCGAGGGTGATCGGGTTGCCGTCGGCAGCCCCGTCCTCGCCGTTGCTGCGATCCCGTTCGACCGGGCCCCAGCCGTTGGTCGAGTCGAGGAACTCCAGGTCGCTGACCCACTTCTCACCGGTCGGTGCCGGGGGCAACGGCTTGTCGGCGATCGTGGCGGCGAAGAAGCCGAGTCCACCACCCGGCAGCTTGATCGCCTTGACCGTCTTGCCCGGCTCGAGCGGTACGGCGGTGTAGAAGACCCGGTAGTCGGTCGTGGTGTTGCTCAGGCCCGCCTGCGTGTAGCGGCCCTTCACCGACACCGCGAGCATCGCGCCGCCCGTGGCCGGGTCCTGGCAGCACCAGTTCGGCAGCTGGAACGTCGCCTGCGACTGCGAGCCGTCCGTGTAGATGATCGTGACGGCCCCACGGGCGTTGAGGCTGGCTCCGGCGCCCAGCAGGGCGAGGTGCGAGCCGGTGCCGGAGACCAGGATCGGCGCCGGCTGGTTCTTCACCAGGTTGGGCGTGCCGGGCGCACCGGACGGCCAGGTGAACTGCGCGTCCTGCACTGTCACGGTCGCGCCGGGTGTGTAGCCGGCCGCCGCGAGCGCCTCACCGTTGAAGCTGTTGCCCGACCCGTCGAAGTTCCCTTGGGCGTACGTCGACGCGTCGCTGATGCCGACCACATTGGCTGCCTGCGACAACGACCCGTACGGCAGTTGAGCAGTCGCCGCCGCACTGTTGGAGTAGCTCTTCCCCTCAGCAAGGTAGGTCGCCACCAGCGTCAGCGTGAACGACGCAGGCTGTACGTCGGCGCCCGGTGTGACCTGCAGCTTGGTCGTCACGGTCTTGCCGCGCTCGACACTGGCGAAGTCCTTCTGACCGGTCACGGTCCATCCGCTCGGGACCTGCACGTCCAGGCGGACGTTCCGCATCGTCTCCTTGCTGCCGTTGTGGAAGGTCGCGGTCACCTCGGTGGCCTGGCCGGGAGCGTTCCACAGCGACGGGGAGGTGAGCTCCGGCGTGCCGAAGGTGTTCGCGACATCAGGGCCGCCGACCGACGACGTACCGATGAGCTGCACCACTGCAGTGCGGGAGGTGGAGATCGGTGCGGTCTTCACCTGCACGACGCCGTTCTCGTACGTCCAGCCGCTCACCTTGTTGCCGTCCACGCGCACCTCACGCGGCGCGGTGCCGGTGTGGACGGTCAGCTCGTACGGGCGAGACGCGGGCTTGCCCGTGTAGGTGCCGACGCTGGCGCCGATCTTGACCGTCACGTCACCGCGGTCCTGCGTCGGCGCGTCCACGGTGAACACCTGCGTAGCGGACTTCCCGGACCGCGTGACCCGGTCGTCCTCGAACAGGCTGAACGACGACTTGCCCTGCGGGTAGATGTCGACCGTCAGCGGGTCGCCGAAGCCCTGCTCGGCCGCGGTGTTGATCCCCGTCTTCCACATCGGTACGACTGCGCCCGCCTTCACGAACAGCGGCAGCGTGTCGAGCGGTGCGTTGTACCCGTTCACCGTGGTCGGGCCCTGGTAGACACGGCCGGTCCAGTAGTCGACCCAGTTGCCCTTGGGCAGGTAGATGCCGTTCTTCACCTCGTCCGCACCCCACATCGGTGCGACCAGGAACTCCTTGCCGGCCAGGAACTCGTACTTGGTGGTGTCGTCCCAGGTCTTCGGGTCGTCCGGGTACTCCAGGACCAGCGACCGGTTCAGCGGTGCGCCGGTCCGGTGCGCCTCGGCGGCGTACGTGTAGAAGTACGGCAGCAGGCGCTCACGCAGCTTCAGGTACTTGCGGTTGATCGACGTGTAGGGGTCGCCGTACGCCCACGGCTGCTTGAAGGCCGGGGTGGCCCAGCCGGACATCGTCATGAAGGCCGGGTTGAAGACCTTCCACTGCATGTCCCGGACGTACGACGTGGGCGAGCCGCCGAAGATGCCGTCCACGTCGCCCGCGGTGTAGGCGATACCGGAGTTGCCGGAGCCGTGGATCGCCGGGATCTGCCACCTGATCGCGTCCAGCGAACCGCTGTGGTCCCCGGTCCACTGCACTGCACACCGCTGTGCGCCGGCCCAGCCCTCCACCATCCAGGCGAAGCCGCGGGCGTTGCTGTACTGCTCGATACCGCTGTGCGCGGTGTCGCACGCGCTCAGCGCGTGCCGGTAGCCCGGACCGACCCAGGCGACGTCCAGCTTGCGGACCCGGACGCCGGCCTCGCCGACCTCGGCCGGCTGCCGGTCCAGGGACGACTGCGTCCACAGACCCATCTGGATGTTGCGCTGCCGGAGCTCGTCACCGGTCTGCTTGAGCGGCGGGATCTCGCGCTTGCCCCACCAGGTGCCGTCGACCTGCTCGAAGTCGGTGTCGTCGGAGTACCCGCAGCCGTAGTCGTCGTTGACGAGCATCCAGCCGCCGGGCATGTCCTCGTCCTTGAACCGCTGCGCGATCTTCACCGCGTCCAGCGTGGTCACCTTGTCCGGGTGCACCTTCCAGTCGTTGCTGGTGTCCGGGTCCTTCGCGTAATGACCGCGGTTGTAGCAGTCCGAGTCGCCGTACTCGAGCCCGTAGATCGGTGGCATGAACGGCCGGCCGGTCAGCTCGGTGTAGCGATCCAGCGAGGTCTTGAGGTCGCCGATGAAGTAGTAGGCGTCGAACCGCTGCTCGTCGTGCTTGGTGACGACGGGCTCGGTGAAGCTGTAGCTGCCCGGGCTGAACGTGTTCCGCAGTACGCCGTACCCCGCGGTGCTCATGTAGTAGGGAGAGGCGTTCGGGTTGCCGCCGTCCTCCCAGTTGAAGTCGCGGGAGATCCTGATGGTCTCGTCGCGGTGCGAGAACCGACCGTTCTGCATGCCGCCGCCGAGGAACTGCTCACTCGGCCCGCGGCCCAGCGACTGCGTCGTGGAGGTGTCGTTCCACGCCAGCGGCGCCGTCTCGGCCCAGACCAGTTGGCCGTTCGACCGGTGCACCGAGAACCGCAGCGGTGACTTCTGCGCGCGGACCTCGATCTTCCCGGTCGTCATCGAGTAGTAACTGCCGCGATCGCGCCAGGAGGTGCGTGGGGTGCCGTAGTCGGTCTTGACGACGATGTTCGACGCGGGCGCGTTCGGGTCGGTCGGCGGGGTGTTGGCGGGATCCGTGAAGTTTCCGTCCGACGCCAGCCACAGCCGGAACACGTCGTCCTTCAGGAACGCCACCCGCACCTTCGCGGCGCCGGCGCTGAGCGTGTACGTCGCCTGGTCGGCGGAGAACCCGGTGACGTCACCCAGCGTGGTGTCGGCGGTGGGTTGGGCCTGCGCCTGCGCGCTGACAGCCACCAGCGCGCCCGCTATCAGAGCAAGGGCGGTGGCTGAACGTTTCATGCGGACAAAGATGCTCACGAGTGCCTCACTTCACGCATCTATGAACAAGAGTGCGCTCATTGAAGCGCACGGACTGCGGCTTGTCATCAGCTCGGCCGTCATGAAGTTGAGACGCCGTCGCCATCGCGGGGTGAACCCGGGCCATGACGATGTTTCGCATGGCGAACAGTCGAACCTTGAGCCGACGTGCGGTGCTGGCCGGCGGTCTCGGCCTCGGTGTCGCGCTGACCAGCCCGGCCCTCGCCCAGGCCTACCCCCTCGACCCGGACCGCTTCACCGCCCAGGACGACCCCAACTTCCACCCCGTGACGTTCCGGCTGCCCGCGCCGACCGGCCGGAAGGCGCTCGGCACGACCGCCCTGCACTTGATCGACCAGTCCCGCCCGGACCCGACCATGCCCAGCGGCAAACGCGAACTGATGGTCAGCCTCTGGTACCCCGGCTCGGTGGCCGCCGCCGCCCCGCTGGCCAGGTACATGCCGAAGCGGACCGCCGTCGAGGTCGACGAGGCCTGGACCGGGGAGTACGGCCTGGCGGTGCCGACCGGCTCGTTCGACTTCGCCAACACCGAGACGCACTCCCGCGTGGACGCGCCGATGCAGCCGATCCCGCACCCCGTCGTACTGTTCTCTCCCGGCTACCAGTACAGCCGGTTCGTGAACACCGCCCAGGTCGAGGACCTGGCCAGTCGCGGGTACGTCGTCGTCACCATGGACCACACCCACGAGACGCCGACCGAGTTCCCGGGCGGGCGGTTCCTGCCCGGTGTGCCGGCCAGCCAGCTGCCGGATCCGGAGTTCACCCGCAAGGCGGTCGAGACCCGGACGGCGGACTCGCGCTTCGTCCTGGACCAGCTCGAGCGGATCGTCCGTGGCGACAACCCGGACATGGACGGCAAGAACCTGCCGCCAGGCCTCGCCGGCGGCCTCGACCTGCAGCGGATCGGCATGTTCGGCTTCTCGCTCGGCGGCTACGCGACCGCGAACACGCTGCTCGAGGACCGCCGGTTCGCGGCCGGCCTCGACCTGGACGGCACCCTCCAGGACGATCCGGCCAAGGGTCCGCTCGGCGAGGTGGCCCGGAAGGGGCTCGACCAGCCGTTCCTGCTGTTCGGCTCGGACACCAGCCAGCGCACCGACGCCGGGAAGGAGTACTACGACAAGTCGTGGGCCCGGTTCTGGGAGGAGCAGCGCGGCTGGAAGCTGAACCTCGGCCTGACCGGCGCGAAGCAGAAGGCGTTCACCGACTTCCAGTTCGTCTTCGACCAGCTGTTCCGGGAGATCTACGGCGAGGACGAGATCATCACCTCAGTGATGACCGCCCTGGTCGGCGCGGTCCGGCCGGACCGCAGCGTGCACGCCCAGCGGCAGTACATCGCCGCCTTCTTCGACCAGAACCTGCGCGGCCGGCCCGAGCTCCTGCTCCGCGGCGACTCGCCGAAATTCCCGGAGATCCACTTCGCCCGCTGACCACGTTGTGACTCCTACCACCGCTGCCGCCCGCGGGACGGCGTACCCTCGTCACGACGTGAGGGGCGGGGTTCTGCCGCTCGGTGGTCGTGCTGCGACGCGCGGTGAGCGGGGTTGTCGGACCTTTCTGAAACCCTGTGAGGTGTACGAGTGGCGCGACCGGTTACCGTGCGTTGAGAAATGCGTTGCCGTCGGCCGTACCCTGTCCTCGGGCGGGGTCGGTCTGTGTCCGGGGGAACAGACGCCTGATCTCGGGCGTTGTCGGCAGGGCGAGAGAGTGCTAAGGCAAGGAGCGCAGTGGCAGGGGCAGCAGGGACGAAGACATCGGCAAGCAGGCTGGTGATCGTCGAGTCGCCGAAGAAGGCGCGGATGATCGCCGGTTTCCTGGGGTCCGGGTACGTGGTGGAGTCCAGCTTCGGTCACATCCGCGACCTGCCCAGCGGGGCGGACGAGATCCCGGCGAAGTACAAGGGTCTGCCCTGGGCCCGGCTCGGCGTGAACGTCGAGGACCACTTCGACCCGCTGTACGTCGTCCCGGCCGACAAGAAGGCCCAGATCCGCAAGCTGAAGGACCTGCTCAAGTCCGCCGACGAGCTCTACCTGGCCACCGATGAGGACCGCGAGGGCGAGGCGATCGCCTGGCACCTGCTGGACGAGCTGAAGCCGAAGGTCCCGGTCAAGCGGATGGTGTTCCACGAGATCACCCCGAAGGCGATCCAGGACGCGGTCGGCAGCGCGCGCGACATCAACGAGTCCCTGGTCGACGCCCAGGAGGCGCGCCGGATCCTGGACCGGCTGTACGGCTACGAGGTCTCGCCGGTGCTGTGGAAGAAGGTCATGCCGAAGCTGTCGGCGGGCCGGGTGCAGTCGGTCGCGATCCGGATGGTGGTCGACCGTGAGCGCGAGCGGATCGCGTTCCGCAGCGCGTCGTACTGGGACCTGGACGCCACGCTCGACGCCGGCGAGGGCCGGACGCCGCGGCAGTTCCCGTCCCGGCTGGTCTCGGTGGACAGCCGTCGGGTCGCCCAGGGCCGCGACTTCAGCTCGAGCGGTGAGCTGAAGGGCCAGAACACGGTCCACCTGAACGAGGAGACCGCGACCGCGCTGGCCGGCGCGCTGCGCGACTCGCAGTTCACCGTCCGGTCGATCGAGTCCAAGCCGTACACCCGCAAGCCGTACGCGCCGTTCCGGACCACCACGCTGCAGCAGGAGGCCGGCCGCAAGCTCGGCATGTCCGCCTCGCAGACGATGCAGATCGCCCAGCGGCTGTACGAGAACGGCAACATCACCTACATGCGTACCGACAGCGTGACGCTGTCGGACACCGCAATCACCGCCGCCCGGGCCCAGGTCCGGGAGCTGTACGGCGCGTCGTACCTGCCGGACAAGCCGCGCGTCTACACCTCCAAGGTGAAGAACGCGCAGGAGGCGCACGAGGCGATCCGGCCGGCCGGCGAGGTTTTCCAGACCCCGGCGCAGACCGGGCTGAGCGGTGCCGAGTACCGGCTCTACGAGCTGATCTGGATGCGCACGATCGCGTCCCAGATGAAGGACGCCGAGGGCCGCAGCGTCTCGATCAAGATCGACGCGACCGCCTCGTCGGGCGAGCAGTGCGAGTTCACCTCGTCCGGCCGGGTGATCACCTTCCACGGCTTCCTCAAGGCGTACGTCGAGGGCGCGGACGACCCGTCCGCCGGGACCGACGACCAGGAGACCCGGCTGCCCGACGTGGCCGAGGGCGACGTGCTGCCCGCGGTCGAGGTGCTGGCGTCGGGTCACGAGACGAAGCCGCCGGCCCGCTACACCGAGGCGACGCTGATCCGGGAGCTCGAAGAGCGCGAGATCGGCCGGCCGTCGACGTACGCGTCGATCATCGGCACCATCCAGGCCCGCCGGTACGTGTACAAGAAGGGCTCCGCGCTGGTGCCGGCCTGGCTGGCGTTCGCGGTCGTCCGGCTGCTCGAGGAGCATTTCACCCGGCTGGTGGACTACGCGTTCACCGCGACCATGGAGGACGTGCTCGACGAGGTCGCCGCCGGGGACCTGCAGCGCGAGGGCGTGCTGTCCCGGTTCTACTTCGGCGACGACGACCTCGAGGGCCTGCACTCGATGGTGAACGACCTCGGCGACATCGACGCCCGGGAGATGTCCACCTTCGGTGTCGGCGGTGACGACAGCGGGATCGTGGTCCGGGTCGGCCGCTACGGGCCGTACGTCGAGGACAAGGACGAGCGGCGCGCCAACGTGCCCGAGGACCTGCCGCCGGACGAGCTGACCGTCGACAAGGCCCACGAGCTGCTCAGCCAGCCGTCCGGCGTCGAGCACGAGCTCGGTACGGCGCCCGACAGCGGCCTGAAGGTGGTCGCGAAGGCCGGCCGGTTCGGTCCGTACGTGACCGAGGTGCTGCCGGAGGACGCGCCGAAGAGCGCCAAGCCGCGGACCGGGTCGCTGCTCAAGTCGATGACGCTGGACAGCGTCAGCCTCGACGACGCGATGAAGCTGTTGTCGCTCCCGCGAGTGGTCGGCAAGGACCCGGACAGCGGTGACGAGATCACCGCGCAGAACGGCCGCTACGGGCCGTACCTGAAGAAGGGCACCGACTCGCGGTCGCTGTCGTCCGAGGAGCAGATGTTCGACATCACCCTCGACGAGGCCCTGAAGATCTACTCCGAGCCGAAGCAGCGCGGCCGCCGGGCCGCGGCGCCGCCGCTCAAGGAGCTGGGCGAGGACCCGGAGTCCGGCAAGCCGGTGGTGGTGAAGGAGGGTCGCTTCGGCCCGTACGTCACCGATGGCGAGACGAACGCGACCCTGCGCAAGGACGACTCGGTCGAGACCATCTCGCTGCTGCGCGCGGCCGAGCTGCTGGCGGACAAGCGGGCCCGTGGTCCGGTGAAGAAGGCGGCCAAGAAGTCCACCGCCAAGAAGAGCACGACGAAGAAGACGGCCGCGAAGAAGGCGACCACCAAGAAGGCCGCGGCGAAGAAGACCACCGCCAAGAAGACGGCCGCCAAGAAGTCCTGAGGCTGCTTGTAGTCCTGAGAGAGGGCCGACGTGACCAGTGCTGTCGAAGTCACCGCGCAGCGGCTGCGGGACCGGGGCGAGCGGGTCACGCCGGCCCGGCTCGCGGTGGTGGAGGTGCTCGCGGGCACCGAGGAGCACCTGAGCGCCGAGCAGATCGGCGAGCGCGCCGAGCAGTTGCGCCCCGGCATCCACCGCGCGACCGTCTACCGGGCGCTGGACGCGCTGGGTGAGTTCGGCCTGGTCACGCACGTCCACCTCGGTCGGGCCGGGACGACGTACCACTTGGCCGGTGATCTGGCTCCGCGCCACCTGCACCTGCGCTGCTCGGAGTGCGGCACGGTGTACGACGCCCCGGGCGACATCCTCGACTCCGCCCGCCGCAAGGTCCAGCGCGAGCTGGGCTTCCAGCTGGCCCCCGAGCAGGTCGCCCTGATCGGCGTGTGCAAGGCGTGCCAGTCCTGACCTGATCCGGTCACCGTCCTGTCCATATCTGTTGATCAGTGTGGATTCGTGAACAACTTGGGCTTAGGCTCGATGCCTGTGACCCATGACCACAGTTATGTCGAGGACTTTGCTCCCGGCGCCAACGTGCTTCCTCCGCGTGCCTGGCTCGACGACGACTCGGCCAAGCTCCCGCTGACCGGCGAGTGGAGCTTCCGGCTTTCCCCGAGCGTGGCCGACGCCCCCGACGACCTGAAGGACCCGGACACCACCGGCTGGGACACCATCGCGGTCCCGGGTCACTGGCAGCTCAGCGGGTACGGCGCCCCGGCCTACACGAACGTCGTCTACCCGTTCCCGCTCGAGCCGCCGTTCGTGCCGACCGACAACCCGACCGGTGACTACGTCCGGACCGTCACGGTCCCGGCGGACTGGGCCGGCGCCCGGGTGGTGCTGCGGTTCGAGGGTGTCGACTCGCGGTTCGCGGTGCACGTGAACGGCGAGCTGGTCGGCTGGTCGTCCGGCTCCCGGCTGCCGTCCGAGTTCGACCTGACCGACGTGGTTGCCCCCGGCAAGGAGGCCCGGATCGCGGTCCGGGTGCACCAGTGGTCGGCCGGCAGCTACGTCGAGGACCAGGACATGTGGTGGCTGTCCGGGATCTTCCGCGAGGTCAACCTGCTGGCGCTGAAGCCGACCGCCCCCACCGACGTCTTCGTGCACGCGTCGTACGCCGACGGGACCGGCACGCTGAAGGTCGACTCCGACATCGCCGGGACTCTCGTCGTACCCGAGCTCGGGATCGAGACCGCGACCGGCACCGAGGTGACCGCGGCGGTCGAGCCGTGGTCGGCCGAGAGCCCGCGGCTGTACGACGGGGTGGTCCGGACCGACGGTGGTGAGGTGCGGCTGCGGATCGGCTTCCGGACGGTCGCGATCGCCGACGGCGTGCTCACGGTCAACGGCAACCGGGTGCTGTTCAACGGGGTCAACCGGCACGAGTTCCACCCCGACCGCGGCCGGGCGCTCACCGAGCAGGACATGCTGGACGACGTGCTGCTGATGAAGCGGGCCGGGATCAACGCGGTCCGCACCAGCCACTACCCGCCGCACCCGCACTTCCTGTCGCTGTGCGACGAGTACGGCCTGTACGTGATCGACGAGTGCGACCTGGAGACGCACGGATTCGGGTACGAGCCGCAGCCGCCGAAGCTGCCGAACCCGGTGATGGACCCGCGGTTCCACGACGACCTGGTGTCCCGGATCGAGCGCACCGTGCACCGGGACAAGAACCACCCCGCGATCATCATCTGGTCGCTCGGCAACGAGTGCGGGATGGGCGACAACCTGAAGGCGATGTACGACCTGGCCAAGGAGCTCGACCCGTCCCGGCCGGTGCACTACGAGCGCGACACCGAGGCCGAGTGGGTCGACATCTACTCCCGGATGTACACCGACCCGGCCGGCTGCGCGGAGATCGGCGCGGACCCGGAGCTGTACCGGAACCTGCCGTTCATCCTGTGCGAGTACGGCCACGCGATGGGCAACGGGCCGGGTGGGCTGCTCGACTACCGCGAGGTGTTCGACAAGTACCCGCGCTGCCAGGGCGGCTTCATCTGGGAGTGGATCGACCACGGCCTCCGGACCACCATCGACGGCCGCGAGGTCTACGCGTACGGCGGTGACTTCGGCGAGACCATCCACGACGGCAACTTCGTCTGCGACGGCCTGCTGTTCCCGGACCGGACGCCGTCGCCCGGCATGCTCGAGTACGTCAAGGTGATCGAGCCGCTCCGCATCGTTGCTGATGGCAACGGCGGGGTGTCGGTCACGAACCGCTACGAGGTCCTCGACACCAGCCACCTGACCTTCACGTACGTCGTCGAGGTCGAGGGATCGCAGGTCGACGCCGGTGAGCTGTCGGTGCCGGCGATCGCCCCCGGTGCGACGGCTTCGGTGTCGTTGCCTTCCGTGGACGCTTCGAAGCCCGAAACCTGGGTCACCGTGACGGCTTCACTCGCTTCGTCCACGGCGTGGGCGGAAGCCGGACACCGCGTCGCCTGGGGGCAGGTCCGGCTGGACGAGCCTGCTTCGGTGGAGCCCGTCGCCGGTGGTGCGCCGGCCGACGGTGTCGCCGGTGTGAGCGGGATCAGCGTCGCGGGCGTGCAGAACGCCCGGCTGGACGTCTGGCGTGCGCCGATCGACAACGACGCCATCCCCGGGGTCGCGAACGCCTGGCGCGAGGAAGGTCTGCACCGCGTGCAGCAACGGATCGTCTCGCAGGGCGAGCGTGACGGGGCCTGGGAGGTCGTCACCCGTACGGCGCCGCCGCAGCTGCAGTGGGGTCTGGTCAGCACCTGGCGCTGGACCGCGGTCGACGGCGGGGTCGTTCTGGACCTGAGCGTCGTACCCGAGGGTCAGTTCCCGGAGGTGCTGCCGCGACTCGGCATCACCTTCGAGCTGCCGAAGGTGGAGCGGGTCGAGTGGTTCGGCACCGGCCCGAACGAGGCGTACGTCGACACTCGCGAGGCCGCCGCGGTCGGCAAGTACTCGGCCACGGTCGCCGAGTTGCAGACGCCGTACGTCCGCCCGCAGGAGAACGGCCACCGCATCGACACCCGCTGGGCGACCCTCGACGGCCTGCGCATCGAGGCGGTTGGCACCCTCTTCGGCCTCACCGTCCGCGACTGGACCAGCCACGACCTCGAGACCGCCAAGCACACCGCGGACCTGGTCGCCGGCGACACCACCTACGTGACCCTCGACATTGCCCAAACCGGCGTCGGCACGGCCGCTTGCGGCCCCCAACTCCCCGACCGCGACAAGCTGAAGACCGCCCCGGCGACCCTGTCGGTGCGCTTCACCACGAGCTGACCATTCGGGTCGTGGATCGGTGCTCCGGCGCCGATCCACG
>NZ_JBFAHB010000108.1:0-26474 GCF_040653975.1 Kribbella sp. NPDC050820
GTGCTCCGGACCGCACCTCGGGTTTCGCCCGGGACTGAGGAGTGCCCCGGACCTTCCAGGTGCTGCTCCTGAACGTGAGGAGACTCCAGGCGCAGCGGACCGGGTCTGAGGAGGACCCGGAAATTCAGGTTTTCAGTCGGTGCTGTCGAGTGGACCGAGTACGTCGTTGGTGACTCGGAGGCCGGCGAAACGCCTCCGCATCGCCTGCTCGTAGCGGGCCGCCAGCGGCGCCTCCGCGACGTACTGCGCGATCACATGCTCGCCGAACCAGACCCGCACCCTTCGGCGGTGCTGTCTCGACGTCATCTCCGCGATGGTCACTACCTCTCACCCCGTAACTCTCAGGCCTTGCAACCAGTTGGAATTACTGGTTGTCATGGCAGTAATGGTGCACGAGCCCAACGTGACCGCTCTAGGACCTGGACCGGACCTTTGCCGGACCTCTTCCGGTCCTCTCGCGGACATCTGGGGGACCGCACCTTGTCGTGAGGGATCAGTCGAGACAACGTCTGAACTGACGTGAACTGGAGGAACGATGGCGGGTAGGTACGCGCCAAAGACGGTCCTGGCGCACCTGATCCAGCGCCGGAACCAGACCTACTCCGAGATCGTCGCCGAGTTCGTCGAGCTGGGTGGAACCATCACCGAGCGGCACCTGCGTCGCCTCGCATCGGGCGAGCGCGCAGGGACCACTCCTCAGACCCGGCGCACCCTGCAACGCATGTTCGGCAAGCCGGTCGAGGAGCTCCTCGCGCCGTACGTCCCCGATCAGGCCGCCCAGGTGGTGCCGGCACCTGCCGCGAGTGGACGGATCACGACAGGTACTGAGATGGAGGTTCTCGACATGGCTGCCAGCCGAGCGAGGGCATTTGCCCTCGCGGCCCAGTCCGGTCTCGGAAGCGAGGCCATGGAACAGGTGTACGACGACGTGCGCCACGTCGCGAAGGCATACCCGCAGCGCCCGCTGCCGGAGATCCTCGGCCAGCTGGTCGAAACCCAGGATCTGATCTTCGCCCTGCTGGAGAGCCGGCAACGTCCGGAGCACCTGCGGCAGCTGTACTTCCTCGGCGGTGTGACCGGTGGTCTGCTCGCCAAGGCCTCCCACGACCTCGGCAACCCGCATGCCGCCCTCACCCAGGCACGGACCGCGTTCCTCTGCGCCGACAACGCCGACCACCACGGCCTGCGCGCCTGGGTGCGCGGCCTACAGTCGCTCGTCTCCTACTGGGCCGGCAACCCGCACGACTCGGTCCGGTACGCGCAGCTCGGCGCCGGGTACGCCGAGCAGGCCAACAGCACCACCAGCGTCTGGCTGCCGGTGAGCGAGGCCCGCGCTTGGGCGGCGCTGGGCAACCCGGAGGCCACCCGCGCCGCCCTCGAGCGCGCCGAGAACGCCTGGAACACGGTTCGCAACGACGACCTCGACGACATGGGCGGCCTGTGCACCTTCGGCCGCAACCGGCAGCTGTACTACGCGGCTGACGCGCTCGCCTGGCTGCCCGGCGAGGTCGACCAGGCCGAGCGGTACTCCCGCCAGGCCGTCGACGCCTACAACGACCAGAACCACCCGGAGTGGGCCTTCGGCGACGCCGCCGGCAGCCAGGCCGCGATGGCCATCACCCGGATCGTCAGCGGTGAGCTCGACGGCGCCGCGGACGCGATCGCGCCGGTGCTGGGCCTGCCCGCCGAGCGCCGGATCAACGGCGTGGTGCACTCGGCCCGCCGGGTCCACCAGGCGCTGCGGCAGTCCGGTCGCGCCGACGACGCCCGCGAGCTGCAGGAAGAGATCGAGACGTTCACCCGGACGCCGATGCAGGCGTTCCCCCGGTAGTTTCTCCCAGATGGACTCATTGACCGGAGACCTGACGACCCTGCGCGAGTTCCGGACAGCTGATCTCGAGGACTACCTGGCCATCGTCGGCGACGACCGCGTGACGTCGTGGATGTCGTTCGACAGCCGGGACCGGGCCGCGGCCGAGAAGGCGCTGGCCGCGATCGTCGAGCGGGCCGCGCAAGAGGACCGGCCGGACTACCTGCTCGCCGTCACCCGCCAGGACGACGACAAGGTGGTCGGCTTCGCCCGGCTCGGGCCGACCGGGGTGCGGGCCGTGCACCTCGGCTACGCGATCCACGCGGACCACTGGGGCCGCGGCTACGCCACCGACGCGTCCCGGGTGCTGCTCCGGTTCGCCTTCGGCCCGCTCGGCAAGCACCGGGTCAGCGCGGCGATCGGCCCCGACAACGAGGCTTCGATCGCTGTCGTGAAGCGGCTCGGGTTCAGCTACGAGGGCCGGATCCGGCACCACGTCTTCACCAACGGGGACTGGCGCGACTCGTTGCTCTACTCGCTGCTGGAGCACGAATACGCCGACCGTTCACCTGGCGGTCGCCGGAAGCCTTGACTTCATTTGTCATGACCAGCAAGGTTGCGCGTCATGTCGACGCAGCAGGTGCCGGAGTGGGCCGATCCGGAGGTGCCGGAAACGGCACTGGACGCGCAGGGGGTGTCCCGGCGGAATCTGATCCGCGGCGCCGGGTTGCTGGGAGCGGGCTTCGCCGCGACGGCCATCGGTACGGCGGAAGCAGCGGCCACCACCGGCTCGGGCAGTGACCCCGACCTGGTCTACCTGGTCGGCGACCACCATGTGCACACCCGCTACAGCCATGACGCGAAGTACGACTTCAGCCAATTGGCACAGCGGGGAGCGCAGTTCGGGCTGGACTGGATGGCGTTCACCGAGCACAGCAACTTCGGCCACGCCGACAAGGGCGCCGCGGCCGAGAACGCCGAGGTTCTGAAGGCGCGGGCCGAGAACCCGCGGATGCTGATCTTCCAAGGCCTCGAGTGGTACATCCCGGCCGCCGAGCACGGCACCGTCCTGGTCGCGCCCGGCCCGAACAACGTCGCCCTGCTCCAGCAGTTCGAGCGCGAGTACGACGGCAAGCTGACCGGCCGCGCGGAGGGCAACCCGGCGAACGAGCAGAACGCCGTCAAGGCACTGCAGTGGCTCGCAGGGCAGAAGCAGAGCGGGTACGTCGACGACGTGCTGGTGCTCGCCAACCACCCACTGCGGCTGGGCATCGACGCTCCCTACGAGCTGCGCGACTGGCGCGACACCGGCGTCTGCATCGGTATGGAGGGCGCGCCCGGTTCGCAGGGCGACGCGGACCCGGCGTGGGTCGCATACCGCGGAGCGACCAACGCCCAGCGTGGTGAGTACGTCAACGCACCGAGCGCCAACAGCTTCCCGGGCTACCCGGCCGACGCGTATCGCACGTACGGCGGCTTCGACTGGGCCACGGCGACCGTCGGTGGGCTGTGGGACTCCATGCTCGCCGAGGGCCGGCTGTTCTCGATCACGTCGAACAGCGACAACCACCGGACCATCTGGGACACCTGGAAGGACGGGGCGTTCCCGCCCGGCGAGAACTTCGACAGCCTCGGCTGGAAGCCGTCGCCGACGGACTCCGGTGTGCCGCAGCCCGGCAGCGACTTCTGGCCGGGTCAGTTCAGCCGCACGCATGTAGGCGTGACGCGGTACGGCTACCTCGAGGTGATGGCTGCACTGCGGGCCGGCCGCGTCTGGGTCGACCACGGTCAGCTGGTCGACGGCATCGACGTACGGCTTGCTCCAGTTGGTGCGTCGCAGCGTGGTGTGACGCTCGGCGGTCGCCTGCGGGTCCATAGGGGTCAGCAGCTGGAGCTGCGCGTCACCGTGACCAGTGCGTCCCGGCCGAACTTCCATGGCGTCCTGCCGAGACTGGCACACGTGGACGTGATCCGTGGTGTTGTGGCCGGGCCGACGGCAGCCAGAGACAGCTGGAAGGCCCCCGACACCCGAGTCGTCGAGCAGGTCGACGTACGGCGGCAGTCCGGCACCTACACTCTGCGCATCCCGCTCGGTAAGGCAGAGCGGTCGCAGTACGTGCGGGTGCGAGGCAGCGACGGCAAGCGGAACGGGCCCGGGTACCTGGGCAGCCGCATCGACCCGGCCGGGCCGATCCAGCACCCGACGAACGACGGCGACCCATGGCTGGACACCTGGCTCTACACCAACCCGATCTTCATCGACGTGGTGTAGACAGCCCCAAGGCACACTGGAGGCATGGCCGCCACCATCGCAGGACCGCTGGATCCGTTGAGGGACGGGTTGGCGCGGATGATCATGACGAAGGTGGCCGGGCCGGACCCGGCCGCTGAGCGGAGCCGGGTGCACAACACACCCGGACCGCGCTGGTTCGAGCCGGACCGGCCGATCCGGCGGGTGCATGGCGATGCCGCGATGTTCGCCGGTGGGCTCCGCGCGTTGCTGCTGCAGTCGCTGCACCCACTGGCGATGGCCGCAGTGTCGGCACACTCCGGTTACCGAGGCGATCCGTGGGGACGGTTGCGCCGTACCAGCTACTTCCTGGCCATCACGACGTACGGCGCGGTCCCGGACGCCGAGGAGGCGATCGCGCGGGTCAAGGGTGTCCACGAACGGGTGCGGGGGACCAGTCCGGACGGTGTGAAGTACCGGGCGTCCGACCCGCACCTCCTGAAGTGGGTGCATGTCGCGGAGGTGGACAGCTTCCTGGCAGCTCACCAGACGTACGGCGTGCAGCCGCTCGACGCAGCTGAGCAAGACCTGTACGTCGAGGATGCGGCGCTGGTCGCACGCAAGCTCGGAGTGATCGACCCACCGACCACAGTGGCCGAGCTACGCGAACTGCTGGACGAGTACCGCCCGGAGCTGCGAGGCACCACCGAGGCCCGGCAGGCTGCCCGCTTCATGCTGATCCACCCGCCGGTTCCAATGGTCGCGCGACCGGCGTACGGCGTCCTCACCGCCGCCGCGGTCGGCCTGCTGCCGTGGTGGACGCGGTGGCCGCTGCGCCTGCCGTACCTGCCATTGGCCGAGGCAACCGTCGTCCGCGCGGCCGGCGAAGGGCTCACCCGGACGATTCGGTGGGCACTGACGTCGCCCATCCTGGGGAATATCGAGGCCTAGCGGCCGACTCGCCGGTAAGTTGTTCTCGTGCCGCTGCGTCCGCATCGATCACTCCCGTTGGCCACGCCGGCGGGAGTCGAGGTGCTGACCAGGATCCTGACCCAGGGACCGATCCCGCGAGTGGAGATCGCACGCCGGACCGGGCTGTCCCAGGCGGCCGTCACCAAGGCGGTCGCGCCGCTGATCGAGGCCGGGTTCGTCACCGACCAGCCCGCCACGCCGGCCGAGGCGGACAGCCAGCTCGGCATCGGCCGTCCGGTCAGCCCGCTGACCGTGATCCGCAACAGCGTCTCGGTGATCGGCCTCAAGGTCACCCCCACTGCGCTGATCGGCGTCACCACAGACTTCACCGCCGGGATCCTGACCGTGCAGCACCGGCCGCTGGACGACACCGCGCCGGACAGTGTGATCGAGCAGCTCGCGGAGCTGGCCAAGGAGCTGATGTCGGACGAGGTCGAGGCCGGTCCACTGATCGGGATCGGCGTGGCGGTGTCCGGCGACGTCGACGCGCGCCACGGCGTGGTCCGGCACTCGCCGCTGATGGGCTGGCGGGACGTCTCGGTCGCCGAACTCCTCTCCCAGCGGCTCAACGTGCCGATCCTTGTCACGAATGACGTCCGCGCGCTGACCGTGGCCGAGCAGTGGTTCGGAGTCGGGGTGGACGCCGACTCGTTCGCGGTCGTCACGATCGGGTCCGGGATCGGCTGCGGCCTCTACATCAACGGCGAGGTCGTGTCCGGGGCGTACGGCGTCTCCGGCGAGCTCGGCCACCTTCCGCTGGCCCCCGGTGAGCTGGTCTGCACCTGCGGGCGGCGGGGTTGTGTGGAGACGGTCGCGTCGTCGGACGCGATCCTGACCCGGACCCGGGAGACGACCGGCCGGCCGGACCTGGACCTGGCCGGGGCGATCAAGCTCGCACACGAGGGCGACGAGCACGCCCGGGAGGCCTTCGACCGGGCCGGCGAGGTGATCGGGTCGGCCGTGTCCGCGATGGTGAACCTGGTCGGGCCGGAGCTGGTGGTGATCGCCGGCGAGGGCGTCGCCGAGTACGACCTGTACGAGGAGCGGATGCGGCGGGCGTTCGCCGAGCACGCATTCGGCGCCGCCGGGGACTGCCGGCTGATGCTGCGCTCGCACACCTTCGACGACTGGGCCCGTGGCGCCGCGGCCACCGTGATCCGCTCCTACGTCCGCGGCGAGCCACCCCTGCAGCGCTGAGGGGTTGGGCCCGCGAGCGAGTGCACGGACCCAACCCCGTCGCGGGCGGTCAACTGCAGGCGGTCAACTACGGGCGGCGGCCAGGATCTTGCGCCAGACCTTCTTGTACGACTCCAGGCCGTCGGCCGCGAGCGGGCCGGTCGGGCCCGCGGTGATCGACACCCGCTCCGGGATCGTGCCCCAGACCGGGATGCCTTCCTCGGCGTACTGCCGCATCGCGTCCTGGTAGCTGCGGGTGTACGTCCGGGCCGAGCAGATCACCAGGCCGACCGGGATGTGGTCCGGAACCAGGTCCAGCACCGCCTTCACCCGGGGCGTCTCGACACCGCCGACGCGGGTCGGCAGCACCACGATCCGGGCCCGCTCGAGCGCCTTGTTCAGCAGTCGCTCGTGGGACGGCGGCATGTCCACGATGCCGATGCCCTCCGGCGGCACCTTGTCCAGGGCCTTGTTCAGCAGGCGCTCGGTCGGCGCCTCCGCGACCTCGACGCGGGACAGTTGACCGTCCTCCGAATCCGCGACCCAGTCGGCGGCGCTGCCCTGCGGATCGGCGTCGACCAGAGTGGATGTGCGACGGTTGGAAGATGCCAGCGCGGCCAAGTACACCGACGTGGTTGTCTTACCGACCCCGCCCTTCAGTGCAGCTGTCACGATGATCATGGGACCGACGCTACCTGGTTTTGTCCGAAATCCGGCGTGTCGTCGGCGTTGCTCCCGCAGATCGTGATAGTTGCCCGTGGCCCGTGTGAACAAGCTCAAGCGGCCTTCAGGCGTGAATCCTTTCGGCGCCGGCCCGCCTCTTACCCCCGTATCGACCACGACCTGGAGGTAGGAATGACCGTCGCGATCGTCTTGGCCATCGCTGCCGGAGTGGTGCTGCTCTGCACCTGCAGCTTCGTCGTACTGCGCCGCCGCGGGCGGGCCCGTGGCTGAACGGACCTGGCCCGACGACCGGCTGATCGTCGCCGCCCAGGACGGCGACGTCGACGCCCTCACCGCGTTGGTCGCCGGCTCGCACCCGACCGTACGGCGCTTTGCCCACTCGCTCTGCGCCACACCGGAGGACGCCGAGGACGCAGCGCAGGAGGCCCTGATCATCCTGTACCGCAAGGTCGGGATGCTGCGGGCCACCGGCGCGCTGACGTCGTGGATGTTCCGGATTGTCCGCAACGAATGCCTGCGCCGCGCCCGCAGGATGATGCGGGACCAGCCGCTGGCCCGGGACACCGTCACCGCATCGGCCGAGGACGAGGTGCTGCGCCAACTCGAAGCGGCCGAGGTGGCGGCGGCGATCGCCGGCTTGCCTCCGGATCAGCGCCACGTGCTGATCATGCGGGACGTTCAGGGCTACAGCGGACCGATGGTCGCCGACGCACTGGGCCTCAGCACGGCCGCGATGAAGTCACGTCTGCACCGCGCTCGCGCGGCGGTCCGGGAGACCTTGGGAGACAAGCGATGACCGACTTCGCCAGTACGTCGCTGCTCCGGCACTTGGCCCGTGGCGCGGTCGGTTTCGGCGGGCTGGTCAGTGCGTTCGCTCTCCTGCCCAGCATCGGACTCGTCAGCCTGCTGCTTCTGCCGGTCGGTGTCGTCGCGTTGCGCGGATGCCCGATGTGCTGGGCGATCGGCCTGGCCCAGACGATCTCGCGCGGCCGGCTCCAACGCAACTGCGACGACGGCCGATGCAGGCTGACCGTGTCATCAAAGTGACGGTTTGCGGATCACCTCGATCAGGGAGCTGAGGCCGTCCAGGCCGTGGCCGGCTGCGTCGGCGCGGGCGAACAGCGCGGCCACGGCGCGCGGTACGCCGGCGTCGAGGCCGAGTTCCTCGAACGCCTGCACGACATGCTCGGCGCCGACCGCTTGCATGTGCAGGTTGTTCTCCCCACCCGGGGACTCGCCCTTCTCGAGCTCCGCGGTTAGGATGCGGATGAAGCCCATCGGCCCGTCCTCGGCCAGGTCCCGCAGCATCGCCTCGGCGTACGGCCGGACCTGCTCGGCTCCACCGACCAGTGCGGTCGAGTAGAAATAGCTGATCAGCGTGCTCCAGAAGATGTTGAGCATGGCCTGGTAGTAGAGCATCGCCAGCCCGGGGTCGGTGCCCATGTGGTCGGCGCGCGCCAGCACCTCGAGCGTCTTCCGGTGCGCCTCGACCGCCTCCGGCGGACCGCTGTAGAACACGTACGCGCCCGGCTGGCCGATGCCCGGCGGCGGGACCATGATGCCGCCCGTCACCAGCGTGCCGCCGCGCTCGGCGACGGACTTGCTCGCCGACCGCAGCCGCTCCGGGCTGTCCGAGCTGAGGTTGACCAGCACCTTCCCGGTGAGGTCCACACCCTCCAGGGACTGGTCCATCGCGGTGTAGTCGACCTGGCTGATCACCACCAGGTTGCTCGCGGCCACCGCTTCCGCCGCGGTCGCCGCCTCCACCGCACCGGCCGCGACGAGCTTGGCCGCCTTGCCCGCGCTCCGGTTCCAGACGGTGGTCGGGTGGCCGGCGGCGAGGAAGACCCCGGCCATGGTGGATCCCATCGCGCCGAGGCCGATCACTGTGACTGCTTCTCGAGAACTCATGCGCCGATCGTGCGAAATCGCGCTACGGGTTTACTACGGCTTATGTACTTCGGCGTGCTGGGACCTCTCGTGGTCAGGACGGATGCCGGTACGCCGGTCGCCGTACCCGACACCAAGGTCCGCACGCTGCTGCTCGACCTGCTGGCTCATCGCGGGCAGCCGGTGTCGGCGGACCGGCTGATCGAGGACCTCTGGGGCGACCGCCCGCCGCGCAACGCCACCGGGACGCTGCAGGCCCGGATCTCCCAGCTCCGGACGGCGCTCGACCGAGCCGAACCGGGGAGCCGCGCCCTCGTCGCCCACGGCCCGGCCGGCTACACCCTGACCGCGGAGGTTGTCGACAGCAACATCTTCGAGGAGCTCGTCGCCGCCGGCCGGCTCCGCGAGGCGCTCGACCTCTGGCGCGGGCCCGCGTACGCCGACGTGCCCGACCACGAGTTCGCCCGCGCAACACGCGACCGCCTGGAGGAGCTAGGCCTCGCCGCGACCGAGGACCTCCTGGAGCAGACCGGCGATCTCCCAGCGCTGACTGCGCTGGTACGCCGCCATCCACTCCGCGAGCGACTCCGCGCCATCCACCTACGGGCTCTCTACCGGGCTGGACGACAGGACGACGCACTGCGCTCTTACGCGGACCTGCGCGAGCAGCTAGCCGACGAACTCGGCGCCGATCCGGGACCCGAGCTGGTCGAACTGCACGCCGCGATCCTGCGCCACGACCCGTCCCTGCAACCGTCCGCGCTTCCCGCTCCGCTCAACGACCTGATCGGTCGCACTGACACCGTCGAGCACGCGACCGCACTGCTGCGGCAGCACCGCCTGCTCACCCTGGTGGGACCAGGTGGCGTGGGCAAGACCCGACTGGCTTTGGAACTGGGCCGGAGCCACCTAGGCGTGACGCGACTGGTGGAGCTGGCTCCGCTCCGGCAGGACGACGTACTGGATGCGCTGGCGACGGCAGTGGGTCTGCGGGACGAGTCGGACGACCTGCTGTCCCGTTTGATCGAGTCACTCGGCACAAGGCCGGTCCTGCTGCTTCTCGACAACTGCGAGCATCTGGACCTCGCGGACCTCGTGCAGCGGCTGCTGAGCGGCGTACCGGGTTTGCGCATCCTCGCGACCAGCCGGGAGCCGCTGGGTCTGCCCGGTGAGCGCGTGCTGGAGGTCGAGCCGCTCGAGCTGCGGTCGGCGGCCGACCTGTTCACTGTGCGCGCCGGGGTCGACGACTCGGAGGCGGTCAGAGCGATCTGCCGGCGGCTGGACGGCATACCGCTGGCGTTGGAGCTTGCGGCGACGCGCGTACGGGCGCTGGGTGTGCAGGGACTGGCGGACCGGCTGGACGACCGGTTCCGACTGCTGTCGGGTGGTCGCGGTGTTCCAGAGCGGCAACGGACGCTGCGGGCAACCATCGACTGGAGCTGGGAGCTGCTGGACGACGACGAGCGGGTCATGCTGCGCCGACTGGCCGTGCACGCCGGCACCTTCTCACTGGAGGCGGCTACCGAGGTCAGCCAGCGGGACGCACTGCTGCCTCTTGTCGACAAATCTCTAGTGGTCGCGAGTGGGGGTCGCTACCGCTTGCTGGAGTCCATCGCGGCCTACAGCTTCGAGCGACTTGCGGAAGCCGGTGAGGTTGAGGCGACCAGGCAACGTCATGCCGAGTACTACCTCGCGCTGGCCCAACGCGCCGAGTTGCGTGGACCAGAGCAACGCAGCTGGCTTCATCGCCTGGACCAGGAGGCGGCCAACTTCCGGGCCGCCCTGGAAGTAGCTCCGTCGCTGAAGCTGGTCAACGCACTCGCCTGGTACTGGTACCTCCGCGGCCGACTGGGTGAGGCAAGGCGGTCCATCGCGGCGGCCCTCGCCGTACCCGGTCAGGACCCGGCGGACCGGGCGACCGCGACGGTCTGGCAGGTCGGGATGACCGCGACCGATGCCAAGGGCTCCAATCTCGCCGCAGCCGCCGACGATGCGCTGGCGCTGGCCGGGAACGATCCGCACGCGCTGTGGTTCCTGACCACCACGCAGTGGGCGTACGGCGATGCCGCCGTACTGATGCAGCGGATCGACCAGGCGATCGAGGCGTTCACCGAGCAGGGCGACCGCTGGGGCCTGGCTGCTGCACTCAGCACGCGGGCGCAGCTCAACATCGTGCACGCGGATCTCGCTGCGATGGTGCGAGACGGTCGGCGCAGTCTGGAGCTCTTCGATGAGCTCGGCGATGCGTGGGGCCGCCTGCAGGCGACGTACTCGCTCATCGTGGCCGCGGAGATCAGCGGCGACTACCCGACGGCCGAGGGCTACCTGACGGACGCCGTGCAGCAGGCGGAGGAGCTCGGCCTGTGGACCGAGGTGTCGTTCCGGACCTCCGGGCTGGGCCGGATTGCCTACCTGACGGGCGACCACGACCGTGCCGACGCACTGCACGAGCGGGCGCGTCGGCTGGCGGTCGAGCAGTCCAACAGGTCGGCCGAGGAGTACGCCGAGGTCGGTCTCGGCCTGTCCGCCCGCCGCCAGGGCCGACTCGACGAGGCCGAGGCCCGCTTCACCAAGTGGCTCGACTGGCTCACCCAGGTCGGCGGCACCCCGGGCATCGCCTTCGTCCTCGCCCAACTCGGCTTCATCGCCGAACAACGCGGCGACTTCACGAAAGCACAAGCCCTCCACCAACGCGGCTACGAAGCGGCCGTCCAGGTCGGCGACGAGCGAGCAATCGCCCTCGCCCTCGAGGGCCTGGCAGGCGCGGCCGCCACTCCCGACCGCGCCCGACAACTCCTAGCCGAAGCCGAAGCCCTCCGCACCAAGGTAGGCACCCCCCTCCCACCCGCCGAACGCTTCGACATCGACCGCATCCGCCACAACCAGGGACTGTTGGGGTGATGGGGGGCTCAAGAGACTGCTTGGGGCGCACTGGGGCAAGATCGCCAGTCTGGCCTTGGGCCTCGGGCTGGTTGTCGGCGGTTCCTACTACCTCTGGGACCAATACCGATTCGGGCAGACAGCCGCACACGCCAACGGGACCATCGTTGAGGTGCTCTATGACCCGGACCATCCGCAGCGGGCGCAACTAGGCGTGACCGCATCGCTGGTGGTTGGCGGAGTGTTCACCACCATCGGGCTGCTCTTCGCCACCGGCGCCGTCTACAGCATCGTGCGAGCTGTATCGCGCAGGCGCGGTCAACGCGGGGGTTCGTAGTAGTACAAGCTGCTTGTGGCACAAACAGCTTGTACTACTACCCAGGTGTAGTTATTTCCCGAGCCAGGTGTCGACCTTGGACTGGTTTTCCTTGACCCACTTCTCGGCGGCGGCGTCGGGGGTCAGTTTGTCGACGGCGATCGAGCGGGCCACCGCGTTCTGGTCCTCGTTGGTCCACTGGAAGTTCTTCACCAGGTCGTACGCCGGGCTGCCCGAGTCGGCGAACTTCTTCGACACGACCTTGTCCAGGTCGTACGGCGGGTAGTCGCAGGCGACCTTGGCCGGGTCCGCGTCACACCCGGCCTTGTACGCGGGCAGGTCGACCTTGACCAGCTTCATCTCGTCGAAGAACCACTGCGGCTCGTAGAAGTAGGCGAGCAGCGGCTTCTTGTTCTTCTCGGCGTCCCGGAAGGCCTGGATCAGCGCGGTCTCGCTACCGCTCTGCACCACCTTGTAGTTCAGGTTCAGGTTCTTCACCAGCGCCTCGTCGTTGGTCACGTACGACGGGTCGCCGTCCAGCAGTTGGCCCTTGCCGCCGGACTCCGAGGTCTTGAACAGGGCGGCGTACTTGTTCAGGTTCTGCCAGTCGGTGATGTCCGGGTGCTGCTGCGCCATCCACGGCGGCACGTACCAGCCGATCACGCCCTTGACCCCGGTGGAGCCGGCCTCGACCGCGACCTTCTGCTCCTCGATGTACTTCTTCTTCAGGTCCTCGTGACCCCAGTTCTCCACGACGGCGTCCACCTCGCCGGTGCCGAAGCCCTGCCAGGAGATCTCCTCCTTGAGGTTCTTCTTCACCACCTTGCAGCCGAGGTCCTTGGTCGCGATGTAGGCGACCACGGCCGCGTTCGCCTCGTACCCGACCCACGGGCTGACGGCCAGGTTGAAGGTGCCGCACTCCTTCCCGTCGTCGGCGGCCGGCTGCTGCGAGCCGACCTTCTCGCCGCCGCACCCGGCCAGCGCGAGTGCCACGGCCGTCAGAACGCCGGCGTACCGGAGCTTCTTCACCGCTTGTCTCCTCTTCTGTGGAAATTCTGGGTACGGCGAGCCGCCGCCTGCGTCACGCGGTCGAGCAGTACGCCGAGGAGGACGATAGCCACTCCGGCGGCCAGCCCCTTGCCGTACAGCTCGCTCTGCGCGAAGCCCGCGGCCACGTCGTACCCGAGTGCACCCGCACCGACCAGGCCGCCGACGACGACCATCGACAGCACGTAGATCAGGCCCTGGTTGACCGCCAGCGTGATCGCGCGCCGGGCGACCGGCAGCTGCACCTTGCTGATCACCTGCCAGCTGCTCGACCCGACCGAGTTCGCTGCCTCCACGGTCGCCACCGGCACCGCCTTGATGCCATCAGCAACGATCTTGGTGGTGACGGGTACGGCGAACACCACGGCGGCCGCGATCGCGGTGAACCGGCTGGTGCCGAACAGCGCCAGGAACGGCACCAGGTACACGAACGGCGGCATCGTCTGCCCGGCGTCCAGCACCGGCCGGATCCACGTATCGACCCGATGGTTGCGCCCGGCCCACACACCGAGGGCGAGCCCGACCCCGACCACCACGACCGTCGCGAGCAGCGTCGACGCGAGCGTGACCATGCTGTCGTGCCAGACCCCGGTCGCGACCAGCAGCAACGAGCACACCGCGGCCGGGACTGCTCCGCGCCAGTGCCCGAGTACTGCGGCCAGCGCGACGACGAATGCGGCGACGAGCCACCAGGGCGAGCCGGTCAGCAACGCCTCCAGCGGGTTCAGCAATCCCGTCGTCACCGCGTCCCGGACGCCGTACGTGAAACCGCCGAAAGTGTCCTGCACCCAAGCGGTCACGTCCGAGGTGATCACCGCGATCCGCGAGCCGATGTTGACCGACGTCGGGAACTCGGCCGCCCACACGTAGGTCCGGGAGAACCAGATCGCGATCAGGACCCCGACCGCTCCCGCGCCGAGCAGGATCTTCCGGCGGATGCTCGCCGTACGCCACGGCCGGTCACCGGCCGCGGTGGTGACCCGGTCGAGCACGATCGCGAGCACGACGATCGCCAGGCCGGCGTTGAACGCGACTCCGACATCGAGCGTCTGCAGGGCCTTCAGGACCGTCTGGCCGAGGCCGGGCGCGTCGATCAACGCGGCCACAGTCACCATCGACAGGGCGGCCATGATGGTCTGGTTGATGCCGACGACGACCGTACTGCGGGACATCGGCAGCAGCACCTTGGTCAGCGTCTGGCCCCGGGTGGACCCGAGCGACCGGGACGCCTCGACGCTCTCCACGGGGACCGACCGGATCGCGTGCGCGGTCAGCCGGACCGCCGGCGGCGCCGCGTAGATCAGGGTCGCGATCGTGGCCGCGGCCGGGCCGATCGCGAAGAACAGCGTCAGCGGCGCGAGGTAGACGAACGTCGGCAGCGTCTGCATCAGGTCGAGGACGAGCGTGGCGACCTTGAAGGCGCGGTCCGACAATCCGGCCCAGATCCCCAGCGGAATCGCGATCAGCAGGGACAGCAGCACGGCCGCGATGGTCAGCGCGAGCGTGTCCATGCTCTCCTGCCACAGCCCCTGCAGCCCGACGAACACGAGCCCGCCGGCGGTCAGCAGCGCGACCTTCCAGTTGCCGAACGCCCACGCGAGGTACGCCGACACCGCGACCACCCCGAGCCAGCCGATGACCGGGACCGGCCGTCCGTACGACGCCTGCGACAGAACGTTCTGCAGCAGTACGACGAACTGGTCGACGACCACCCGGATCCCGTCGAAGACCGGGTTGCCCTGGCCGACGTCGTCACGGTGATCGGTCAGCCAGCGGTGGAACGCGGTCGTCTCCTGACCGCCGAGCGCGAGGGTGTCGATCCCGCGGAGCACGAAGTACGCCGCGACCCAGACGACGAGCAGGACACCGACGATCACGCTGCGGCGTGGTCGCCGTACCTCGATCTCGACCGACCCAGTGATCGAGGCCATCAGTTCGTGTCCGCGACGACCGCGAGGATTTCCTGGTCGCCGATCACACCGAGCAGCGTGCCGTTCGAGACCACCTTGACCGGGCGGTCCGCCTCCAGCACCAGCCGGGTCGCCTCCCGGACCAGCACGTCAGGTCCGAGCTCGGGTCCGTCCAGCGGCTCCTCGGGCCGCGGCGTGCGGGCGATCCAGCGCAGGGTCAGGACGTCGGCTCGCGGTACGTCACGGACGAAGTCGCGCACGTAGTCGTCGGCCGGCGCTCCGACGAGCTCGTCGCCGGTGCCGAGCTGGACCGCGCCACCGTCACGCATCAGCAGGATCTGGTCACCCAGCCGGAGCGCCTCGGACAGGTCGTGGGTGATGAACACCATCGTCTTGCCGACCTCGCGGTGCAGCCGGACGACCTCGTTCTGCATCTCGCGCCGGATCAGCGGGTCGAGTGCGGAGAACGGCTCGTCGAACAGCAGCACGTCCGGGTCGTTGGCGAGCGCGCGGGCCAGGCCGACGCGTTGCTGCATGCCGCCGGACAGTTGCTCCGGGTAGAGGTGCTCGTTGCCGGCCAAGCCGACCAGGTCGATCACTTCCTGGGCACGGCGGCGGCGATCGGGCTTGCTCTCGCCCCGGATCTCCAGGCCGTACGAGACGTTGTCGATCACCTTGCGGTGCGGGAGCAGGCCGAAGTGCTGGAACACCATCGAGAACTTGCTCCGGCGCAGCGCCCGCAGCCGCTTCTCGTCGGCCGCGCGCAGGTCCTCGCCCTCGAAGATCAGGCTGCCGGCGGTCGGTTCGATCAAACGCGTGAGACAGCGGACCAGGGTGGACTTGCCGGACCCGGACAGGCCCATCACGACGAACACCTCACCGGGCGCGACGTCGAAGCTGAGGTCGCGGACGGCCGCCGTACATCCGGTCCGGGTGTAGAGGGCGGCGCGGTCCAGGGCGGCGAGGTCGGGCCGGTGCGGCACCCGCTGCGCCTTCGGGCCGAACACCTTCCACAGCCCCTGGATCGACAACAGCGCGTTGCTGTCCTGCACCTCGGGATACTCGAGCTGAGCGGTCACAGGTTCACCCTCGCATCCCCGCAAGCGGAATCATCGTGAACCGCGACTGTATCCAACCCGCAGGCCCGTAGCGCTGTCGCGGGTGTCTGTTCCGTCAGCAAAGCACCCCTGGTCGGCGACACTGAAGCATCGGACCGAGGAGGGTACATGCCCGACGACGACCCAACGGCCCCAGCTCCACCGGCTGTGCGGGCGCAGATCCTGTCCACCGAGCACTGGAGTCTGCTGGCCACTCGCAGCCTGGCCTGGAGCGAGAGCTTCAGCCGCGCGAGCTGGTTCGTCACGGTGGTGTCGGCGGCGGTCGTAGCGCTGGCGCTGGTGGCGCAGAGCACCGACTTCGGCGTCGGCTTCCGGGTGTTCGCGCTGCTGATCGTCCCGTTGCTGGTGGTGATCGGGGTGGCCACGGTGATCCGGCTGGTGCAACTGAACAGCGAGGACGTCGAGTTGGTGGTCGGGATGAACAAGCTGCGGCGCGGCTACCTCGACATCGCACCGGAACTCGAGCCCTACTTCATCACCGGACACGGTGAGGACGTCGCCGGAATCATGCGGACGTACGGCGCCAAGCGGACCCGGATCCCGGCCACGCAGTACTTGTCGAGCATCGCGCTGCTCGTCAGCATGATCGTCGCGGCTCTGGTCGGCGCGCTGGCCGGCCTCGTCGCCGATGCGTTCGAGGCCGGTCTCGCGGTGTCCGTCGTGATCGGGATCGTCGCCGGCGTCGCCGCACTCGCGTCCATCGTCCTGCTCGTCGTCCACTCGGTCCGCCGGACCTGGGTCGGGCGGCCCTAGGGCTGGTACGGCGGAGCCTCGCCCCAACCCCAATGCGGCACCGGCGCTTGCGGCGGAGGTGTCGCGCCGGGCTGGGAGTTGGCGAGGGCGATCCGCGTGCCCCACTCGACGTACGCGACGAAGGCGGACCGGAACTCGGGGTCGTCGGGCAGACCGGCCGGGTCTGCGCTGGCGGCGATCAGCGCGGCCCAGCGGGAGCGCTGCTCCTCGGTGAGGCCGAGGTTGAGGTGGTGCTTCAGCATCGCCGGGTAGCCGCCGAGCTCGTCGGTGTAGCGGCTGTGCCCGCGGAACACCTCGCCGAGCCAGATCGCCACGTGCTCGCGATGGTTCTCACTCATGTGCGCGAACACCGGCGCGAGCAGCGGGTCGGCCAGGACCTTGTCGTAGAACACCTCGGTCAGGCGGCGCAAGGCCGCGTGCCCACCGGCCCACTCGTACAGCGTCGGAGTCGTCATGTAATGATGTAATCAGATCCGGAGGGCATCGGCGATGGTTCGCAGCACCGGGTTCATCGCGGTCTCCTCGTCCTCGGTGTCCCAGAGCACGTTCTGCAGGATCCTGCCTGCGGTCCAGCCGAGCGCCCGGTCGCGGTCGATCCCGGTGACCTCGAGCATCTGGTCGAACCGGTCCCGGATCGCCTGATCCAGCTCGCCGGTCGCAACCAGGTCGTCCCACCGGTTCCACAGCACCGGGAAGACCTCGAACCCCGGATCGCCGGCGAGCGGCTTCGGGTCGATCACCAGCCACGGCTGCCGCTGCGCGGCCATCACGTTGTAGTAGTGCAGGTCCCAGGGCAGCAGCCGGTCGCCCGACTCCGGCAGCAACTCGGTCACCTGCGCGACGAAGCGCCGTACCAACTGTCGCTCGGCCGGATCGCTCAGCAGCGGGATCAGGGCCGGCGCGTCCTCGACCATCGCGCCGGCGACGTCCGCGAGCCGACGTACTCCAGGTGGTGCGGGCACGGCGCTCAACCGGGTCAGCAGCTCGGCCAGGATCCGGGTGGCCTCGACGTGGTCCGGCAGGTCGTCGAGGGTCCGCGGCTCGAGCCGCTCGAGCAGGATGGTCGACGTCGTGGGATCGTCCTCGAGCACCTCGACGACGTCGTCACGGCTCCAGGTCCGCAGCGCGAGCGCCTCACTCTCGCTCTCGTCGTTGACCGGCTGAAGCTTGAGCATCGCCTCGGCACCGTCCCGCCGTACGACGGGCAGAATCAGCGAAGCCTCGCCGTTCAACGGCGGACCGGTGACCGCCAACTGCCACCGATCGACGTACTCCGCCGCGGCTCCCGGCAACCCGGCCAGCCACTCGGGCGACGTCTTGCCGTGGTTCGTCACCAGCTTCGCGGGAATCTCGATCATCACGTGCACAGTAGGTCCTTCGACACGAATCTGCTTAGGTTTTCCCCGTGAGCGAGATGGAGCGGCGGGATCGGCGGGTGCGGCGGGTTGTCGCGGGCATCTATTTGGGGATTCCGGTGGTGGTGCTGGGGATCGGAATCTGGATCAGTACGGCGGGGTCGCCGGTGGTGTGGATCGGGTGTGTGGTGCCGGTCGGGATGTTGGTGCTCGGGTGGGTGCTGCGGCGGCGGCATCGGTACCAGCCGCGGTGGTGGGCCGGGATCGGTGGGCTGTTCGGGGCGGTCGGCGGGTTGTTCGTGACGTTGTTCCCGTTGGCGGTCGGGGTGTGGTGGCCGGTCTTTCTGGCGCTGCCTGCGTTGCTGGTGGGGATCGTGGCTGGCGCTGCGCTGGCCCGGTATGCCGATCGGGTTCTGCTGGTGCCCGTCGTGCCTGAGCTGGCGGATACGCCGTACGAGCTGATCTTCCGGCTGCGCGGGCTGCAGCTGACCGCGGTGCTGCTCGGCGCGGACAGCTTCACGATCCAGAGCCGGCCGGTGCTGCGTTCGCAGAGAATGGAGGACCTGGGCAAGACCTATCCGCTGAGCAGCATCACCGGTGTCTTCGAGGTCGCGCTCAGCGGAGTCGAACGCCTCAAGTTCCCGATCCCGCTGCCGCATCCACCGATCGTCACCGAGGGCCCCGCCGTCATCCTGCAGGCCTCCGGCGACGACTGGGTCCTCCCCACCAACCAGGCCACCACCCTGATCGACCTCCTCAACCGCCGCAGGTCCACCGCATAGCCAACGCCCACCCAAGATCCGTGTACTGCGCACCGGGGAACACGTCGTCGTACAACTCCCGGAACTGCGCCCGAGACAGGTACCGATCACTCGCCAGGTGGTCGAGCCACGGCCGGCTGTGCCAGAACCGGAACTCGAACCACGCGTCCCGCCACCCCAGCTTGGCAATGTGCTCCGGAAACCCCCGCCACGCGCCGATCAGGTACGCCGCCCGCGGCGGCGTCGGGTACAGATCACACACGTTGTCCACCACCGCGACCGTCCCACCCACCCGCACCAACGACTTCAGATACTCGAGCCCACCCCGGTAGTCCGCCAGGTGATGCATCATCGTGTGGCTGTACACGAGATCGAACCCGCGCTCCGCCACCGTGAACACATCCGCCACCCGGTACTCGACATTCCCCCGCGCCCGCTTCGCCCGGGCAATCTCGATCATCGGCGCACTGAGATCCACCCCAAGCACCTCGTCGAACTGGTCGGCCAAGCGCACGGCCGCGTGGCCGGATCCGCAGCCCGCGTCCAGCGCCCGCTCACCGCGCAGCCCGAGGCCTGCTACCCAGTCGGAGTTCTGGCCGGGTTGCAGGCTGATGAAGCGGTCGTAGGCGGGGGCGAAACGGTCGAATGATGCGGGGTCAGCCATGGTCGGTACGACGCCGGGAACGCCGTACTGGTTGAGATCTTTGCACCGTATGGCGCGAGTGCCACGCTGCAAGGATGTGGGCAAGACGAGTACTGGCGACGCTTGTGACAGCGTCAGTGGTGGGGGTCCAACTCGTCGGCGCACCTGCAGCGCAGGCGGCTCCGGATCCCTTGCTCCAAGTGACGGACGTGACGCTCGGCCCGAGTGCGGTCGCCGTGTCCGGTCTCAACACCGTGCCGGTTCGGATCACAGTGACGGCGGGCTACGCCTCCACCGACCCGAACGACGCGAACCTTCCGATGGTGGTCTATCTCGAGCGGACCAGCGGGACCGGCCCGCTGCGGCGGATGATCTCGACCGACCTGCCGCGGATCAGCGGCACCACCCAGGACGGCGTGTGGGCCGGACCGGTCAACGTCCCGTCCACGGCGCACGGCGTGTTCAAGGTGACGGGTGTGGAAGCGGGCGCGTTCTTCCCCGTTCCCGACATGACCGATCCGACGCCGTTCGACGGGCCGACGGTGTCCGTCACCGGTTCCCACCTGCCGAGGCTCACCGCGAAGGTGAGCCCGCCGGTCGTGCCGTTCGGATCCGGGTTCTCGATCACCTGGGCGGTGACGGACTCGGCGACCGGCAAGCCTTACGGGACCAGCATCGGCGTCCTGCTGGCCAGCGACGCCGAGTGCCTGGAAGCCTTCGGTCCGAACACACTGCGGACCAGCACGAGCGGGCTGCTCACGAAGGCGTACTCCGCAGCGGCCGCCAACGACAACCAGTGTCTCCTGATCCGGAACGGGCCGTTCAACATCGCCAGCCTCGGCCTGATCGTCGCCCGCCCTGGGATCGTCTCGGCGGTGCCGTCGGCGACCGGTGCCACGGTCGGCACCATCGTTCCGGTCAATGGCAACGTGCTCGGCCCGCCGGTCGGCTGTCCGGTGCTCCTGCAGCGTCTGACGGGCGCGACCCAGTGGCGTGGGGTCAGCACCGGAAGTGTCCGCCAGAGCGGCCGCTTCACCGTGACCGCTCAACCGGCGTACAAGGGGTTGATCCCGTACCGGGTCTACTTCGCAACCTGCGGCAGGTACCAGACCGGGGTGAGCCCGACGTTCTACATCCGCGGTCTGTGACCGCGCGTCAGGAGGCCGAGCGCTCCTTGCGGGCGGTCTCGGCCTTCTCGGCCTGCCAGCCGTCTTCGTTCTTGCCCAGGCGCCAGTAGCCGGACAGCGAGACGCGGTCGCGGGGGAGGGCGCGCTCGGTGAAGAGGTTCTTGCGGATGCGGAAGACGAAGCCGGCTTCGCCGTGAACGAAGATCTGAGCGTCGCCCGCGGGGAACTCCAGAGCTTCGACGGCCGCGACCAGTGCGTCACCGCGACCCGACGAGCTGCCGGCGCGGTGGAACCAGATCACGTTGACCTCGCCGGAGCCGTTGAACTTCTGCTCCTCGGTTTCGTCCTCCACCTCGAGCAGGACGGTCGCCCGGGCGCCCGGCGGCAACTGCTCGACCGCGGCGCCGATCGCCGGCAGCGCGCTCTCGTCGCCGACCAGCAGGTGCCAGTCAGCCTCCGCGTCCGGTGCGTACGCGCCACCGGGGCCGTTGAACCACAGCACGTCACCCGCCTGGGCCGCCGCGGCCCACGGACCGGCCACGCCCTCGTCGCCGTGGTGGACGAAGTCGATGGTCAGCTCGCGGCTGTCCTCGTCCCAGTTGCGCACCGTGTAGGTCCGCATCGTCGGCCACTGCTCCGACGGGTACGTCTCCCGGATCACGCCCATGTCCAGCGGCTGCGGGTACTCGACGCCCGGCTTGCCGAACAGCAGCTTCACGTAGTGGTCGGTGAAGCCGTTGTCCACGAAGTCGTCGGAGCCGAGCACGACCCGGATCATGTGCGGGGTGATTCGCTCGGTACGGCGGACGACCGCGCGCTTGCAGACGCGGTTGCGGCGAGGTGCGGGGCTGGTCACGGGACCACGGTCCTCTCGGAGTACGTCGGGCGGCCCGGTCAAGGCCAGCAAGTTAGGACTACCTAACTCAGGCTAGCTCACCCGTCCCAGGCCGCCGTACCGTCGTCTCAGAGACCGCGGATGTAGAACACCTTGCTCACTGCGGACTGGAAGTTCTGGCAGGCCGGGAAGTACACCCGGTACGGGATCAGCCCCTTGTACGCCGGCTGCGCGCTGACCGTGAACCGGCCACTCAGCCGGACCGCGTTCGAGCTCACCGATCGCCACTGCGTCGCGCCGTACAGCCGCTGCAGCCAGACCTTGCAGTTGGACGGAGCGCCGCCGACCGAGCCGTTCACCGGTACGACGGTCCCGACCGGAGCGCTCGCCTTCGACGGAGCCGCGGTCACGTACGTCGACCGCGCCACCGCGAGCCCCATCCCTGCGATGTCGGTCGGCTTGCCGGTGATCCGCAGGCAGTTGACCCACGGCGCGTCGGCCGCCGTGTACGCCTTGGTCACGATGCCGTCCGTCCCGGTCCGGACGACCGAGCCGCCCGCGTCCTCGGCGCACCCGTTGTCGATGGCGAGCAGCACCGTGATCCGGGTCCCGTACGGCTTACCCGTCGCGGAGTCCGTGACCGCCCATCGGATCGAGTACGGCGACCCGAGCGGCACGATCCGCGGCGACACCGCGGCAGTGATCTTCGGCAGGTGGTAGCCGCTGACGGCCAGCGCGGGACCGTCGTACGGCGTCGGCTCGCTGAAGTCCCCGGGGAACGGGTACCCACCGAACTGCACACCGGTGACCTTGAACGTCCCGTTCGCAGTCGACGGCACGTACACCGGCCCCTCCCAGACACCGTCCCGGACGGTGCCGGACTTCAGCGGGAGAAGGCTCGACCACAACGTCCGGGGCCAGGCCGTTCCACCCTGCCGCTCGAGGAAGACGAAGAGCGTGGTGCTGCCACCCGTCTCCCCGGTGTACTTCGCTTTGACCGTCAGCTTGACCGGCGCGAGGTTGAGCCCGGACACCGCGACCGTCGGACTGCCCAGGTCGACATCGGTGATGGCAAGCGCCGGATCCGGCTCTGCGTGCGCAGCCGGCATCGCGGTCAGCAACAACCCCACCAAAGGCGCTGCGAACAGCGCCGCCATCACTCGTCTGATCACTGTCAGCTCACGTCCCTCGGATGTAGAAGACCTTGCTCAGGCCTGCCTGGTAGCGACTACAGGTCGGGAAGTACACGCGGTACGGAATCAGGCCCCTGTACGCGGGCTGCGCGGTCACCGTGAACCGCCCACTCTGCCGGACGCTCCCCGAGCTGACCCCACGCCACTGCGTCGCGCCGTACAGCCGCTGCAGTACGACGAGGCACCCGGTCGGCGGCCCGAGCACGCTGCCGTTGACCGGCACGATGGTGCCGACCGGCGCACTCGTCTTCGACGGCACCGCAGACACGATCCCGGGCCGTGCCACGAACAGCCCGAGGCCGCTGATGTCGAACGGCTTGCCGCTCAGCCGCAGGCAGTTGAGCGCGTCGGCCCACCCGGCCTGGTACGACCGCGTCACGAGCCCGTTCGTGTCGGTCCGGGCGACGACGCCGCCGACGTACTCGGCGCACTCGTTGTCGACCCCGAGGAGCACCGGGATCCGGGTCCCGTACGGCTTGCCGGTCGCGGAGTCGATGACCGCCCAGCGGATCGAGTACGGCGACCCGAACGGCACCGCCTTCGGCGTCACGGACGCCGTGATCTTCGGCAGGTGGTAGCCGGCCACGGTCACGGTCGGGCCGGCGAACGGCGTCGGATCGAGCGGCCCGGGAGGCACGTACCCGAACGGGATCGCGTACACCCCGGTGACCTTGAAGGTGCCGTTCGCGGTCGACGGCACGTTCAGCGGTCCTTGCCAGACGCCGTTCTGCGTCGTGCCCGAGATGCGCTTGAGGTCGGTCGAGAACATGTACCGCAGCGGACCGGTCCCGCCGGTGCGCTCGAGGACGACGTACAACGTCATGTCCACGTCGCCCGGCTCGCTGGAGGTGTACCCACCCGTCACGGTGGCGGTCAGCGGCACGAGGTTCAGCCCGGAGACCGCGACCGACGTGCCGCTCAGGGTCACGTTGGTGACCGTCAGGTTCGGATCCGGTGCGGCTTGGGCGGTTGGCACCAGTCCGAGCAACAACCAAGGCGCGGTGAGCAGCGCCGCCATCACTCGTTTCGCCCACATGCAGGCAGCGTGACAGTGGGCTGTCACGCTGCCAACAACTCCTCCGGATCACTGCTCGATCGGGCTGATCCGGTAGACCAGTTAGGTGCCGCGGATGACGAATGCCTTGCTGACGCCGGCCTGGTAGCGGCCGCACGTGGGAAAGTAGACGCGGTAGGCGATGTTGCCCTTGTACGCCGGCTGTGCGTTCACCGTGAAGCGACCGCTCTGCCGCACCTCGCCAAGACTGACCCCGCGCCACTGACTCGCGCCGTACAGCCGTTGCAGCGCGACCTTGCACTTGTACGGCGCACCGGCCACCGAACCGTTCACCGGGACCACGGTGCCGACCGGCGCACTGGTCTTCGACGGCGCCGCCGACACGATGCCGGGCCGCGCGACGAACAGCCACAGGCCGCCGATGTTGTACGGCTGGCCCGTCAACTGCAGGCAGTTCAGCATGTCGGCGTCCGACGCCTTGTAGGACTTGGTCACGATGCCGTTGGTGTCGGTCCGGACCCACACCGCCTCACCGCCACCGCTGGACTCTGCGCACGGGACGTCGACCCCGAGCAATGCCCGGATCTGGCTGCCGTACGGCTTGCCGGTCGCGGTGTCGGTGATCGCCCAGCGGATCGAGTACGGCGACCCGAACGGCACCACCTTCGGCGACACGGACGCGGTCACCTTCGGCAGGTGGGTCCCGGTCACCGTCAGGCTCGGGCCGTCGAACGGCGTCGGGTCGACCGGCGTACCGCCGATGGGCGCACCGAACGGACCGGTCATCACGCCGGTCACCTTGAAGGTGCCGTCCGCCGTGGACGCCGCGTTCAGCGTCCCGGTCCACACGCCGTCCTCGACCGTGCCCGAGGTGCGCTTCAAATCGGTCGAGAAGACGCTCTTGAGCGGTCCGGTCCCGCCGGTGCGCTCGAGGACCACGTTCAGCACGGTGTTCTCGTCGTCGGGATGACCCGAGCTGTAACCGCCCTCGACCGTGACCTTGACCGGGGCGAGGTTGAGCCCGGAGACCGCGACCGCGGTCTTGTCGAGCCGCACGTCGGTGATCGTCAGGTACGGGTCCGGGTCGGCGTGCGCCGCCGGGGTCCCACCAAGCAACAGCCCCACCAGTGGCGCTGCCAGCAGCGCCGCCATCACTCGTTTGATCCGCATGCCAGGAAGCCTGACACCGGCCTAGTGCGGAACCAAGTGACCTGGCCGAACTCGGGCCGAACACTGCGCGATCGGGACGCGCGAATAGACCGGTTCAACCCACGGCAGGCCAGTGTTCACCCGCCGGACACACGCCCACCGTGTCACGGACGGTTACGGTTCGCACCCTGGTCCGGTGAGCCAGGTCTTCGGTACGCCGCGATACCCGGCGTACACCGTGGATCGCAAGGACCACTTCGGCCGGCCGATCTCGGTCGACCTGCGCACTCCGGAGAGCCACTCGGTGCTGTTCACCGGGCCACCCGGGATGGGCAAGAGCCTGGAGCTGGACCGGGCCGGCGCGCTGGCCAAGCGGGAGGGCTGGCTCGCGATCCGGGCCGACGCCTCGCCCGAGGAGCCGCTCGAGTACCGGTTGTCCCGCTACCTCACCGACAACCTCGACACGATCAAGAAGCAGTACGGCCGTAGCGCCGCGAAGGAGCTCGGCAAGATCGCCAAGGAGCTCGCCCCGCCCAAACGCAAGGGCCGCCAGCACGGTGTCGAGGGCCGGTTCGGGCCGTCGCCGTTCGCGCAGGCGGTGATCAAGACCCAGTGGGAGGCGGGCGACGACCCGCAGCTGCGCAAGACGCTGACCCAGCTGGCCGAGCAGCTCGGGGAGATCGCGGCGAACCGCAAACCGCCGGAGCCGGTGATGCTGCTGGTCGACAACCTCGACGTCGGCTCGGAGCGTGACCTCGCGGTGGTGACGCAGCTGTCCGAGCACCTGGAGCGGATGAAGCGACCGGTGTTCCTGATCGCGGCGGGTGGCGAGATGGCGGCGACCCGGCTGATGGCGGCCTCCGCCGGCGAGGGCAGGATCGCGACCGGTGTGACCAGCAGGTTCGACATTCGCGAGGTCGGCCCGCTGACCGATGCGGAGCTACGCCCCGCGCTCACCGAGCCGCTGGACGACGCGCGGATCCCCTACCAGGCCGAGGCGATCGACCGGCTGATCAGGTCGGCGAACGGCGACCCGACCCGGCTGCGCAGCCTGGCCGAGACCGCGCTGCCGATGGCCCAGCAAGCCGGTGGCGTGACCGTCGACGTGGCGAAGACCGCGACGGCAGTGGTGAACGACCAGTCGCGGCACGTCTACCAGGCCGCCTGGAACAACTGCAACGACACGGAGAAGGACCTGGTCGCGAAGGTCGCCGTCCACGGTCCGCATGGCATGGCGCTCCCGAGCGAAGGCGGGCTGGCCTCGATCGGCCGCTGGCAGGAGCTGGACACGGCCCGCCAGAACCTGGTTGCCTCGGGCATCCTTCGGGAGGGCGGCGGCCGGCTCGCGGTCGCCAACCCAGGCATGCAGGACTGGGTGCAGACCCGCGTCGGCCAGTCCGCGGCCCACCTCGGCGTCGCGCCGCTGACCGCGCCCGGCCAGGCCGCCGCGGTCGAGTCCGCGCGGCCCAGTACGACGACCCGCACCTACAAGGGCATGTCGTTCGAGATCAAGAACTAGGAGGGCGCTGAATTAGGGCGGGTTCTGGGGTTGGTCGCTGTGTGGGCTGTAGCGCGGATGCTGTCGGGGCGGGTGCGTGTGAAGGCTGGCC
>NZ_JBFAHB010000109.1:0-25274 GCF_040653975.1 Kribbella sp. NPDC050820
GCTTTGCGCAATGCAGCGATGCGGTCGGTCATGGGGCCTCCCGGCCTGGACTGAGGAGCGGAGGGAGCGAAGCGACTGGAGGGACGAGGGAAGGCCGGGAGTTCCAGCCCCATGACCCGCCGGCGCCGGAGGCCCGGCAATTCAACACAGTCATGCGCCCCACTTTCGGTTGAGCCAGCGGCGGACCAAGGGTGGGGCCACCCAGGAGTAGATGCAGAAGCCGAACCAGCCGATGGCGGCGAGGAAGGCCAGGGGTGCGAGGCCGGCCAGGCGGAGGCCGTAGATGACCGCGACCGCGGCGATCCAGACGACCAGTGGGTTGAAGCGCTGGAACGGGCGGAGCGGGCGCATGAGCGGGTGGTTGAGCAGCTTCGCCTCGCGGGCCGCGGCGCGGAGGTCGGCGTCACCGGGTTGGGAGGCGGCCGCGGAGGCGAGGGAGTTGTAGCCCGATCGCGAGTCGCCGGTGAGCATCGACGCCGTACCGTGCAGGGCTCGGGCGCCGGGGTCCTCGGGGTCGTGTGAGAGGGCCTCGGTGCTGTGGCGGTGCATGTCGCGGTCCTTGCCGAGCGCGAAGGCGACCTGCGCCCGGGCCGCGGCGACCGCGGCGCTCTCGGGTGCGTGGGAGGCGGCGCGCTCGACCAGGGCGCTCGCCTTCTCGGCCTGTCCGGCGGTGAGGCAGACGTGCGCGTAGCCGATCAGCAGGTCGGGGTCATTGGGGTCCAGGCTGAGGCCCTGGAGGAACGCCGCCTCGGCCTCCGGCAGGCGACCGACAGCGCGCAGGGACGACCCGAGCACCTGCAGCATCGGGAGGAACGGTCCGTGCTGGGCGAGGCCGTCCTTCAGCACGTCGACGGCCTCGGCGTTGCGGTCGAGGGCGTGCAGGGCGGCTCCGCGGAACAGATACGCGCGGTAGTCGACCGCCGCGTCGCCCCAGAGGCCCTGGAGCTCGTCGAGGGTGCGTTCGGGGTGGCCGATCTGCAGCCAGTGGCCGGCCATCTGGAGGCGGGCTTCGGTCGGTTCGTTCACAGGGCCACCGCCACGAGGACAAGGATGAGTGCTTCTGCGACGGCGCCGCCAATGGTCACCGCGAGGCCCGGGCCCCACAGGGAGCCGTAGTCGGTGCCGCGGAGCTGGAACGCGCGGTCCATCGGGCGCTGGATGCGGAGCTGGACCAGGCAGCACACGACGGCCACCACCCGGATCGCGATCCGTAGCCCGGAGGTGACGCCGTCGTCGGTGTTCAGCAGGGCGAAGACGGCGATCACACCGGCCAGCCCGGCGGCGCCGGTGAGCAGGATCAGGCGCTGCCTGGCCGCGTCCACGCCGAGCCGGCGGGCGTTCAGGAACGCGATCGTGGTCGAAGCGATCACCCCGCCGAAGAAGGCGACGTACGTCTGGGACATCAGCCGCCACGGGCGCACCGACATGTCCACACCGGCCCCGATGGTCGGGCGCAGCAGTTCGTCCGGCATGGGGCTCCTCGGGTGGCGGATCCGGCTCGCGCAGTGTACTGCGAGGGCAGGCACTAGCCTGGGCCGATGACCGAGAACTGTCTCTTCTGCGGGATCGTGGCCGGGAACATTCCGTCGACGCAGGTGGCGTCGAGCGAGCGGGCGATCGCGTTCATGGACATCAACCCGGCGACGCCCGGGCATCTGCTGGTGGTGCCGCGGACGCACTCCACGGATCTTCGGGAGGCGGACGCCGACGACCTGATCGCCGCGACTCTGCTGGCCCAGTCGCTGGTCAGCCGGGTGATCGAGCGCCTGGACGCCGAAGGCGCGAACCTGCTCAGCTGCATCGGGGCGGAGGCGTGGCAGAGCGTGTTCCACACCCACCTGCACGTGGTCCCCCGCTACCAGGACGACCCGCTGAAGCTCCCGTGGCACCCCACCCCCGGCGACATGGACCAGATCCAGGCAACCGCCGCCAAACTGCTGTAACACTTCCCGCCCTCATGACACTGCAGAGCTGACCGGATAACCCGAGCCCTGCAGAGGTAGTCATGTCGAACACCACCGCGGTCCAGCCCGAGCACGCTCCCGCGCTCCGCGCGGACGAGGAGGGTGGGGAGGGGCACCGGCTCGCCCGACACTCCTGCGCCGCGGAGCGGCCGTCTCTGCGGCGGCGGTTGGCGCCGTTGTGGGTGGGGACCTTCCTGCAGGGGTTTGCCTTATGGGTGCCGGTCGAGAAGCTCTTCATGAGTGAGATCGGGTTCGACGCGGCGACTCTCGGGGTGATGGTTGCTGCCTACGCGGCATTGGTGCCGGTGGCCGAGGTGGTGTCGGGGGTCCTGGCGGACCGGTGGTCGCGGCGGGGTGTGTTGATGCTCTCGGGGCTGGCGATGGTGGTGAGTCTCGCCGTCGCCGCACTCAGCCAGAACGTGGCGAGCTACATCGTCGCCGCGCTGCTCTTCGGCGTCTACTTCGCGATGTACTCCGGCACCATCGAAGCCGTCGTGTACGACGTGGTGCTCGAGGAGACCGGCGACGGCGACGGATACGAACGCGAGATCGGCCGTGTCCGCTTCGTCGAGAGCGTCGCCCTCGTGGCCAGTGCGCTCGCCGGCGGCTGGCTCGCCTCGATCCTGTCGACGCGGGCGACGTACATCCTCACCCTCCCCTTCGTGCTGGCCTACCTCGTCGTGCTGACCCGCTTCTGCGAGCCGCGCCTGCACCAGACCAGCGAGCGGACCTCGCTCCGGCACCACCTGACCGTCACCTACCGAGCGATCACCCACCGCGGGCGGCTCGTCCCGATCGCGGCCGCGTCGATCATGGCGGCGATGATTCTGCAGGCGGTGTTCGAGTTCGGTCCGCTGTGGCTGATCACGCTCGAGGCGTCCGCGGTGTACTACGGCCCGTTCTGGGCGGTCCTGGTCGCGACCCTCGGCATCGGCGGACTGCTCGCCGGCCGGCTCCGCCTCCACCGCCCGCTCCCGGTGGCGATCGTCGTACTCGTCATGCTCGCCGCCTGCCTGACCCTGACGAGCAGTCGGGACCTGATCGCGCTGACCGTCGCGATGGTCGCGCTGTGCTTCCTGCTCGTGGTGATCGGGATCCACGTCAGCCGCCTGCTGCACGACGCCGTACCGTCGACGATCCGGACCGGCGTCGTGTCCGGGATCGGCGCGGTGTCGTGGCTGGTCTTCACGCCGTTCGCGCTGGTGTTCGGGGCCGTGAGCAAGCAGTTCGGGGTGTACGTGTCGGGCTGGATGCTGACCGGCGCGGTCGGGCTGGCCGGTGCGGCGCTCGTCTGGGTCCGGAACCGTGCTCCACTACGCTGACGCAATGACCGACGGCGTACTGGTCGAGCGGTTGCGGAGCGGGGACGAGGATGCGTTCGCGCTGCTGCTGGACGGGTGGTCCGGCGGGATGCTGCGGGTGGCGCGGTCGTTCGTGTCGACCGAGGAGTCGGCCGCCGAGGTCGTGCAGGAGACCTGGCTCGCGGTGATCGAGGGGATCGACATGTTCGAGGGCCGGTCGTCGCTGAAGACCTGGGTGTACCGGATCCTCACCAACACGGCCAAGCGGCGCGGCTCCCGGGAGCACAAGGTGGTGCCGATGAGCAGCGTCGACGACTCCGGCCCGACCGTCGACCCGAGCCGGTTCCGCCCGGCGGGCGCGGGCGTCCCGTTCCCCGGTCACTGGTGGGAGTTCCCGCCGGCCTGGCCGACGCCGGAGCAGGGTCTGCTGACCGGCGAGGTCCGCGACCGGCTCAGCGAAGCGCTCACCGAGCTCCCCGAGCGGCAGCGGCTGGTCGTCGTACTGCGGGATGTCGAGGGACGCCCGTACGACGAAGTGTGCGAGCTGCTCGGGATCACGGCGGCGAACCAGCGGGTGCTGCTGCATCGGGCCCGGGCGTTCCTGCGCGGCAAACTGGAGGAGTACTACATGCAGGAGGGCGAGCGTCATGAGTGATCTCGACTGCCGCGGGTTCGTCGAGCTGATCACGTCGTACCTGGAAGGCGACCTGAGCCCGGAGGCCGAGCAGGACTTCATCGATCACCTCGCGCTGTGCGACGGCTGTGAGCGCTATCTGGAGCAGATGCAGCTCACCACCGCGTCGCTGGCCGACCTGCCGGGAGACGGCCTCCCCGCCGACACCCGGAGCAGCCTGCTGAACACGTTCCGCTCACGCCGGAGCTAAGTGGGTACCGGGGGCCCATGGGAGTCATGGTGTTCGCCCCGATGCCGCAGCTCACTGTGACGGTGGAGCGGCACGGAGAAGAGCCGGAACTGCACCTGCACGCGGGCGGCCAGGGGTTGTGGCAGGCCCGGATGGTCTCGTCCCTGGGCGTGCCGGTGACATTCTGCGCGGTGATCGGGAAGGGCGAGGTCGGACGGGCGCTGACCTCGCAGATCGACGCTGAAGGGCTGGAGCTGAAACTGGTACGCCGGGACGCGGACAGCGGATGGTACGTCCACGACCGGCAGGGCGAAGAACGCAAGGTCGTCGCCGAGAACCCGGGCTCGCCTCTTGGTCGCCACGACGGTGACGACCTCTACGCACTGGCACTGTCGGAAGGCCTGAAAGCGGGCCTCTGCGTGCTGAGCGGAGCGGCCGACCCGTCGCTCGTCCCGCCGGACACCTACAGCCGGCTCGCGACCGACCTCCGCCAGAACGGCGCCCGGATCGCCGCCGACCTGCGGGGCGATCACCTCACCGCAGTCCTCGAAGCAGGCGCGGACTTCATCAAGATCAGCGACGAGGAACTGCACGAGGACGACCTCGCGGACCAGGACGACGAGCAGTCGATCGTCAAGGCGGCCCGTCGCCTGCAGGACCAAGGCGCCGAGACGGTCGTGGTCAGCCGGGCCGAGAAGCCCGCGATCGCGCTCATCGAGGACGACGTGTACCGAGTGCGCGTGCCCGAGCTCACCGTGCGGGACCACCGGGGCGCCGGCGACTCGATGACGGCCGGCGTGGTCGCCGTACTGGCCCACGGCGGCGACATGAAGGAGGCCATCCGCACGGGCGCGGCGGCCGGAACGCTCAACGTCACCCGGCACGGTCTCGGCTCGGGCCGCGCCGACGCGATCGCCGAGTTGGTCAAGCTGGTCGAGCTCGAGCCGCTGGAGTCCTCGTGAGTCAACGCGTCCTGATCACCAACGACGACGGCATCGCCTCCCCCGGCATCCGCGTGCTCGCGACCGCGGCACGCGACGCGGGCCTGGACGTGGTCGTGGCAGCGCCGTCCGAGGAAGCCAGCGGTGTGAGCGCGGCACTGAGCGCCTACACCGACGACGGCCGGGTGGCGATCACCCACACCGACTTCGACGGCATCCCCGCGTACGGCGTCGCCGCTTCGCCGGCGTACATCGTCGTACTGGCCACGCTCGACACCTTCGGACCGGCGCCCGACCTGGTGATGTCCGGGATCAACCGCGGCGCCAACGCCGGCCGGGCGATCCTGCACTCCGGGACGGTCGGGGCCGCGTTCACTGCGGCGGCGTACGGAATGCCTGCGCTGGCCGCGTCACTCGACGTACTGTCCCCGCTGAGCGCCGACCGAGGCGGCAACGCGCTCAAGGTGCTCGACGAGGCCAGCGACGAGGCGCACAACTGGTCAGCCGCTGCGCACTACGTCCGCGAGCTGCTGCCGAAGCTCCAGGAGCTGGCCGAGGGCTTCGTGCTCAACCTGAACGTGCCGGACCGCCCGGCGGACGCCGTGAAGGGCCTGGAGACCGCATCCCTCGCCACCTTCGGTCAGGTGCAGATGGCGGTCGCCGAGGCCGGTCAGGACTTCGTGCGTACGTCGGTCGAGGAGAACCGCGCCCGCGCCGACCAAGGCACGGACCTCGCCCTCCTCACTGACGGCTACGCGACCCTCACCACCGTCCGCGCAGTCGCAGAGCTCACCTAGCCACCAGTTCGTACACGGCAAGCAGTTCGGGGAGCAGCACCGACCAGTCATAGCGCTGTACGGCGCTCAGCCCGGACACGCGGAGCTTGTCGCGCTCGTCAGGCGTACTGAGGAGGCGCAGAGCCCGAGTGGTGAGTTCATGGGCATCACCTGGTTCGAACAACTCCCCAACCCGGCCGCCGTCAAGCACCAGCCGGAACGCGGGCAGATCGCTGGCGAGCACGGGCGCACCGGCAGCCATCGCCTCGAGCAGGACGATCCCGAAGCTCTCACCGCCGAGATGCGGCGCGATGTAGAGGTCCGAGCCGGACAGCATGTCGGCCCGGGCCGCGTCGTCGATCGCCCCGAGGAAGACGACGTTGGCGCGACAGCTCTCCGGCAGCGACCGCCGCGCCTCGTCCGCCTGACCGGTGCCGGCCACGAGGACCCGCAGGTCGGGGCGCTCGGCAACCAAGGCAGGCACGGCCTTCAGCAGGACGCCGAGCCCCTTGCGCGGCTCGTCCATCCGGCCGATGAAGCTGATCGTGCCGTCGGCGCCCTGCCACTCCGGCCGTGGGGTCCCGCGGAAGCGTTCGACGTAGAGACCGTTCGGGATGACCACCGCCTCGCCGCCGATGTGCTGGACCATCATCGAGCGGGCGTTCTCCGAGACGGCGATCCGGGCGTCGATCTTCTCCAGCGCCGGGCGCAGCAGCCCGGCCGCGGCACTCATCGCGCGGGACCTGACCTGCCAGGTGTGGAAGGTGGCGACGAACGGCCCACCGGCCGACCACAGCGCGATGATCGACGCGCTCGGCGTGGTCGGCTCGTGCACGTGGACGACGTCGAAGTGCCCGTCGGCCAGCCAGCTCTTCACCCGGGCAGCGGTCCGCGGACCGAAGGTGACGCGCGCGACGGACCCGTTGTACGGGACCCCGACCGCCCGGCCGGACGAGACGACGTACGGCGGCGCCGAGTCGGTGTCGTCGACGGGCGCGAGGACGGACACCTCGTGGCCGAGCGCAAGCAGCGCCTCCGCGAGGTCCCGGACGTGGTTCTGCACCCCGCCGGGCGTGCCCAGCGAGTACGGACACACCACACCGATCCTCACGGGACGATTCTTACTCGTCCAGGAAAATCCTCTGCAGCATGTGCCAGTCCTGAGGGTGGGCGGTGATGCCCTTGGCGAAGGCGTCGGCGCAGCGCTGGGTCATCGCGGCGGTGCCGCCGTCCGGGTCGATCGTGTCGTGGAACGTGATCACCAGGTCCGGGCCGTCGTAGTGCAGGGTCGCCGGGATCAGTGGCGCGCCGGTACGCAGGCTCAGCGCCGCAGGCCCCGCAGGCATCCGGGACGGGCGGTTGAAGAACGTGACCGGGACGCCACGCTCCGACAGGTCCCGGTCGGCGACCAGGCAGACGAATCCGCCGGCTCGCAACCGCTCCGCCAGGATTCCGGTGACGTCCTCGTCGCCGCCGGTGAGCGGGAGGACCTCCATACCGAGCTTCTTGCGGTAGGCAATGAAGCGGTCGAACAGTGACTCCGGCCGCAGGCGCTCGGCGACCGTCGATACCGGCATTCCGGTCAGTCCGGCCCAGGCGCCGGCGTGGTCGTAGTTCGCCAGGTGCGGCAGTGCGCAGATCACCCCGCGTCCGGCCGCGTAGGCGTCGCGGAGCAGCTTCTCGTTGACCGTGCGGACCCGGCCGACGATCTCCTCGTCGGTCCACTCGGGCAGCCGGAACGCCTCCTGCCAGTAGCGCAGGTACGACCGCATCCCGGCCTTCGTCAGCTCGTCCAGGTCCGCGTCGGGGCTGACCACGGCCAGGTTGCCGCGCAGCCGCCGTACGCCGCGGCCGTTCCGGCGGTAGGTCCGGTCGGCGGCCTGCCGGAACAGCCAGGTGACGGCACCCTCGGGCAGGCGGCGCACCAGTATCCACGCGACGGCGAAGGCCAGATCGACCGCCCGGTGCCGGACGCCGTCCATCACGTCAGTTCTTGGTGTCCGGCTCGGCCGGAGGGGTCGGCGGCGTCGGCGGGGCCGGTGGGTTGTCCAGGCCGGCGTTCGCGGGGTCGGCCAGCACCTGTTTGCGGACCGACAGCGAGCGCTGGATCACCGTGATCGTGCTCGCGGCGGCGAGGTACCAGATCACGATCTGGAGCAGGATCGGGAGGTTCAGCACGTCGGAGAAGAACGCGACGACGAGCGTGAACACCAGCCGGTCGGCGCGCTCGGCCAGTCCGCCGCTCGCCTGCAGGCCGAGGCTCTCGGCCTTGGCCCGCGCGTACGACGTGACCGCGCCCATCACCAGGGCCCACAGCGTCACCGCGGCCATCAGCGTCGAGTCGCCCTCGCGGGAGTTGGCGTAGTACATCACCAGGCCGCCGAAGATCGCGCCGTCGCCGATCCGGTCCAGCGTGGAGTCCAGGTAGGACCCCCACTTCGACGAGGTCCCCGACGTCCGCGCCATGTGGCCGTCGATCAGGTCGGAGAACACGAAGCAGGTGATGACCAGGACGCCCAGCCAGAGCTCGCCGCGCGGGAAGAAGATCAAGGCACCGGCGGACACCCCGATGGTGCCCACCAGCGTGACCACGTCGGCGCTCACGCCGAGCTTGAGCAGGAGGTTGGCGATCGGGGTGATCACCTTGGTCCAGAACTGCCGGAATCTGTTAAGCATGGCGACGCGATCGTAGTCGAGCCGGATCACCATCCGGTCACACACCACCCAACGGCGGCCGAAACCGCGTGATCAAACCTGCGCGAGAGCCGGTTTCGCGGGATGCTGGACACAGCGAGGAGGTGCGCCCATGCGACGGAGGACGGGACAGCTCTGCGCCCTCGCCTGTGCGTTCGCTCTCGTCTCCGCCGGCTGCTCGGTCGCCCGCAACGCCGACGGTGCCCGGCCGATGCCCAGCCCGTCACCGCAGCCGGCCGTCGTACCCACGGTGGTCGCCCCTCCACAGGCCGAAGGACTGGACGGTACGGCGGGCGCACCCGGCCCACAGGTGTGTACGGCGATCGCCCGACCGCTGGCCGCGTCACTCAACGTGACCGTGACCGCGAAGCCGAACGCCTGGAACGACGGCGGCCTCCCAGCGCTCGACCTCTGCACTCTCGTGGTGGACGGCCGGCCGCTGACCATCGGTGTCAGCGCGCTCCCCCGCCAGAGCGACTCCCTCGAGCGGCTGCTCAGCGGAGCCCCTTCGCGCGAGCAGCTGTCCGAGGTCGGCCCGGAGGCCCGGATTGCGGACTCGCTGATCGTCTTCCCGGCCGCCGATCGCGCGGTGCGGATCACGGCGACCGGCGGCATCGACCGGGCCAAGGCCGTGGCGATCGCGTTGGCCACGCGGAACGCCGTACCGAAGACTCTTCGGAACTCGCGGCAGTCCGACTCGGCGTGCCAGGTGTCGAACTCGGCGGCCGAGCAGTTCGTCGGGGCGCATGTCCAGCTGCGGCGGGACTACCGGGTGAACGGCGCGCTGACGTGTATCTGGGGCACGTTCGACTCGACCGTGGCGATCGTCGAGGCGTTCGACCAGGAGACCATTCCGGAAGCGCAGCGGGTGCCGCCGCCACGTCTCGCCCCGATCGGCCGGCCCGGGTACTACCTGCCCGACGCGGGCGAACTCGTCTTCCGCCAAGGCCGCCGCGTCGTCCGCGTCACCGGCCTGACGAACCCGGCCCGCGAGATCCCGCTCGAGACCCTGCTCGGCCTCGTCGACCCCCTGCTGCCGCTCTTCCTGCGCTGACCAACTGTCCGGCCCAAATCGCCATGCGCGGGCGATTTTGACCGCCGGCGGCGACCACCGTTTGCAGACCTTCTCGGCGGCGGGGGCGAAGGTCGCCGATTCCGGGTAGATGTCCTTGGCAACGATCTACAAGGGTGTGAAGGCGATGATCGCAGCGACCACCAGCACCTCGAGCCACCGCCACACGCCGGTCGGGCGACCCGGGGCGTCGCTCAGCGCCGTAGCGATCGCGCTCTCGACCGCCGCTCAGTCGGGCACGCGAACGGGACCGCGACGGTGATCAAGGGCATCGGCAAGGTGCCGGGGTCCTTCACTTTGCTGTCTAGGGCTCGCTCGGCCAGGACTTCGCCAGCAGGGCTCTGGTGTCCGGGAGCAGCTGCGGCAGCACTCTGGTGTGCGCGATGGCGGGCATGAAGTTCGTGTCGCCCGACCACCGCGGTACGACGTGCTGGTGCAGATGGGCCGCGATTCCGGCGCCGGCGATCTCGCCCTGGTTCATGCCGATGTTGAACCCTTGGGCGCCGGACACCGTCCGGATCGCGTGCATCGCCTCGCGAGTCAGCCTGGCCACGTCGGCGACCTCGTCCTCGGTCAGCTCGGTGTAGTCCGCGACGTGCCGGTACGGCACCACCATCAGGTGACCGGGGTTGTACGGGTACAGGTTCAGCACCACGTACGCCGCCGCACCCCGGTGCACGATCAGCGCGTCGGTGTCCGGCAGGCCCGGCAGCCGGCAGAACGGGCAGCCCGAGCCGGCCTCGGAGCTGGTCGGCTTGTTCTCACCCTCGATGTAGGCCATCCGGTGCGGCGTCCACAGCCGCATGAACGGATCCGGCACCCCGACGCCGTCCTGCGCCACCACCTCGTCCGGTGCGTACGGCGACTCCCGTGCGTACGGGGACTCCGGTGCGTACGGCGACTCCGGTACGGCGCCGGGCGGCTGGTCGGGGGTTTCGGTCATACCTGGACGCGCTTCGCGACTGCCTCGACGATCTCGCTGATCGCGTCCGCGATCGGCACGCCGTTCTTCTGCGAGCCGTCCCGGTACCGGAACGAGACCGAGCCGGCGGCCATGTCGTCGTCACCGGCGATCAGCATGTACGGCACCTTGGACTTCTGCGCGTTGCGGATCTTCTTCTGCATCCGGTCGTCGGAGGCGTCCACCTCGATCCGGATGCCCTGCGCCTTGAGCTTGGCGGCGACGTCGTACAGGTAGTCGACATGCCCGTCGGTGACCGGGATGCCGGTCACCTGGACCGGGGCCAGCCAGGGCGGGAAGGCGCCGGCGTAGTGCTCGGTCAGGACCGCGACGAACCGCTCGATCGAGCCGAACAGCGCACGGTGGATCATCACCGGCCGCTGCCGGGAACCGTCCGGCGCGGTGTACTCCAGCTCGAACCGCTCCGGCAGGTTGAAGTCCAGCTGGATCGTCGACATCTGCCAGGTCCGGCCGATCGCGTCCTTGGCCTGGACCGAGATCTTCGGGCCGTAGAACGCCGCGCCGCCCGGGTCCGGGACCAGCTCGAGACCGGAGCTCTCGGCAACCTCCCGGAGCGTCTCGGTGGCCTCCTCCCAGGCCTCGTCGGAACCGACGAACTTGTCCGGGTTCTTGCTGGACAGCTCGAGGTAGAAGTCGTCCAGGCCGTAGTCGGCGAGCAGGCCGAGCACGAACGTCAGCAGCGCGCGCAGCTCGTCACGCATCTGCTCGCGGGTGCAGTAGATGTGCGCGTCGTCCTGGGTGAAGCCGCGGGCCCGGGTCATGCCGTGCACGACTCCGGACTTCTCCATCCGGTACACGGTGCCGAACTCGAACAGCCGCAGCGGGAGCTCTCGGTAGGAGCGGCCGCGGGCGCCGAAGATCAGGTTGTGCATCGGGCAGTTCATCGGCTTGAGGTAGTAGTCCTGGCCCTGCTTGCGGAGCTGCCCGTCCGCGCCGCGCTCCTCGTCCAGGTGCATGGGCGGGTACATGCCGTCGGCGTACCAGTCCAGGTGACCCGAGGTCTCGAACAGCTGGCCCTTGGTGATGTGCGGCGAGTAGACGAACTCGTAGCCGTCCTCGACGTGCCGCTGGCGCGAGTAGTCCTCCATCACCTTGCGCAGCACGCCGCCCTTGGGGTGGAACACCGCGAGGCCGGAGCCGATCTCGTCGGGGAAGCTGAACAGGTCTAGCTCGGTGCCCAGCTTGCGGTGGTCGCGCTTGGCGGCCTCCTCCAGGCGGGTCAGGTACGCCTTGAGCTCGTCGCGCGACTCCCACGCCGTCCCGTAGATCCGCTGCAGCTGCGGGTTCTTCTCGCTCCCCCGCCAGTACGCCGCCGCCGTCCGCATCAGCTTGAAGTTGCCCAGATACCCGGTGGCGGGCACGTGCGGGCCACGGCACAGGTCCTTCCAGGCGACCGAGTCGTCGCGCCGGACGTTGTCGTAGATCGTCAGCTCGCCGCCGCCGACCTCGACGCTGGCGCCCTCGGCCGCGTCGGCCGCCGAGCCCTTGATCCCGATCAGCTCGAGCTTGTACGGCTCCGCGGCCAGCTCGGTACGGGCGTCGTCGTCGGAGACCACCCGGCGGCTGAACCGCTGCCGCTCCTTGATGATCTGCTGCATCTTCTTCTCGAGCTTGCCCAGGTCGTCCGGTGTGAACGGGGTGGGCACGTCGAAGTCGTAGTAGAAGCCGTTCTCGACCGGCGGGCCGATGCCCAGCCTGGCCTCCGGGAACAGCTCCTGCACGGCCTGCGCGAGCACGTGCGCGGTGGAGTGCCGGATGATCGCCCGGCCGTCCTCGGAGCCGGCCTTGACCGGATCGATCTCGTCACCGTCCGCGACGACCCGGGACAGGTCGCGCAGCTCACCGTTGACGCGGGCGGCGATGGCGGAGCGGTCCTGGCCGAAGATCCCGGCGAACAGCTCCCCGATCGTCGTCGTCTCGGTCACACTCCGCTCAGCCTCGCCCTCGACGCCGACCAGATGGACCTTGACTTCCGGCACGTTCACTCCTCGGTTCCGACGGTCCGCGGAACTGCGGGCCGTTCACGCACAGATGGTATCGACTCCGGCACCCCGGCCCGACGTCGTATCCACAGGTCCGGGAACACCTGACGAAAGTAGGGGGTCGGACCAGCCGACCGCCGGATGTGGAGGGGGTGCCGGAATTCCTAGGTTCGAGTCAATCACTCGAACCAGGAGGGGACCCGGCGTGATCACGCTCGAAGGACTCACGAAGAGGTACGGCGACACCACCGCCGTGGACTCGCTCGACCTCACCGTCGCACCCGGCCAGGTGACCGGCTTCCTCGGGCCGAACGGCGCCGGCAAGTCAACCACCATGCGGATGATCCTCGGTCTCGACTCCCCGACGGACGGCACCGCCCTGATCGACGGCCGCCCGTACGCCGCCTGGCCCAAGCCGCTCGCCAAGGTCGGCGCGCTGCTCGACGCCAAGGCCCTGCACCCGCGCCGCAGTGCCCGCAACCACCTGGTCGCGATGGCGCAGAGCAACGGCATCCCGGTCAGCCGGGTCGACGAGGTGCTGACGGTCGTCGGCCTCGACTCGGTCACCCGGAAGCGGGCCGGCGAGTTCTCGCTCGGCATGGGCCAGCGGCTCGGGATCGCGGGTGCCCTGCTCGGCGACCCCGAGGTGCTGATGTTCGACGAGCCGGTGAACGGGCTCGACCCGGACGGCGTCCGCTGGGTCCGCCGGCTGATGCGCTCACTCGCGGCCGAGGGCCGGACCGTGTTCGTGTCCAGCCACCTGATGAGCGAAATGCAGCAGACCGCCGACCAGCTGGTCGTGATCGGCAAGGGCCGCCTGATCGCCGACGCCCCGGTCGCCGAGGTGATCGCCGGGTCGTCTCGTACGACCGTCGTCGTACGCGTGCCGGATCGTGCGGACCTCGTCGTACTGCGCGACAAGCTCACTACTGAGGCGGAGCGGGTCGAGTCGGCGGACGACCGGCTGATCCTGACCGGCGTCCACGTGGAGCGGGTCGGCGACCTCGCGCACGAGCTCGGTGTCCGGCTGCACGAGCTCCACACCGAGCATGCCTCGCTGGAAGAGGCCTACATGGAGCTGACCGCCGACAGCGTCCAGTACGGCGTTGCGTCATGAGTGACGCCATCCTGCACTTCACCGAGGAGTTGATGTCGTCGTGGTGGATCTACCTGGCGCTGTGGGGTTTCGCAGCGCTGGATGGGTTCTTCCCGGCGGTGCCGAGCGAGACTCTGGTCGTCACGGCCGGTGTGTTCGCGGCCACTGGTGAGCCGAGCCTCTGGGGCGTCATGGTGGTCGCGGCAGCCGGCGCCTTCGTCGGTGACCACGTCTCGTATCTGCTCGGCCGAGGCGCAGGTGGCCGGCTCTTGGACCGCTTGCAGCCAGGGACCAAGCGACATGCCATGGCTCTCTGGGCGCAGCGAGCGCTCGCCGAACGCGGCGGACTGGTCCTCGTGGTCGCCCGCTACGTCCCAGGCGGCCGGACCGCAGTCACGCTGACGATGGGGTCGGTCCGCTACCCGCTGCGCAAGTTCTCCCTCTTCGCCGGAATCGCTGCCGCCAGCTGGGGCGTGTACTGCGCGCTGGTCGGCTACATCGGCGGTAAGGCCTTCGAGGACAACCCGCTGAAGGGCGTCATCCTCGGCATCGGCCTGGCTCTCGCGGTCACCTTGATCGTCGAGGTCGTCCGGCACCAACTCCGCAAGCGTCAGCCTCAGGCTGAGGTCGAGCCCGAACTCGTGGAAGCAGGCGAACGATGACCACCGCAACTCTCAGCCTCCAGTCGACGTCGCGCCTCAGCGACGCGGTACGGTCCGAATGGACCAAGCTCTGGACCGTCCGGTCGAGCTGGCTGAACATCGGGTCCGCCCTGCTGCTGGCAGCCCTGCTGGGCCTTCAGTTCGGCCTGGGGACGGCGTACGACAACGACCATCCCGAGCCCGGGCGAGTAGTGGGCCCGGAGGCGGTCGGTGGGTTCGGCATCTCGGCCACGCTGATCCTGCAGGTGATCGTCGCCGCATTCGCGCTGCTCACAGTCACCTCGGAGTACGCGACCGGCAGCATCCGCTCGACCGTCCAGTGGACTCCGGTACGGCGGAACGTCGTACTGGCCAAGGCGGTCGTGCTGACCCCGGTCCTGTTCGTCTACGGCATCCTGCTCGCGACGGTCGCGGCTGTCACGGGCGGTCTGATGGCGGGGTCGTGGGCTGACTGGGACCTGCAGCCGCTCGTGACCGACGTGCTGTCGGTCGCCTTCTACCTCACCGCGGCGGGTCTGTTCTCCGCCGGGATCGCCTGGGTGGTCCGCAGTACGGCAGGCACCCTGACCGCTGCGTTCCTCCTCCTGATGGTCCTCCCCCTGATGCTCGGCCAAAGCGGCCTCCGCGTGCTCGTCTGGATCGCCGCCCTCCTCCCCGGCGGCGCCGGCCAAAACTTCCTGAGCGGCTCCACCGACCCCGTCTCCCCCACAGTCAGCGTCCTGGTCCTCCTCACCTGGACCGCAGCCGCCCTGGTAGCCGGCTCACGAGTCCTGACCCGCCGAGACGCCTAGAAACACGAAGTCGCCCAGACCATGGCGGTCTGGGCGACTACGTGTTGGCTCAGCGGGGGACGTTGAGGGCGATGGTGATTTGTTCGGAGACCTTGGCGGCGAGTTCCAGGGCGGCTCGGCGGGTGGCGGGTTGGAGGGCCGAGTGGTCGAGGGGCCCCTCGGCTGCGATGTGCATGTCGGTCGGGATGTCGATCACGGCGGCCGCGCGGGACTCGAAGTACGGGCGGAGCTGCTTCTCGACCTCCTTGTTGACGTCGCCGGGACCGTTCGAGACCGCGATCACCGCACGGCGGATCAGCCGCTGCGCCTCCGGGCCCTGGTTGTCCAGCTCCTCCAGCATCTGCACGGCGGCGGCGCAGGACAGGCTCTTCCACTTGATCGGGATGACGAGGGCGTCGGCCGCCTTCATCGCCTCCCGCCAGTTGCTGGAGCCCTCGTTGTTCCCGGTGTCGATCACCAGGACCTTGTAGAACCGGCTCAGCAACCGGTGGATCTGGTCGAAGTCCTTCGCCTCGATCTGCGCGTACGTCGTGGTCGCAGACGTCAGCACGTCGTACTGACCCGCCACCTGGTGCCGCAGGTAGGCCGCGACGTCGCCGAGCCGGGCATCCGGCTGGGTCAGCATCGGCATCGCCTGCAGCATGTCCGTGACAGTGGACCGGCTGTTCGTGTCATGCGTGCGCAGGTGCATGTTGCCGCGCAGCTCGTTGTTGTCCCAGGCCACGACTCCACCACCACGGGCCTGGCCGAGCGCACCGGCCAGCAGCAGCGTGGTCGGCGTCTTGCCCGAGCCGCCCTTGGGGTTGGCGACGACGATCGTCACCGGACGCCGGAACGCGGTCGCCGCGGTCGCACGCGCGATCCGCTCCAGCCGCTCGGAGCTACCGGGACGCAGCCGCAGCACACTCCGCACGCCGCGCTCGGCCGGAGCCTCCCGCGGCAGCGGCAGCGCCTGGATCAGCTCGTCGGTCCGGTACGACACCTCGCGCTGCTGCGGAGCCTGCTGACCGGGGATGCCTTGCGGGAAGAAGTGCTGGGCCTGCGGCGACAGCTGCTGTCCACCCTGAGCCGGACCTGCGGCCGCCGGACCGCTGTTGAAGCCGGCGCCGGAGCCGTGGAAAGCCGAGCCACCGAATGCCTCGCCCGCGGCGGCACCGGCTGCGTTCTGAGCACCGGCGCTGTGAGCACCGGCGCTGTGAGCACCGGCGCTGTGAGTACCGGCAGCGCTTTCACCACCGGCCGCACCGGCGCCCAGCGCGCTCCCGGCTCCGGAGCTGTGCGCACCGGCGCCGTCGGCGCTGGCTTGGTCCTCCTCGTCGTACTCGTCCGGCTCGCTCGCGGGCTGGGTCCACGAGTTGCTCGAGTCGGCGGCCGGCTGGGCCCAGGAGGGGGCGGGCGGCGTCGACGGAGCAGGCGGCTGGGCCCAGGGCGCTGCCTGGCCCTGGCCGGACGGCCGGGACCACGAGTCGCCCGGGAAGTCCTCGGACAGCGCGTCCGGCTGCTCGTCGGGCTTCTCCGCGGGTTCGGGGTCGCTCTCGGGCGCCTGGTTCGGGTCCGGCTGGGTCCAGGAAGGGGTCGGTTGCCACATTCTCCGGACCTCGGCCGCCGCCGCTTCCCGGTCCTTGTGCTGTCCGGAGTTGTGCGAGTCGGTCACGACCTGGATCCCCGATTCTGTGAGAGGGGGCCAGTGGGCCCCAGAGGTTGCTGGATCGATTCCGGAGGGGTGAGGCCCCCGGGAGGGCACCACTATCCCATGACTGGGTGTCCACAAGGCGTCACCACCCGGAGCGTCGGCAACCCCGGTTCAGCCGGTCACCAGACCCGCCTCGTAGGCGACGATCGCGGCCTGGACCCGGTTCTTCACGCCCAGCCGGAGCAGGACCGCGCTGACGTAGGCCTTGACCGTGCCCTCGACCAGGTAGAGACGCTGCGCGATCTCGGCGTTGGACAGGCCCGACCCGACCAGACCGAGCACTTCCAGCTCCCGCGGGCTGAGTACGGCGACCTGCTCCTTGGCAGCCGCTGCCCGGGCCATCGCTCCGCCACCCGACCCCGCGCTCAGCTCGGCGATCACGCGCTGCGCCACCCGCGGCGACAGGTAGGCGGCGCCTTCCGCAACAGCCTTCAGGCCGGCGATGAGCTCGCGCGGATCGCCTGACTTGAGCAGGAAACCGCTGGCCCCGTCCCCCAGCGCGCGGGCGATGTAGGCGTCCTCGGAGAACGTAGTCAGGATCACGACTGCCGTCTCCGGCATCGTGCGCCGGATCTCCGCCCCGGCGGCCAGCCCGTCCATCCGCGGCATCCGGATGTCGAGTACGGCGACGTCCGGCCGATGCCGCCGTACCGCTTCGATCGCCTCCGCGCCGTCGGCCGCCTCGGCGACGACCTCGATCTCGTCGTCGGTCCCGAGGATCGCCCGGACGCCGGCCCGCACCATCGCCTCGTCGTCAGCCAGCAGAACCCTGATCACGCAGTCATCCTGTCTCGGTCGTCGGGGTCACGGAGCCGCTCTGCACCATCGCCTTCGCGACCAGCACGCCGTCGGCGAAGCAGAGCCGGTAGGCGTACGTGATCGAGAACGGCCCGTCCGGCCGGTAGTAGCGGCAGGTCCAGCCGGCCGGTGGGTCGTAGCGTTCGCCGGGCGGGTCGATCATCTGCATCGCAGGCAACGCCTTCTCCACCTCGCGCTCGGGCTGGCCGACGGTCAGAGCGTCGTACTCGCTCGGTCGCAGGATCGAGCTGTAGCCGGCGATCAGGTAATAGCCCAGGGCAACCACTCCGATCACCGCACCGAGGATCAGCGGGGCTGCGACGGCGGTGATCAGGCCGCGACGGACACTGCGCCGTACCGTGGCCCGCTCAGCGGCTGCCGCGGACATTTGCGGCTCCTCCTCGGGCTCCGGTCGGCCACCTGCCCGCGGCATCGTCGCCACGACCTCGAAACCACCCTGGTACGGCCCGGCGGTCAGCGTGCCACCGACGAGCCGGACACGCTCCCGCAGCCCGTCCAGACCGCGACCCGACGACGGCACGGACTCCGGCACCGGCCGCACGGCGCCGGAGTCCACGATCCGCACACGCACGTCGTCCTCCGCGCACGTCACGCTCACCGTCACCGCCGCACCGGGCGCGTGCTTGCTCGCGTTCGTCAGCGACTCCTGTACGACGCGGTGCACTGCGCGGTCCACCATCGGCGACAGCTCCGCATCGCCCTCCTGGATCAGCCGCACCGACAGGCCGCTTGCAGCCGCACGCTCGACCAGAGTGGGCACGTCCTCGTCGCGTGGGACCAGTGGTGCCTCGGTGTCTCGCAGTACGCCGATGATGTCCCCGAGCCGGTCGGTCGCCGTACCGGCCATCTCCCGCAGCTCAGACGCGGCCCTGCGGTGCTCCTCGGGCAGCGATGGGTCCAGCTCCAATGCGGCGGCCCGCAGCGCGATCAGGCTGAGCTCGTGACCGACCGAATCGTGCATGTCCTGCGCGATCCGCGACCGCTCCCGCAGCCGCTCCTGGTCGATCGCCATCCGCTGCTCGCGCTCGATCCGCTCGGCCCGCTCCCAGCCGGCCGACGCGAGCAGCGCCTGCTGCGCCCGGTAGCGCCCGATCAGCCACGGCAGGACGACCAGCAGCAGGGCGAGCAGCAGCATGACCAGCCAGCTCAGCACTGCTTCCGTCGCCTGCTCCTCGCTACGGACGGCCAGGCTGAGCACCAGTAGCCCGGCCAGCGACCAGCTGCACACCAGGACGAAGTGTTTGAGCTGTGTCTCCCGCCGCCCGGCCAGGTAGCTCAGCAGCGTGATCGCCGGGACCAGGGCGATCTGGACTCCGTGCGTCGTACCGAGGGCGAACGCGAGGATCACGATCTGCGCCCAGGCCACCAGGGTGAAGGCCAGCAGCGGCCGCACCCGGCGGAGGAACACTCCGGCGAACAGGACCGCGAAGCAGGCGCCCTGGAACCAGTAGGGGTCGCCGCGGGCGCCGCTCTCCGCGAGCACGAGGAAGCACAGCACGGCCCACAGGCCGACGTCTCCCAAGCGCCGCCACTTCACGCGCCCGACGCTACACAGTCGGCGCGGTCGCGCCGTACTGCCGAAAGTCAGGTCTTCAGTTGCCTTCGGCATCAACGAGCTCGAACGGGACGATCGACAGGTTCGGCACGGCCTCGCCGCGCAACTGGGCCATCAGCAGGTCGACCGAGCGCCGGCCCATCTCCCGCTGGTCCTGCCGGACGTGCAGGTACGGCGGTCCGCCGATCGAGTCCCCCGGTGAGTCGAAGCAGGCGACCACCTGCTCCCCGTGCAGCGCCCGGTCGACCATCCGCGCCAGGTTGTACTCGCAAGCGACGTACGCCGTCACCTGCGGCAGCCGCTCGCGGAACGCGCGGATCACGTCGACATCCGCCCGGATGCTGTCTGGCGTCGTCGACCCGGGCAGCGTGCTGCGCAGCTCGGTCAGCTCGTAGGCGTGGCCGCGGCCGTCGAAAGCGGCCCGGAAGCCGTCCAGGCGGTCCTCGATCGACGAGGTGTTCACCGGCGGCGGCGAGACGAAGGCGATGTGCCGGTGGCCGCGATCCAGCAGACGGGACGTCAGCGCTCGCGAGGCAGCGACGTTGTCGGTGTGCACTGCGGCGACCGGGATGCCGGACAGGTGCCGGTCGACGAGCACCACCGGGTACCCGTCCAGCACCTGCCGCAGCAGGCTGGCGTTGTAGTAGTCGCCGTGCACTGGGAAGACGATCAGCCCGTCCACCTCACCGGTCGCCACCAGCGAGTCCACTGCCTTCTCCTCGTCGGACTGCCGGCCATGCGTCCGCCGTACGACGAGATGGGCGCCGTACTCCGCACACCGCTCCTCGATGGCGTTCAACAGGTCCAGCCCGTAGGCCTCGGACATGTCCGGTACGACGAACGCGACCGAGCGGGCCTCGTGCTTCGGCCGAGGGACGCGGCCCTTCAGCGGGACGGTGACTCCGGTCAGGTCTGGCAGGTTCCGCACGACGAACGTGCCCCGGCCGCGGATCCGCTCGACCAGCCCGGCCTCGCGCAACACCTCGAGCGCCCGCTTCGACGTGATCCGGCTGACCTCGAACTGGGTCGCGAGCTCCATCTCCGAGGGCACCCGATCGCCGGGCCGCAGCGCTCCGCGGCGGATCTGCTCCAGCACGTGGGTGCTCAGCTGCTGGTAGAGCAGGCCGGTTTGTCCGGTTGGCATACCAACATCATGTCGCATTGTCGGTGGACGGTGGGAGCGTGGGTTCCGGAGGTGGTCAGACATGAAGATCGACGGGAAACTCGCCGTCGTCACCGGAGCCGCGGTCGGGATCGGCCGGGCGATCGCGCAACGGCTCGCGGCCGAAGGCGCCTCGGTGGTCGTCGCGGACATCGACACCGACGGCGGGCTGGAAACCTGCGCCTCGATCGGCGTCGCGGCGCGGTTCGCCGAGGTCGACACGCGCGACGACCGGGCGGTCGCGGACCTGATGGCATGTCAACCACAGATCCTCGTCAACAACGCCGGCGGCGGCCCGTCGTTACGGCCGTGCTTTCCGGAGGCTTCGGTCGAGCGCTGGTCGGCGTCGCTCGACCTGAACCTGCGAGCGCCGATGCTGACCACGCAGCTCGCTCTGCCTGGCATGCAGCAGGCGGGCGGCGGCGCCGTCGTGAACGTCGGATCGACGGCAGGCCTGGGATTCGGGCCACATGTCTCGCCGGAGTACAGCGCCGCCAAGGCCGCGCTGATCCGGTTGACCGCGGTGCTCGCCCCGCTGTCGGACAGCCACGGGGTGCGCGTGAACTGCGTGGTGCCCGACTGGGTCGGGACTGAGCGCGGGATCCGGGAGCGCGCGGAGCTGCCCGAGGACGAGCGCGGGCCTGAGCTCGTGCCGCTCGAGGACCTCACCGATGCGGTCGTCCGCTTCGTCCAGGACGACGCCTTGACCGGCCGCGTGCTGCTGCTGGATCGCGACGAACGCCCCTTCTTCCTGAACTGAGCCTGCGAAGTGCGTGGAGAAGTCCGGTTCGGTTCCTGGTCCGGGCGGCTGCGGGCTGACAACATTCCCGCATGACCGAGCCCCGGCCTTCAGTGCCCGCCTTCGCAGCCGTTCCGGTGGTGTCCGTCGCCGCCGTCGTCGGGGTTGTGCTCACAGTCCTGTCGGGGCGGTACGGGTACCACCGAGACGAGCTGTACTTCCTGGTGGCCGGCCAGAAGCTCGCCTGGGGGTACGTCGACCAGCCCCCGCTCACCCCGTTCCTGGCGCGCGTCTCGTCGTCGCTGTTCGGGAACACGCCGATGGGGCTTCGAGTGGTGTCGACGGTTGCGTGTGCGGTCACGATCGTGGTGGTGGCGTTGATCGCGCGAGAGTTCGGGAGCGGTCGGCGCGGGCAGGTGCTGGCCGCGGTGTGCGCCGCGGTGTCCGGGTTCGTGCTGGGTGTCGGTCATCTGGTGTCGACTGCGACGTACGACTTGCTGGCGTGGATGCTGATCTGCCTGTTCGCGGTGAAGCTGTTGCGGACGGAGGACGCGCGTTGGTGGCTTGCGCTTGGTCTGACTGCGGGCATCGCGCTGGAGAACAAGTATTTGGTGGTGCTGCCGGTCGGGGCGCTGCTTGTGGCTTTGCTGATCGTCGGTCCACGGAGCGTGCTGCGGTCGTGGTGGCTCCTCGCCGGTGTTGCGGTCGCCGGGCTGGTGGCGCTGCCCAATGTGCTGTGGCAGTTCCAGCACGACTGGCCGCAGCTCACGGTGGCCGGCGGCATCAGCGAGGACGACGGCACCGAGAACCGGATCACGTTCATCCCGCTGCAACTCCTGCAGTTGTCGCCGTTCCTGATCCCGGTCTGGGTGGTCGGATTCCGGCGGCTGTGGCAGATACCGTGGGCGAGGTCTGTCGCGTTGGCGTATCCGCTGCTGTGCGTCGTCGTACTGGCTGTCGGCGGGAAGTCGTACTACGCGCTGCCGTTGCTGCTTGTCCTGGTGGCTGCCGGGGCTGAGCGGGTTGCGTCCTGGTCGCGCGGGGTTGTGGCGGTCGGGCTCGCGCTGACCGCGGTGACGTCGGCCATCTTCACCTTGCCCGTGTTGCCGGCGTCGGCGGTCGACCTCGTGATCCCGGTGAACCAGGAGCAGGGCGAGCAGATCGGCTGGCCCTCGATGGCGACAGCTGTGAAAGCGGAGTGGGATCGAATACCGGCTGACCAGCGCTCGACGGCCACGATCTTCACCGGCAACTATGGCGAGGCCGGTGCACTGCGCCGCTACGGGCCACCGTTGGGGCTGCCGACGGCGTACTCGGGTCACATGAGCTTCGCCGACTGGGAACGCCCCGCCGACACCCAGACCGGGCCGGTGCTGCTGGTCGAGCTCGAGCGATCACCGGCGTACGAGGCACACTTCCGCGACTGCTCGGAGGTCGGCACGATCGACAACATCGTCTCGAACGACGAGGACGGCACGGCGCTGGTGCTGTGTGCCGGGCCCGCCGAGCCGTGGTCAACTCTGTGGCCGAAGCTCCGGCGCTACTACTAGGGTGCTCGAATGCTTTCCATGGTCGACATCCCGGCGGGCACCATCACCCTCCGGGACGACCGCCTCGGCACCCAGTGGCAGGTCGACCTGGCCGCCTTCCGCCTCGCCCGTATCCCCGTCGTCGGCGAGGGCGACGTACCCCTCACCAACGTCAGCTGGCTCGACGCAATTGCCCTGTGCAACGAGCTCTCGGCCGACTTCGGCCTGTCCCCGGCGTACCGGATCGACGGTTCTGAAGTCCTGTGGGACAGGGACTCCGACGGCTATCGCCTGCCGACCGAGGCCGAGTGGCAACACGGCTGCACCGCCGGCACGCCCTCCTATCGCTACGGCGAGCTCGACGACATCGCCTGGTACGCCGACAACTCCTCCGGCCAAGTCCACCCCGCCGGCCTGAAACTGCCCAACGCCTGGGGTCTGCACGACATGCTCGGCAACGTCTGGGAGTGGTGCTGGGACCTCTACGACCCGTCGACCTACGGTTCCTACCGCATCTTCCGAGGCGGCGGCTTCGCGGACGCCGCGCGTTCCGTCGGCTCAACAGTCCGCCGCCGCTCCCACCCCACCTTCGCCATCGAAGACCTAGGCCTACGAGTAGCCCAATCCCGTTAGGCGCCTAGGGCTTGAGTGCGAGCTTGCCGACGGTCGCCCGTGCTTCGAGCTCGGCCAGAACCTTCGGCCCGTCGGCCAGGTCGTACACCGTCGGCTCCCCCGGCGGGTAGACCCCGATCTCGATCAACTTGTCGAGCTCCGCCATCAGCTCGGCAAACATCTCCGGCGCGTGCTGACCCAACACTCCAATGTGCAGCCCGATCACGTGCACCTGGTGCTTGAAGTTCAACTCCCAGTTGCTGACCGACGCCTCGCCTCCAGCAACCCCGTACACGATGACCTTCCCCGTCACCCGCTTCGCCACCTCGAGACTCTTGCCGAACGTCTCCCCACCCACGGACTCCAGTACGACGTCGACGCCCCGGCCGCCCGTCAGCCGCCGTACCTCACTCACGAGATCCGCGGCCCGGTAGTCGATCAGCTCGTCGGCGCCGAGCCGCCGTACCACGTCATGCTTCTCCGCGGACGCCGTACCGATCACTGTCGCCCCGTAGTGCTTCGCCAACCGCACCGCCGCCTGCCCCACCGCCCCGGCCGCCGCATGCACCAACACCACCTGCCCGGCCGCAAGCTGCCCCAACGGCCGCAACGCCGCCAACGCCGTACCCCAGTTCAGCACCAGCCCCAACGCCTGCTCATCCCGCCACCCCGCCGGCACCCGCGCCAGGCTGTCGACCCCCATCACCACGTACTCCGCAAACGCCCCCGGCCCAGTCCCGATCACCCGGGCACCCAGCAACGCCGGATCCACCCCGTCCCCAACAGCCACGATCTCCCCAGCCGCTTCGAACCCGGCCACATAAGGCGCCTCGGGTCCGCCGTCATACGCCCCGCGCGTCTGCATCACGTCCGCAAAGTTGACCCCCGCAGCCCCAACCTTCACCAGCACCTCCCCGGCCGCCGCCCGAGGCACCTCCACCCCATCCCCCACCACCAACGCCCCCGGCCCCACCAACGCCCCCTGCACCAACGCCCGCATCCCCACTCCCAACTTCGATCCCCATCAAACTTCGACCCCGATCGTACAACCCCCCCCCGACCGAACTGCCGCCGAGTTGTCGATTTTGGCTACCGCGAAACGTGATTTCGGACCAAAACTCACAACTCACCGAGTTCGCCCCCGGCGCTCGACACCTCAGGCACGATCGGCCGCCCCGCAACCCGCCCACGCCAACGGCCCACCTCAAAGCCCTCGATCAGCCGTCTTCCGCGCCGACCGACCCCCACCGGCCGCCGGATCGCGGCGGCCAACCCGCCCACCCTGCTACGTCGCTTGCCTGGGCCAACCCCCACGGCAAAGCCACCCGCGGCAGGACCCCAAGCCCGTCAGCCGGGCCCGCGAGCACCCCGCCCCGAAACGCAACCCCGACGGCCAACCTCCGGACCGCCAACGACGGCGAGCACCCCGCGCCACTCAGCCGACCAGATCGATCACCCCACGCCGCCCAGCAAACCGCGGCGGCCAACCCAAGCTGGTCGGCCGACTGCAGCGCCCAGCCCACGCCGGAACACCACGGCGGCGATCAACCCCGCCGGCCAGCCAACCGCGACGACCAACCCATCCCGGTCAGCCGATCGCGGCGCCCAGCCCACGCCGGAACACCACGGCGGCGAGCAACCCGAGCCGGTCAGCCGACCAGGGGCTATCAACCCACGCCGGTCAGCAAACCGGAGCGTTTAACCCACGCCGGAATACCACCGCGGCGAACAGCCCCCGCCGGTCAGCCGACCGCGATGGTCAATCCACGCCGTTGAGCCGGAGTCGATGCTCAGCCCACGCCGGGAACTCCACGGCGGCGAGCAACCCCCGCCGGTCAGCCGACCGCGGCGAGCAACCCCAGCCAGTCAGCCAACTGCGGCGAGCAAGTCGCGCCGGTCAGCAGACAGCGGCGGCCAACCACGGAGCCGAGCGAAGCGATGGCGCAAGGGGGTGCGGGTGGCGGAGCCCCCGCTCGCGGCAAGCGAAGCGCAGCCGCACAAATGACGAAGGCGAGGCGGTCAGCGCAGGACCTGCGCGACA
>NZ_JBFAHB010000110.1:0-25116 GCF_040653975.1 Kribbella sp. NPDC050820
CGCGCCTACTGCGCGGGACCACCAGCCACGACCAGACAGCACGAGGGCGGTGACCGGAGTCACCGCCCTCGATTGGTCGGGCTGACAGGATTTGAACCTGCGACCTCTTCGTCCCGAACGAAGCGCGCTACCAAGCTGCGCCACAGCCCGAAGCCTCGGACAGCTTACATGCGCCTACGGCTGGGACGAAATCGGGTTAATCCGGCGGACCAGGGTGAGCAGGGTGGCCTCCGGCCGGCAGGCGAAACGGACCGGCGCGTACGGCGACGTGCCGAGCCCGGCGGAGACGTGCAGAGCGGCCTGGCGGCCGTTGTGGCCCCACGTGGACAGGCCCTTCACCCGTGAGGTGTCCAGGTCGCAGTTCGTCACGAGGGCGCCGTACAGCGGCACTGCCAGCTGGCCGCCGTGGGTGTGGCCGGCCAGGACCAGCGGGTAGCCGTCGCCGACGAAACCGTTCAGGACCCGCTGGTACGGCGCGTGCGTGACGCCGATCGAGAGGTCGGCTGACGGGTCGATCTCGCCTGCGACCTCGTCGTACCGGTCGCGCTTGATGTGGGGGTCGTCGGTGCCGGCGAAGTCCAGCCGCAGGCCGTTCACCTTGAGGGTGGCCTTTGCGTTGTTGAGGTCGGTCCAGCCGGCGCCGGTGAAGGCCCGGCGCATCTCCTCGTACGGCAGGTCCGGGCCGTGCGGCTTGTGCCGCTGCTTGTGCGCGGGCAGCAGGTACTTGCCCGGGTTCTTGAAGTGCGGCTTCCAGTAGTCGTTGGAGCCGAACACGAACACGCCCGGCAGGTCGAGCAGGTCGCCGTACGCGCGCAGCAGCGGGCGGACCGACCGCTCGTGCGACAGGTTGTCGCCGGTGTTGACGATCAGGTCGGGCTCGAGCGCGGCCAGGTCGTTGACCCAGCTGATCTTGCGTTCCTGGGTCGGCATCAGGTGCAGGTCGGACAGATGCAGGACCCGCAGCGGCGCCGAGCCCTCCGGGAGCACCGGGATCGTCACTCTGCGCAGCGTGAACCAGCGCACCTCGATCGCAGCCGCGTACGCAACGCAGGCGGCGCCCACGGCGCCGACGACGGCCGTGGCCTTGAGGGTGGTGGTGGCAAGCCCGCTCAAACTCATTTCACCAGCCTGCCACAATCGTGGTCATGTCCAACTCCGGTATGAAGCAGCGGCTGCACGACGACATGACCGCCGCCCTCAAGGCGCGTGACGAGATCCGCAAGTCCACTCTGCGGATGGCGCTCACCGCGGTCACCAAGGCGGAGGTGGCCGGCAAGGAGGCCCGCGAGCTCACCGACGCCGAGATCGTCGACGTCCTCGGCTCCGAGGCGAAGAAGCGCCGCGAGTCGGTGATCGCCTACCGTGAGGCCGGCCGCCCCGAGCTCGCCGACAAGGAACAGGCCGAGGCGGACATCCTCGCCGAGTACCTGCCCGAGCAGCTCACGGAGTCCGAGATCGTCGCCCTGGTCACAGAGACCATCGCCGCCACCGGCGCCGCCGAGCTCGGCCCCCGCGGCATCGGCAAGGTCATGGGCGCCCTCCAGCCCAAGGTCAAGGGCAAGGCCGACGGCGCCGTCGTCTCCGCCGAAGTAAAACGCCAACTCGGCGCCTGACCCCCGCATGGCCGGAACCAGCAGCACCACGTCCGATCCGAGGGCGCGCCGTACACAGATCGGCGGCTACCTGGCGATGGCGGTCGTCGGCGGCGCGCTTGTGTTCCCCTTGCTCATCGGCGAGTTGCTGGTCCGGCAGACGGCCGGCAGCGCCCTGGACGCCCCTTGGGTCCCCTTCGGCGCGGACGACGAAGGCAAGACGCAATTGAGCGTCCTCATCGTGCTGCTCATCGGAGCGCCGTTGCTGCTCGGTGCTCTGATGATCAGCCGCGCCATCCGTCGCCGCATCACGGCAGGCAGCCGCCTGTCAGCCCTGCACTATCCGGCCTCGTTGGCCCTCGTGCTGCTGCCGTTCCTCGTGTACCGCATCGGCTGAGCTATCTGCCGCCGCAGTTCGGGTACTTCGGGTTCCATGGCGGGCAGTTGGGGTCGATCGTGGGTGGGTTGTTGCCCGGCGGCTTGGTGGTCGGGGGCTGGGCCGTGGTGGCCGGCGGGCTCGGCTGGTTCTTCCGGCTGCCGTTGGAGATGTGGATGGTGACGGTCGAGCCTTCGGGAGCGCCCTCGCGTTGCCGCGGGGTGGTGTAGGCGACGGTGCCGGCGGTCTCCTCGGAGTTGACCGTGCCAGGGGCGATCGCGACCTGGAAGCCGGCCTGGCGGAGCCTGTTGGCGGCGTCCTCGGGGTTCATCCCGTTCACGAACGGCAGGTCCTTGACGTCACCGCGCATGGTCTTGTCCGACGGCGCGACGAACTTCGTCGTCGGGTAGCCCTGCAACGCACCCTGCATCGCCGTCATCCAGAGCGGACCGGCGGTGCCGGAACCCGAGGCGTCGCGGATCACCTGGCCGTCGAGGGTCTGTCCGACCAGTTCGTCGTACGGCGGAGAGGCGTCGGCGACCACGGCGGCCGCGGCGAGCTTCGAGGAGTAGCCCGCGTACCACACCGCCTTGGCTTCCTGGATGGTTCCGGTCTTGCCGGCCAGGTCACTCTTGCCGAACTTCAGCCTCGAGCCAGTGCCGCCCGGTTCCATGACCTGGTGCAGCACCGCGTTCACGCCGTCGGCCACCTCCGGGGCGAGGGCCTGCTTGCAGTCCGCGCCGGGAGTGCTCACCGACTTGCCTGCCGCGTTCTTGATCGTGGTGACCAGCCATGGCGAGCAGTACATGCCACGGGCGGCGAAGGCGGCGTACGCGCCGGCCAACTGGAGCGGGCTGACGGTGTCGACGCCCAGGGTCATCGACACGACCTGCTTGAGCGGCTCGCTGGTCTGGGCGTCGTACAGGCCCAGGCTGGCGGCGATCTTGGCGATCGGGCAGAGGCCGGTCTGCTGGGAGAGTTGCAGGAAGTAGGTGTTCGTCGACCTCTGCGCCGCCTGGATCATGGTCGGCACCGGCACGTTCTCGGTGGAGTTGCTCGGCGTGTAGCGGTCGAACGACTCGGTCGACCCGTCGCAGGTGCTGAACTTCTTCCGGGTCAGGTCGATCGTGTTGGGCGAGTTGATCTTGTAGTTGAGCGGGAAGCCCTTCTGGATCGCCGCGGCCACCGTGATGGCCTTCATCGTCGAGCCGATCTGGAAGCCGCCGTACCCACCCGGGTACGACTTCACGACGTTGTAGTTGTACGACGACTGGCCCCGCTTGTTGCCGTACTTACGGCTCTGCACCATCGCCTTCACCAGACCGGTGCCCGGCTCGACGATCGTGATCGCCGCGATCGCCTTGTCGGTGGGCCTGGAGTGCTGGTCGATCGACCTCTGCGCGGCCGCCTGGGTCTTCGGGTCCAGTGACGTGCGGATGGTGAGGCCGGCTGTCTTCAGGTAGTTGGCCCGGTCCGTCTTGGTCTTGCCGAACGCCGGGTTCTTCTCCAGTTCGGAGACGACGAACTCGCAGTAGAACGGGTACGGGCCGTTGGCGCAGCCGAGCTTGTTGGGGGAGACCTTGGCCGGGTCGATGACCGGGGTCTTGAGGGCCGCGTTGGCCTGGGCGACCGAGATGACCTTCAGCTCGAGCATCCGCTTGATGACCACGTCGCGGCGGTCCTTGGCGCGCTTCATGTCGTTGGTCGGGTCGTACCCGGTCGGGTTCTTCACCAGGCCGGCCAGCAGCGCGGCCTGCGGCAGGGTCAGCTGGGAGGCGTGCACCCGGAAGTAGTGCAGGGCGGCGGCCTCGATCCCCCAGGCGCCGTCACCGAAGTTGGCCAGGTTCAGGTACTTCTCGAGGATCTCGTTCTTCGAGTACTGCTTCTCGACCGCGATCGCGTACCGGAGCTCGGCGACCTTGCGCTGGTAGGTCTCGGCCGTCGCGGCCGCGACCTCCTCGGGCGTGTTCGCCTTCTCGACCAGGCTCATCTTCACGTACTGCTGGGTGATGCTCGAACCACCCTGCTGCACCGAGCCCTCGGTCTGGTTCCGCATCAGCGCCCGCAGCGTGCCCTTGAGGTCCAGCGCGCCGTGCTCGTAGAACCGGTCGTCCTCGATCGCGACGATCGCCTTCTGCATGATCGGCGCGACCTGGGTGAGCTTGACCGGCACCCGGTTCTGCTCGGCCAGGGTGGCGATCAGCGACCCGTCGGCGGCCAGGATGGTGCTCTTCTGCTTGAGCGGCACCTCGTCGAACTGCTGCGGCAGGTCCTGCAACGTGTCGTGGGTCTTCTCGGTGGTGAAGCCGGCGAGCCCGGCGAACGGGATCGCGAGACCGGCGGCCAGGGCCCCCGACAACACGCTCACCCCGAGGAACAGAACCACCGACTGGACGACTCCCCGGTCGCCCTTCTCCCTGACGCGCATGATCATAGAGACTACGGGATCGGCCTGTTGGATTACCGCGGCGAGTGTGACCTCGGTCACGCTCCGCGGCGCGTTCCCCGGAAGTTCATCCGAAAGGATGAGGGCCCGGGCACAATGCCCGGGCCCTCAGTTCGTACGACGATCAGGCCGCGTACTGGTGCGCCTCGACCTGAGCCGGTTCCAGTGCCAGGTCCAGCACCTCGCGGACGTCGCTGACCGGGTGCACCGTCAGCTCCGCCAGCACCGACTCCGGCACGTCCTCCAGGTCCGGCTCGTTCCGCTTCGGGATCAGGATCGTGGTCAGCCCGGCCCGGTGTGCGGCGAGCAGCTTCTGCTTCACCCCACCGATCGGGAGCACCCGTCCGGTCAGCGACACCTCACCGGTCATCGCGACCTCCGAGCGGACCGGCCGCCCGGACAGTAGCGACGCCAGCGCGGTCGTCATCGTGACACCCGCCGACGGCCCGTCCTTCGGTACGGCGCCCGCCGGGACGTGGATGTGGGCGTTCCGCTCGGCCAGGTCACCGACCGGCAGCCCCAGCTCCGCGCCGTGCGAGCGCAGGTACGACAGGGCGATCTGCGCCGACTCCTTCATCACGTCACCGAGCTGTCCGGTCAGCGTGACTCCGGTCGCGCCGGTCTCCTTGTCGGCCAGCGACGCCTCGACGAAGAGCACGTCACCACCCGCACCGGTCACCGCGAGCCCGGTCGCCACACCCGGAAGCGCCGTACGCTCGGCCGACTCCGGACTGAACTTCGGCGAACCCAGGTACCGCTTCAGGTCACCCGAGCCGATGGTCAGCGAGCCCGGGTCGTCGCCCAGGGCAAGCTTCGCCGTCACCTTCCGCAGGACGCGGGCGATCGACCGCTCCAGCTGCCGTACGCCGGCCTCTCGCGTGTACTCGCCGGCCAGCAGCCGCAGCGCCGAGTCGTCGAGGGCCACCTCGTCCGCCGTCAGGCCCGCCCGCTCCAGCTGACGCGGGAGCAGGTGGTCACGGGCGATGACGACCTTCTCGTCCTCGGTGTACCCGTCCAGCTGCACCAGCTCCATCCGATCCAGCAGCGGCGCCGGGATGGAGTCCAGCACGTTCGCCGTGGCCAGGAAGACCACGTCGGACAGGTCCAGCTCGACCTCCAGGTAGTGGTCCCGGAAGGTGTGGTTCTGCGCCGGGTCCAGGACCTCCAGCAGCGCGGCCGTCGGGTCGCCCCGGTAGTCCGCACCCACCTTGTCGATCTCGTCCAGCAGTACGACGGGGTTCATCGAACCCGCCTCGGTGATGGCCCGCACGATCCGGCCGGGCAGCGCGCCGACGTACGTCCGGCGGTGACCGCGGATCTCGGCCTCGTCCCGGACACCGCCCAGCGCGACCCGGACGAACTTCCGGCCCATCGCCCTAGCCACGGACTCGCCCAGCGAGGTCTTACCCACGCCAGGAGGACCGACCAGGGCCAGTACGGCGCCACTGCGGCGGCCACCGACCACTCCGAGACCACGGTCCGCGCGGCGACGCCGTACGGCCAGGTACTCGGTGATGCGCTCCTTCACGTCGTCCAGGCCGGCGTGGTCCGCGTCCAGCACGGCCCGGGACTCCCGGATGTCGTAGCTGTCCTCGGTGCGCTCGTTCCACGGCATCTCCAGCACCGTGTCCAGCCAGGTCCGGATCCAGCCGACCTCGGGGGACTGCTCCGCGGTCCGCTCCAGCTTGTCGACCTCGGCGAGCGCGGCCTTGCGGACGTGCTCGGGCAGATCGGCGGCCTCGACCCGGGCCCGGTAGTCCTCTTCCTCGGACTCGGCCTTGCCGTCCAGCTCGGCCAGCTCCTTGCGGATCGCGGCCATCTGCTGGCGCAGCAGGAACTCCCGCTGCTGCTTCTCCATACCCTCCTGGACGTCCTTCTGGATCGTCTCGGAGACCTCGAGCTCGGCCAGGTGGTCCTTCACCCAGCCGATCAGCTTCTCCAGCCGCTCGGAGACGTTCGCGTTCTCCACCAGCCAGGACTTCTGCTCGTTCGTCAGGTACGACGCGTAGCCGGCCAGGTCGGACAGCTCCGCCGGGTCGTTCACCTGCTTCACGGAGTCGATGACCTGCCAGGCGCCGCGCCGCTGCAGCACCGACGTCACCAGGGTCTTGTACTCGCGGGCGAGCTCGGCCGACCGGGTGTCGGTGATCTCGTGCAGCACGGTCGCGCCGACCCAGAGCGCGGCGCCCGGACCGGTGGTCCCGGCGCCGATCAGGACCCGGGAGGTCCCACGGATGACGGCCGCCTGGGCTCCGCCCGGCAGCCGGCCGATCTGCTCGATTTCACCGAGCGTCCCGGCCTTGGCATATTTCCCGTCCAGCCGCGGCACCAGCAGGACCTGGTCCTGGCCGGCTGCCTGCGCGGCGTCGATCGCGGCCCGGGCCTCGGTGTCGGCCAACCGGACCGGCACGACCATTCCCGGCAGGACCACGGCGTCGTCCAGCGGCAGGACAGGAAGATTCAACGTATCGGTCACGCTGTCACACCCTTTTCAAGATTGAGTCTGACAGGCTCAACCATGGGTGTAAGCAAGTAATTCCCGGCGTTCGCTGTGGGTGAACTCAGGCGGTGAGGAGGTCGCCGATCTGGCGTAGACCGGTGAGGTCGTGGACGTCGTCGGCCAGGGCCGGGACCTCGACGGTCGGGATCGAGCGGTGGCCGCGGCGGAACCGGTCGGCCCGCTTGTGGTCGCCGACGACCTGCTGCATCTTGTCCGCGTGCAACCGCAGTACGGCGGCCGTCAGCGGCGACTTGTCCGCCTCCTCGAGCCGCTCCGCTGCGGCGAGTGACCGCTCGGCCGACAGATCCGGAGCGTGGGTGTTCGTCACCCGGTTCAGGACGACGCCGGCCAGCGGCATGCTCTCCTCACGCAAACGCTCGGCGAAGTACGACGCTTCCCGCAGCGCGTCGTTCTGCGGAGCGGCGACCACCAGGAACGCGGTGTGCGGCTCCCGCAGCAGCGCCACCGTCTGCTCGGCCCGCTGCCGGAAGCCGCCGAACAACGTGTCGAAGGCAGCCACGAACGTCTGGACGTCGGTCAGCACCTGAGCGCCGAGCACCTTGTTCATCACGGACATCGCCATGTTCACGCCGGCCGACATCAGCCGGAACGGCCCGCGGGCCGGCGCCAGCAGCAACCGCAGGAACCGTCCCTCCAGCAGCGACGCCAGCCGCTCCGGCGCGTCCAGGAAGTCCAGCGCGGACCGCGACGGTGGCGTGTCCACCACGATCAGGTCCCAGTCTCCGGACTGCTCGGCCTGCTTGTGCAGCTGCCCGAGCTTCTCCATCGCCATGTACTCCTGCGTCCCGGCGAACGACGACGACAGCGCCTGGTAGAACGGGTTCGCCAGGATCTGCTCGGCCTTCTCCGGGGTCGCGTGGGCGAGCACGACCTCGTCGAAGGTCCGCTTCATGTCCAGCATCATCGCGTCCAGCCGGCCGCCGTTCGTGGCGTTCACCTGCGCGACCGCCCGCGGGGTGTTGTCGAGCTCGGTCAGCCCGAGCGACTGCGCCAGCCGCCGGGCCGGATCGATCGTCAGTACGACGACCTTCCGCCCGCGCTCCGCCGCCCGCAGGCCCAGCGCGGCGGCCGTAGTCGTCTTGCCGACCCCACCTGCGCCGCAGGTCACGACGATGCGCGTCCCAGGATCGTCGATCAGCGCATCCAGATCCAGGTCCGTCACGCGCGCAACTCCTCAGCCAGGTCGAACAGGGCGCCTTGGTCGATACCGTCCGGCAGCAGCGGCAGCTGGGTGACCTGCTTGCCCAAAGCATCTATCCGGTCGCGGTTCTCGCGTTCCAGCCCGACCCGGACGGCGTGGTCGTGCGCCTCCGCGGCCAACGTCGCGACGAGGTGCTTGCTGACCGCGACACCGGCCGAGCGCAAGCCCTTGCTGAGCTCGGTCGTGGGCAGTTCTTCCTTCACCGCAAGGGCGAGCGCGTCGTCGTCCAGCGGGCTGTTGCGGACCATGTTCACCACGATCGACCCGATCCGCAGGTCCAGCGCCTCCAGCTGCTCGACCGCGTCCAGCGTCTCCTGGACCGGCATCTCCTCGAGCAGCGTGACCAGGTGGATCCGGGTCACGTCCGAGCGCAGCATGCCCATGATCGCGTCGGCCTGGTTCCGGATCGGCCCGACCTTGGCCAGATCGGCGACCTCGTGGTTCACGTTCAGGAACGGCGCGATCCGGCCGGTCGGCGGTGCGTCCAGCACGACGGCGTCGTACGCGAGCCGGCCGTGCGACTTCCGCCGGGTCGCCTCGTAGACCTTGCCGGTCAGCAGGACGTCGCGCAGCCCAGGGGCGATCGTCGTGACGAAGTCGATGGCGCCCACCTTGTCGAGCGCTTTCCCGGCGCGGCCGAGGTGGTAGTACATGTCGAGGTACTCCAGCAGCGCCGCCTCGGCGTCCACGGCCAGCGCGTACACCTCGCCGCCGCCCGGACCGTGGGCGATCCGGCGCTCGACGTACGGCAGGGGCGGCACGTCGAACAGTTGGGCGATGCCCTGCCGGCCCTCGACCTCGACGAGCAGGACGCGCTTGCCCTGGTCGGCCAGGGACAGCGCCATGGCCGCTGCAACAGTCGTCTTCCCGGTGCCACCTTTGCCGGTGACCACGTGCAGCCTCGCCATACGGTCCAGGGTAGGACGTGGCCCACAGCACACCGGATGAGGAGCCCGTTAGAGTCCCCTTCATGAAGAAGTTCGAGTACTTCACCGCGCCGCTGCTGGTCCACTCGACCAAGGAGATCCTGGACAACTTCGGCCAGGACGGCTGGGAGCTGGTCCAGGTCGTCCAAGGCCCGAACCCGGAGTCCCTGGTCGCCTACCTGAAGCGGGAGATCGAGGACAAATGAGCCACCCCGAGGAGAAGCTCGCCGAGCTCGGCCTGAAGCTGCCCGAGGTGGCCAAGCCGGTCGCCGCCTACGTCCCCGCCGTACGGACCGGGAACCTGGTCTACACCTCCGGTCAGCTGCCGCTGCGCGAGGGCACCCTGATCGCCACCGGCAAGGTCGGCGACGCCGTCACCGCCGAGGTCGCGAGCGAGTGCGCGCAGCAGTGCGCGCTGAACGCGCTGGCCGCGGTCAAGGCCGAGATCGGTGACCTCGCGAACGTGCAGCGGATCGTCAAGGCGGTCGCGTTCATCGCGTCCACGTCCGACTTCACCGGCCAGCCGCAGGTCGCCAACGGCGCCTCGGAGCTGTTCGGCCAGGTGTTCGGCGGGGCCGGCCAGCACGCCCGGAGCGCGGTCGGCGTCCCGGTGCTGCCGCTGGACGCGCCGGTCGAGGTCGAGCTGATCGTCGAGGTCGCCTGACCGTCGCATGGTCCGCAACCTGAAGTCCGAGTTGCTGTCCGGCCGGATGGCGTCGGCCGCGCTGGAGTTCGCCCGCGAGGGCCGGACGCCGGCCGAGCCGCGTCCGGCCTCGACGGTGATCCTGCTCCGCGACACTGCCGCCGGACCGGAGGTCTACCTGCTCCGGCGGCAGCGGACGATGGCGTTCGCGGCCGGTATGACGGTCTTCCCGGGCGGCCGGGTGGACGCGACCGACTCGACCGTGGCCGACTCGTGGTCCGGGCCCGCGCCGGCCTGGTTCGCGGATCGGCTGGGGTGCGACGAGCAGACGGCGTCGGCGTACGTCGCGGCCGCGGTGCGGGAGACGTTCGAGGAGTCGGGCGTGCTGCTGGCCGGTCCGTCCACCTCGTCCGTCGTCGGTGACACCACCGGCGACGACTGGGAGGCGGACCGGGTCGCGCTGGAGGCGCGGGAGATCGGGTTCGCGGACTTCCTGCACCGGCGCGGGCTGGTCCTGCGCGCGGACCTGCTCGGGCCATGGGCGCACTGGATCACACCGGAGTTCGAGCCCCGGCGGTACGACACCCGCTTCTTCGTCGCCGCACTCCCGGCCGGGCAGGTGACCCGCGACGTGACGAGCGAGTCCGACCAGGTCGCCTGGATGCGCCCGGCGGACGCCGTCGCAGCGGTCGACTCAGGCGATCTGCTGATGCTCCCCCCGACGTACGTGTGCTGCCGCGACCTCACGCCGTACGACGACGTGGGGGGAATCCTCACCGCCGCCGCCAACCGCGAGATCCGCGCCATCATGCCGACCATCCGCATCAAAGGCACCCAGGCCTACCTGGAGACCACATGACCGACCTCGCGACGCTGGTGCGTGCGGACAACCCCGGGCTGATGACGCTGGATGGGACCAACACCTGGATCCTGCGGGCGCCGGGGGCGGACGAGTCGGTGGTGGTGGACCCAGGTCCGATGCTGGAGGACCACCTGCGGGCTGTGCTCGACCAGGCCGGCAAGGTGGCCGTCGTACTGCTGACGCACAAGCACCCGGACCACTCCGAAGGCGCCGCCTGGTTCGCGAACCAGGCCGGGTGCGGGGTTCGAGCGGTCGACCCGGCGTACCGGCTGCCCACCGATCGCGCCCACGGCCTGAACGAAGGCGACGTGATCACGGTCGGCGGCCTCCGCATCGAGGTCCTCCCGACCCCCGGCCACACGATGGACTCGGTCTGCTTCTGGCTCCCGCAGGACGGCTCGCTGCTGACCGGCGACACCGTCCTCGGCCGCGGTACGTCGGTCGTCGCCCACCCGGACGGTGCCCTCGGCCCCTACCTCGACTCCCTCGACCGCCTGCTGGCCTTCGCCAACTCGGCCGCCGGCGTCGAGCGTCTGCTCCCCGGCCACGGCCCCGTCATCGACGACCCGACCGACGTCCTCACCTACTACGTCAACCACCGCCAGGAACGCCTCGACCAGGTCCGCGCAGCCCTGACCGCCGGCCACACCACCCCCGAAGCCATCGTCGCCCACGTCTACGCCGACGTACCCCCCACCCTCTGGCCCGCCGCCGAACGCTCCGTCCGAGCCCAGTTGGACTACCTGAGGGGATAACCCCGGGTGTCGTGGGTTCTCCCCTCGTCTGCGAGCAGAGAACCCACACCTCGAGGGGATGTCCACTCGGGCTGGATTTCCACAGATTGGGGAATGCGGGGGCAGAACCGGCGTCGGGTGGCAGATGCTGGCGGGGTGAATCGGATGCTCGAGCTGCTCGCGGGGCGACAAGGCGGCGTGTTCAGTCGTGCCCAGGCGTTGGCGTGTGGATACACCCTCGACCAGATCGTTCGCCGGCTCAGCGACGGCCGCTGGCAGCGGATCCGGCGTGGACAGTACGCCGAGCGGGTGGATCTCTCCGCGCTGCAACCTTGGGAGCGCGCGGAGTGGGACCATCGCCGGCAGATCCATGCGGTCATGAACTCGCTACGAACCGGGTCTGTTGTGGTCAGCCATCAATCGTCGCTCGTGCTGCACCGTCTACCGCGCTGGGGGCTGGACCTCAGCAGGGTGCACGTCACACGTCTAGATGGGCAGTCCGGTGGAGTCGTCGCGGGCGTTCAGCATCACCTCGGGAAGCTGGCAACCGCTGACCTGGCCGAGGTCGAAGGCCGGCTGGTGACGAGCCCACTTCGCGCCGCCGTCGAGTCAGCCTGTACGACGTCGTTCGAGGCGGCCGTCGTGGGTGTCGACGCTGCACTCCGTGAGTACGAGGTCAGTGATGCGGACGTCCGCCGCCTGCTGCACGTCTCCGAGTTCTGGCCCGGAAGTCCGAACGCGCGGGCGGCGTTGCGCTTCGGAAATCGGCTGTCGGAGTCGGTCGGTGAGTCGCGCCTGCGGGTCCTGCTGCACGAGTACGGTCTGCCGACGCCGGTTCTTCAGGCCGAGCTGCACGACGCCGACGGGTTTGTCGGGCGTGTCGACTTCCACTTCCCGGCGTACGACACGGTGGTCGAATTCGACGGCATGCTCAAGTACGGCGGCGGATCGCCGGAGGTGCTGGTCCGCGAGAAGCGCCGCGAGGACCGGTTACGGGCCCTCGGCCTCACCGTGGTCCGAGCTGACTGGGCCGACCTCGAGCGTCCGGCCCACCTGGCGGGCACCATCGGGAGAGCGCTCACAGGCCCCGCCCGAGCCGCCTGACGCCGTACGCCACCCGCTCGACGCCCCCGCTCCTCGCCACCCGCTCGACGCCACCCGCTCCTCAGCCGCCCGGCCGGCCGCGCGCCTCGTTCGACGCCCCGCTCCTCGGCCGCCCGGCTGCGCCTCGTTCGAGCGGATATCCGGCTGACGCCAGGGTTCTCCCCTCGTGTACGAGCGGAGAACCCCCACTCCAAGTGGATATCCGCTCGAAGTGGGCCAGGGGCGGGCGGGCGTGGTGCCGCGCGGGGTGGTGCCGCGGCGGGGTGGAGTCGCGGCGGGGTGGAGTCGCGCGGGGTGGAGTCGCGCGGGGTGGAGTCGCGCGGGGTTGGGGCAGGGGTTAGCGGGCTCGGCGTTGGAGGCGGTCTACGTCCAGGAGGACGACGGAGCGGGGTTCTAGGCGGACCCAGCCTCGGGAGGCGAAGTCGGCTAGGGCCTTGTTGACGGTTTCGCGGGAGGCGCCGACGAGTTGGGCCAGCTCCTCCTGGGTCAGGTCGTGGTGCACGTGGACGCCGTCGTCGGCGGTGCGGCCGAAGCGGCTGGCCAGGTCGAGCAGGGCCTTGGCGACCCGGCCGGGTACGTCGGAGAACACCAGGTCGGCCACCACGTCGGAGACCTTGCGCAGCCGGGACGCCAGCTGGAGCAGGAGGCCGCGGGCCACCTCGGGGCGGCCGGCCAGCCAGCGCAGCAGCTCGTCGTGGGTCAGCGACATCATTGACGCGTCGGTCACCGCGGTCACGGTGGCGGACCGCGGACCCGGGTCGAACAGCGAGAGCTCGCCGAACATCTGGCCCGGGCCGAGCACGGCGATCAGGTTCTCCCGGCCGTCGGCGGAGGTGCGGCCCAGCTTGACCTTGCCCTCGACCACGACGAACAGCCGGTCACCGGAGTCGCCTTCGTGGAACAGGACCTGGCCGCGGCGCAGCCGGTTCTCGGTCATCGACGCGGCCAGCGCGTCGGCTGCCTCGTCGTCGAGCTGACTGAACAGCGGTGCCTGTCGGAGCACTGCGGCATCCACTTTGGGCCTCCTCGGACCTTCGACCACGGCTGACGGGCGGGGTCCGGCCTCGCCCGGCACCGGGCCGTTACCGCCCGGTTGCCCCAAAACCGTAGCCCCTCAGGTGTCGGCGCCGCCACGTAGGCTTGCCTCCATGCCATCCCAGCGTGTCGCGGACCCCGTCGTCGAGGTGCCGCTGAAGCTGCCCCGCAAGGCGCCGGTCTACACCGGTGAGACCCACACCCAGCTGGTGCGCCGGGCCCGCAAGATGCACAAGGTGCTCACCGAGACGTATCCGGACGCTCACTGCGAGCTGGACTTCACCAACCCGCTCGAGTTGCTGGTGGCCACCATCCTGTCGGCCCAGACCACCGACGTGATGGTGAACAAGGTGACTCCGACGCTGTTCGCCAAGTACCCGACCGCCCAGGCCTACGCGGAGGCCGACCGGGAGGAGCTGGAGGCGATCCTGAAGCCGACCGGCTTCTTCCGGGCCAAGACCAACAGCGTGATGAAGCTCGGCCAGGCCCTGGTCGACGAGTACGACGGCGTCGTGCCGGGCAGGCTGGAGGAGCTGGTGAAGCTGCCCGGCACCGGCCGGAAGACGGCGAACGTGGTCCTCGGCAACGCCTTCGGGGTCCCCGGGATCACCGTCGACACCCACTTCGGCCGCCTGGTCCGCCGGTTCGGCTGGACCACCGAGGAGGACCCGGTCAAGGTCGAGCACCTGATCGGCGCGCTGTTCCCGAAGAAGGACTGGACGATGCTGTCGCACCGGCTGATCTTCCACGGCCGCCGCCGCTGCCACGCCAAGAAGCCGGCCTGCGGCGCCTGCCCGATCGCCCAGTGGTGCCCGTCGTACGGCGCCGGCCCGACCGACCCCGTGGTCGCCGCGAAGCTGGTGAAGGTCCCGGCGTGAGACTCCGTACGACGCTCTGCGCGACCAGCTGGCTCGTCGCCGGACTGGTCCTGGCGTCGTGCGGATCCGAGCCGGCCGACGGCTCCCAGTCCTCGACGACCGGCACAACGGCCAACAACTCGGCCAAGGTCTCGGCCTGCCCGTCGACACCGTCCAAGCCTCCGGTCAGCAACGGACTGCCCGACGTCAGCCTGCGGTGCCTCGGCGAGGGCCCGGACATCCGGCTGGCCGACCTCCGGGGCCCGCTAGTCGTCAACGTCTGGGCCCAGTGGTGCGGTCCGTGCCGCGACGAAGCGCCGTACCTGGCTGCGCTGGCGAAGACCGGGAAGGTGCAGATGCTCGGGATCGACTACGCCGACCCGCGGCCCGAGCTGGCGGTGAAGTTCGCGACCGACGAGGGGCTGGCCTACCCGCACCTGGTCGACCAGGACAAGACGATCCAGCAGGCGCTGCGGATCGGCGGCCCGCCGCTGACCGCCTTCGTCGACAAGGACGGCGCCGTCGTCCACGTGCATCGTGGTGTGCTCACCTCGCAGCAGCAGCTCGACCAGCTGGTGAAGGACAAGCTCGGAGTGGCCCCATGACCTTCGAGGGTGTCGAGATCCCGGAGTGGCTGAAGCCGTTGGCCACGGCGTCGGAGGAGGTGGACCCGGCGCAGTTGTCGAGGTTCCTGCCGCCGGACGATCCGTCGGTGCGCAAGTCCGCCGTACTGATCTTGCTTGCTGAGGGCAACGACGGGCCGGAGGTGCTGCTGACCGAGCGGGCCTGGACGTTGCGCCGGCATGCCGGGCAGATGGCGTTCCCCGGCGGCGGTGTCGACCCGGAGGACGGGACCGGCGAGCCGGGCCTGGTGCGGACCGCGCTGCGCGAGGCCGAGGAGGAGACCGGGCTGGACCCGGCCGGGGTGGTGCCGTTCGCGGTCTGGCCGGCGCTGTGGGTGCCGGTGAGCAACTTCGGAGTGTCACCGGTGCTGGGCTGGTGGCGGGAGCCGTCGCCGGTGGCGGTGGTCGACCCGGCCGAGGTCGCGTCGGTCCACACCGTGTCCGTGCAGGCGCTGGCCGACCCGGCGAACCGGATCAGCTGCCTGCACCCGTCCGGGTTCACCGGCCCGGCGTTCACCGTCGGTGACCTCTACATCTGGGGTTTCACCGCCGGTCTGCTGGACAAATTGCTCGTCCTCGGTGGCTGGTCGCGCGACTGGGACCCCTCCGTCGTCGTACCGTTGCCCGACCGGCTGGTCGAGGCGGCCTGGCGGAGTGAGGGACGGCGGCCGGAGGAAGTGCGGCGGATGACCGCCATCGAGCACGACCTCGGCCGGTCTGAGGGTGTCCAGTCGGAAGGTGTGGAGTGAGCAAGCTCGACTACGCGCTGCTGATCATCACCGGGCTGGTGGCGATCTCCGGGTACATCGAGGGGTTCGTGCTGGGCGCGTGCGCCACGCTGGGCCTGCTCGGCGGCGCCGCGGTCGGCGTCTGGGTGGTGCCCCGGGTGCTGGACAACTTCTCCCCGAGCGTCTCGGTGTCGTTCGCGGCGCTGGTGCTGGTGGTGATCCTGGCCTCGATCGGCCGCACGATAGGCGCCGTCCTCGGGTCCAGGCTGAGAAACAAGATCTCCTGGACGCCGGTGAAGGCGGTCGACGCGCTCGGCGGGGCCGCGCTGGCCGCGGTCTCGGTGCTGATCGTGTCCTGGGTGCTCGGCGTGGCGGTGAGCGGCGCCCGGATCCCGAGCGTGACGTCGGCGGTGCGTGGCTCGCAGGTGCTGGCGAAGGTCGACGAGGTGCTGCCGAACCGCGCCGACCAGGCGTTGCAGGCGTTCAACGACGTGGTCAACACCGATCTGTTCCCGCGGTTCCTGGACCCGTTCGTGCCGGAGCGGATCCGGGAGACGCAGCCGCCGGACGGCGAGATCTCCCGGCAGCCGGCCGTCCGGGCGGCGTACAGCCGGATCGCCAAGATCACCGGGGTGGCCAACTGCTCGCGCGGTCTGGAGGGCAGCGGGTTCGTCTACGCGCCGCAGCGGGTGATGACGAACGCGCACGTGGTCGCCGGCGTCGGCTCGCCGCAGGTCGAGGTGGACGGGCAGTCGTACGAGGCGTCCGTGGTGGTGTTCGACCCCGAGGTCGACATCGCGGTGCTGTACGTGCCGAAGCTGACCACCAAGCCGCTGCCGTTCGACTTCACCGGCAAGGCGGACGACCCGGCCGTCGTCCTCGGCTACCCGGAGAACGGCCCGTTCGACTCCGAGCCGGCCCGGATCCGGTCCGAGGAGCGCCTCCGCGGCCCGGACATCTACGGCGACCGGACGGTCACCCGGGAGGCGTTCTCGATCTGGGCCTCGGTCCGCCCCGGCAACTCCGGAGGTCCGCTGCTGTCCAACAAGGGCACTGTGTACGGCGTGGTGTTCGCGGCCTCGGTCGAGGACAACCGGACCGGTTACGTGCTCACCGCCGAGCAGGTCTCCGACGACGCCCGCGAAGGCGCGACCGCCACCCAGGAAGTTTCCACGAGAACCTGCACCTGACACGAGAACCTGCACCTGACATGCAGCAGATCCGCGCCGCCACCGCGTTCTAGGAGTATGACGGTGACGACGGAGGGGACGTTGTCGTTCGACGAGTTGGTGGTCTCGACCGAGCGGCGGCTGCTGCGGCTCGGCCTGATGCTGACCGGGGGCGTGCACAGCGCCGAGGACCTGGTCCAGACGGTGTTCGCCCGGGCGCACCGCAAGTGGGACCGGATCCAGTCGCTGGACAACCCCGAGGCCTATTTGCGGACGATGGTGGTCAACGAGTTCCTCAGCTGGCGCCGCCTGCTGAAGAACCGGGAGCTGCCGGTCGCCGAGCCGGTCGACCTGCCCTCGACTGAGGACATCGGCGCCCGCCAGGCCCTGCAGGACACCGCCTGGCGACTACTCGCGACCTTGCCGCGGCAGCAACGCGCCGTACTCGTCCTGAGGTACTACGAAGACCTGCCGGACGCCGAGATCGCCGCCGTACTCGGGTGCGCGCCCGGGACGGTCCGGTCCAACGCGGCCCGCGGGCTGGCGACACTGCGGGACACCCTGCCTGCTGAGGAGGAGCGCTAATGGCCAGGCTGACCGACGAAGAGCTCGAGCGCCTGCTCCGGGAGACCTTCGCAGACAAGGAGCCGCTGGTCGACAACTTGCCGAAGGCAACCAAGCATCGGCGTCCGCTGGCGCCGATCCTGATGGCAGCGGCGGCGGTGCTCGTCGTCCTGGCAGGCACCGTGTACGGCGTCACTCGCGACCGCGACGCGGATCCGGTGGCGAGCTCGAACACGACCGGGATCGTGGACGCCGGGGCGACCGCGGGTGCGTCCGAGAACGCCCAGATCTGGGCGGCTGCGATCCTGGCCGGCGCACAGCAGTACAAGCCGCCGCAGGGCTGGCAGTCACTGGTTTTGCTGGATCAGACCGTCATCGTCACCCAGGCGAAACGGGACAGCGCCGTTCCGACCTTCACCGCAGCGGACAAGGACAAGATCGTCCAGCTGGTCGGCAGGGTGGTCACTGTCGCCTGGGGCTCCACCCGCACCAGCGCGGACACGTGCGCGGACCAGGCGCTCGGGGAGGTCACGGTCGGTCCGGTGATCGACAAGGGCGACCACAAGGAGGTCGCAGTCGGCATCGAGCGCATGTGCAGCTACGGCCACTGGGCGACCTACCGGCTCGAGAAGCAGGGGGCCGGGTGGGTGGTGACCGGCACGGTCGGCCCGGTGCACCAGAAGATCCCGGTGAGCTGCGTCATGTCCGGAAAGACGCCAGCCAGTCCACGATCAGGGTGTTGAACAGGTCCGGGACCTCTTCGTGCGGGAAGTGGCCGGCCGGGGTGAGGAACTCGTGCCGGAGCGGGGCCGCGACCAGGTGTGGTGGGGTCACCGCGGTCGGGGACACCGCCGGGTCCTGGGCTCCATGGACCTGCAGCACGGGTACGGCGACCGGCGTACGCATCCTGGCCGAGTACTTGCGACCGTCGGGCCGCAGCCGGGAGCGGACGAACCAGCGGTGGTACTCGAGCGCACAGTGCGGCGCCGGCCACACCTGCAGGGCAGCGCGGTACCTGCGGGACGACTCGGCGTCCGGGAACGTGCCACCAGGCGCGGACCAGGCGCGCAGCAGACGCTCGATGTGGAGGCCGTCGTGCGCGAGCAGACGACGTTCGGGAAAGATCGGCAGCTGGAACCAGGCGGTGTGGGTCAGCGCCTTCGCCTGACCGGACCTGGCCAGCACCAACGGGTGCGGCGCCGAGACCGCCGCGAGCCCGCGGACCTGTCGCGGTGCGAGTACGGCGGCCGACCAGCCGATGAAGCCGCCCCAGCCGTGCCCGACGACGACAGCGTCCGTGGCCCCGAGGGACCGGATGACACCGGACACGTCCGCGGCGGCTGTGTAGGGGTCGTAACCACGGGGGGTCTTGTCACTGGCGCCGTACCCGCGCAGGTCCATCGCGACCGCGCGGTATCCGGCGGCGGCGACGACCGGCAGCTGATGGCGCCAGGCCCACCAGAACTCGGGGAAGCCGTGCAGGAACAGCACCAGCGGTCCGTCCGCCGGCCCGCACTCCGCGACGTGGAACCGGGCCCCGTTGGCCGCCACCAGTGAGTGCGACCAGGGCCCGTCGACCAGCAGGTCGACGACACCGGCCGGGCTCAGCGCCGCACGCTCTTCAGTTCGGTCTGCTCGGTCTCGTCACCCTTGCCGATCGCCTTCAGTACCTCGACCGACTCCTTCGAGGTCTCGATCGCGCGCTGCGGCCCCTTGGCCTTGGCGAGCGAGCGCCTGCCGAGCAACGCCAGCACCGCGGCGACCAGCAGGTAGAACACGGCGACGATCAGGAAAGCCAGCGCCGGGTGCAGCCCGAGGGCGGTCAACCCGTACGCCGCCGCGATGGACAGCAGGATGATCGCCAGCAGGGCCAGGAAGGCAGCACCGCCGAACATGCCGGCCCCGGTCCCGGCCGCCACCGCGGTCTTCTTCAGCTCGGTCTTCGCCAGCTCGACCTCACCGCGGACCAGGCTGGACAGATCCTTGCTGGCGTTCGCGACGAGCTGCCCGACCGTGGGCTCACTCCCGTTCGGCCCCATCGACATGGCACTCCTTCCGCTGCGTCCCTTGACACTACCGCCGTCCGTCCCGATCTACGGGTACCCCCGACCCGGGAAGGTCAGTCGGCGTACTCGCGATTGCGCCGGAACAGCAGCACCGCCGCGATCAGGGCGGCCAGCAACGACGCGACCAGTACGGCGGCCTTCGCCCGCTCCACCTGGGCGGCGTCGTCGGCGAACGCCAGTTGGGCGATCAGCAGCGCGACCGTGAACCCGATCCCGGCCAGCACCGACACCGCGCCGACGTCCCGCCAGGACAGGTCGGAGTTCAGCTCGGCCCGGGTGAACCGCGCGGTCAGCCAGGAGCCGCCGAACACCCCGGCCGTCTTGCCGAGCAGCAGCCCGGCGACCACGCCGATCGCGACCGGGTCGGTCACCAGCTGCCGTACGGCGCTCCCGCTCAACGTCACGCCCGCCGCGAACAACGCGAACAGCGGTACTGCGACCCCGGCCGACCACGGCCGCAGCCGGTGCTCGATCCGCTCGGCCGGCGCGTGCTCCTCACCCGGGTCCGCGACCACCCGGGTGCCCAGGCCGAGCGCGACCCCGGCGATGGTGGCGTGGATCCCCGACTCGTGCATGAACCACCAGGCGGCGATTGCGATCGGCACGTAGAGGAACGGCGTACGGACCCGGCGGCGCTGCAGCAGGTACCAGACCGCGATCAGGGCGATCGCGGCGAGCAGCTCGAGCAGGTGGAACCCGTGCGAGAAGAACGCCGCGATCACCAGGATCGCGCCGAAGTCGTCGACCACCGCCAGCGTCAGCAGGAACGCCCGCAAGGCACTCGGCAGCGACGAGCCGACGATCGCCAGGACGGCCAGGGCGAACGCGATATCCGTTGCCGTCGGCACCGCCCAGCCCTCCCGCCTGCCGTCGTCGGCGATCAGGTTCACCGCCAGGTAGATGATTGCCGGAAGCACCATTCCGGCCACGGCGGCGACCACCGGCACGACCGCCTCGCTGAGCCGGGACAAGGTGCCGACCACGAGTTCGCGCTTGAGCTCGACGCCGGCCAGGAAGAAGAACAGCGTGAGCGCGCCGTCGGACGCCCACGCCTCGACGGTCAGCGGACCGATCTCGGTGTCGCGCAGGTGGTGGTACGCGTCCTGCCAGGGCGAGTTCGCCCAGACGAGCGCGACGACGGCGGCCGCGAGCAGCAACAGACCGCCGGTGGTCTCGGCGCGCAGGGTGTCGGCGAGAATCGCCCGCTCCCGCCCCATGATGCGGGGGAACGCGCGCTTCTTCTGCCGGATCCGCGGGGTCTGGCTCATCGTCAGGCGCCCTTCGGTCGGGGGTCGTTCGGACACTTTGCCGACCAGGCTTCCCGGCACACCTCCGCCACCCGGCAGGGCGGCGGTTCCAACTCACGAGATTCTACCGGTTGGTGTTTGCCCCGGCAGGCAGGTTACGGCAGGGTTGGGCCCGGTGCGCCGGGAAGTCTGGTCGGCATGCTCGTCCCCACACCGGGTGCGAGCCTCGCTGCCGTTGCCCCGGGAGGTGCCGTGGTCCGTCAGGATGCTGTGAGAGACATCACTCGTTCCACCGTTCCCGGCGTACGCTGCAAGCGTGCACGGAGAGCAGATGGCCGAGGACTTCCCGGTGGTCAGCCTGGACGACGAGGCGCGGCAGGCGGTCGAGCTGCTCGCGTCCCGGCGGCTGCCCGGGCTGATCGTGACCAGGCCGGACGGCAGCCCGTACGCCGTACTCCCGGCCTCGCAGGTGGTCCGGTTCCTGGTGCCGAGCTACGTCCAGGACGACCCGTCGCTGGCCCGGGTGATCGACGAGTCGCTGGCCGACCGGGTCGCGGACAAGCTCGCCGGGATGACGGTGCGCAAGCTGCTGCCGGACGAGCCGTCCGAGATCCCGGTGGTCAACCACGACGACACGATCCTGGAGATCGCCGCGATCATGGCCCGGCTCAGGTGCCCGCTGGTGGTCGTCACCCGCGACCACGAGATCATCGGCGCGATCACCGCCTCCCGCCTGCTCGAACTGGCGATCACTCCGCACTGACCCACGCCGGGGTGGCCGGGTGACGGCCATCGCGATCATCGTCTTCGTCGCCGCGTACGTGCTGATCGCGACCGAGTGGACGCACAAGTTGATGGCCGCCCTCGGCGGCGCCGGTGTGCTGCTCGCGCTCGGCGTCACCGACTCCGAGCACGCGTTCTACTCGCACGAGACCGGTGTCGACTGGGATGTCATCTTCCTGCTCTTCGGCATGATGGTGATCGTCGGCGTGCTGCGCCGTACCGGCGTCTTCGAGTACGTCGCGATCTGGGCGGCGAAACGGGCCAAGGGGTCGCCGCTGCGGGTGATGATCCTGCTGACGCTGATCACCGCGATCGCCTCGGCCTTTCTCGACAACGTCACCACGGTGCTGCTGATCGCGCCGGTCACCCTGCTGGTCTGCGACCGGCTCGGCATCGACCCGATCCCGTTCCTGATCGCGGAGGTGATGGCGTCCAACATCGGCGGCGCGGCGACGCTGATCGGCGACCCGCCGAACATCATCATCGCCAGCCGGTCCGGGCTGACCTTCAACGACTTCCTGGTGCACATGGCACCGCTGGTCGTGATCGTGCTGATCGTGTTCACGCTGGTGCTGCCGCGGGTGTTCCGCGGCTCGTTCGAGGTCGATCCGGGCCGGGTCAACGACGTGCTGCGGCTGAACGAGCGCGAGGCGATCGAGGACCGGGCGCTGCTGATCAAGTGCGGCGTCGTGCTGCTGTTCGTGTTCGCGGGTTTCGTCGGTCACTCGGCGCTGCACATCGAGCCGTCCGTGGTCGCGCTGCTCGGCGCCGGCGTCCTGGTGCTGATCTCCAAGGTGCCGACGCGGAACTACATGTCCAGCGTCGAGTGGCAGACGCTGCTGTTCTTCGCCGGGCTGTTCATCATGGTCGGCGCCCTGGTGAAGACCGGCGTGATCGCGGACCTGGCCGACCAGATCGGCAAGGTCACCGAAGGGCGTGCGCTGCTGGCGGTGATGCTGATCCTGGGGGTCAGCGCCGTGCTGTCCGGCATCATCGACAACATCCCGTACGTCGCCACGATGAGCCCGGTCGTGCTCGAGCTCACCAAAGGCATCACCGACCCCGTCCAGGCCGACGCGCTGTGGTGGGCGCTCGCCATCGGCGCCGACTTCGGCGGTAACGCGACCGCGGTCGGAGCCAGCGCCAACGTCGTGGTGATCGGCCTGGCGCTGCGGGCCGGCCATCCGATCAGCTTCTGGGCGTTCACCCGTAAAGGCGTGGTGGTCACCGCGATCACGATCGCCGTCGCCGCGCCGTACCTGTGGATCCGGTACTTCCTGCTTGCCTAAGGCAAGGCTGTCCACGCCCGCGGATCGGGGCCTTTGGGGACGATGCGGTTCGGGTTGATGTTGTCGTGGGTCAGGTAGTAGTGCCGCTTGATCTGGTCGAAGTCGACGGTCTCGCCGAACCCCGGGCGCTGGTAGAGGCGGCGTGCGTACGACCACAGGTGCGGGAACTCGGTGAGCTTGTTGCGGTTGCACTTGAAGTGGCCGTGGTACACCGCGTCGAAGCGGACCAGGGTCGTGAACAACCGGATGTCGACCTCGGTCAACGTGTCGCCGAGCAGGTAGTCGCGATCCGCCAGCCGCTCATCGAGGACGTCGAGCCGCTCGAACAGGGCGTCGTACGCCGCCTCGTACGCGTCCTGCGTGGTCGCGAACCCGCAGCGGTAGACGCCGTTGTTCACGTCGCGGTAGATCTCGTCGATCAGCCGGTCCAACTCGGCGCGGTCTTCCGGGATCAGGCCGGGTGCGTCCGGGCGGTGGAACTCGGTCCACTCCGTTGAGAGATCCAGCGTGATCTGCGGGTAGTCGTTGGTGACCACGAGCCCCGTGACGGTGTCGACGATCGCGGGCACCGTCACGCGGCCGTCGTACGACGGGTCGGTGCGCAAGTACGCGTTGGACAGGAACCGGATGCCGAGCACCGGGTCGCGATCGTCCGGGTCGAGTGTGAACCGCCAGCCGCGGTCGTCGCGGATCGGGTCCACGACCGCGAGGCTGATCGCGTCCTCCAGGCCGAGCAGTTTGCGAACGATCACCGCCCGGTGCGCCCATGGGCAGGCCAGGCTGACCACCAGCCGGTACCGCCCGGCTTCGACCGGCCAGCGCCCGTGCTCGTCCGGGCCCTCGCCCGGCCGGGCGCCGGAATCGCGGGTGATCCGGTCGGTGAACCTGTTGCCCTGCCGCTTCCATTCACCGCTCGGTGCGCTTTCCTTCACGAACTGTGCAGGGCTCATGACGTTCAAAGTACCCACTTGCGGGAATCGCCCACCCCGCCCCGTCACTAGCAGTGCGACCGCGGCGGACGTTACAGTCTGGCTGACAAGGTCGTCCGCGCCAGCGGTGTCGCGGCCGGCCGGCACAACCGAACGATCAGGAGCAACGCCCCGGCTCGCGTCCCCCGGCAACCGGTTTGCCGGGCACATTCCCAGGGATACTGACCTCATGGCCCGCCCAAGGAACAACCCAGGCGACCTCGCCGAACTCCCCACGGAGCTTCGGACCGATCGGCCCAAGGGTGACCAGATCCGCGAGATTCTGGAGAAGCTCACCCGCTCGCTGGCCGTCGGCACCGTGCTGCCGTCCGAGCGCGTCCTCGCCGAGCGCTTCGGCGTGGCCCGGATGACGGTGCGGCAGGAGGTGGACCGGGTCGTCGCCGAGGGCCTGGCCGCCCGGCGCCCCGGTGGCGGCACCTTCGTCGCCGAACCGCGCCCGTCCCGGATGCTGGCCTCGTCGTTCAGCCAGGACATGATCGACCGCGGCATCAAGCCCGGCGCCAAGGTCCTCGAGCACCGCGTCGGCACCGCCGACGACGACCTCGCCCGCGAGCTCGAGGAGCCGGTCGGCACCCCGGTCCTGCACCTGACCCGGCTGCGCACCGCCGACGGCGAACCGATGGCCGTCGAGCGCACCGCTCTCTCCCTGCACCGCTACCCCGGCCTCGACCAGGTCGACTTCACCGAGAACTCCCTCTACAAGGAGCTCTCGTCCCGCTGGGGCGTCACCCTCGGCATGGTCTCCGCCTCCATCGTCGCCGCCCCACCGGACCCGGTCGACGCCGAGCTCCTCGAGATCGACTCCGCCACCCCCTGCCTGATCATCACCTCGGCCCCCCGCACCGCCTCCGGCGAAGTCATAGAGTTCGGCCGCTCCGTCTACCGCTCCGACCGCTACGACATAACCGTCGCCTACCGCGCAACGTAGTTCCGCCCGCGCGCGCACCTGCCCGTCGCGCCCGCTACGCCCGCTCCCACCCACCCGACTCCTGCGGGCTACTGGCCGCACCTGCGCGCTCCTTCGTCGCGCGCGCCCTCGACCGCCAAGCCGGCAGCCTTCCGCTGACCAACCGTGCATCCATGCGATCGCACTATGGTTCGCGGCGGCCGGATCACCCTTGGCTGCCGACCGTCCGACAACCGGGAGCCTGCGCGGGAACTCGTGGCCGTGCGCAGGCTATTTCGGCTCTTGTGACGGATGTGTGGGCGCGGGTTGATCGGGCGCACACCGTTGGGGTTGTCGGGTTTGTGAGCGGCGAGGGCGGACCGCCGGGCCATCACAATCGGCTGGCGTGGGCGGTGCCAGGCGGGGGGGCGGGGGGGTGGGGGTGGTTGTGTTGGGCGGGGGGGGGGCGGCCTCG
>NZ_JBFAHB010000111.1:0-24167 GCF_040653975.1 Kribbella sp. NPDC050820
GCTCGAGCGAGTACTGCATCGCGTGGGCCACCGCCGGCAGGCCGGCCGCGTAGGTCTTCGGCGGACCGGCCGTCAGGTCGTCCTGCGGATCCTCGAAACTGCCCATCTGCCCGCGCTCTCCTCTCACTATTGATGGCGGCAATGCTTCGACGGCATCGCCAGCGTTGCGCTGTTTGGTGAGTAGGACGAGGTCGATGCCGCCGACGTCGGGCAGGCCGACGGCGTCGGAGAGTTCGACGAGATCCTCCGGCACCAAACCGCGCGCGAAGATCGCCAAGCCCAGGCCCGCGCGGGCGGGCGCGGGCGCGCCGAGTACGTTCCTCACCGTGCAGCGAAGCCGATAGGGCAGCCGACCTGCTCGAGGACCTACACGCCGAGTGAGCGGGTGATGCTCGGTGCCGGTCGTGGCCGAGCTGGGCGCCGGCGACACCTGCCCAGACGAGCCGGTCGCGACGCACGAGGCGGCCTCGTTGCTGGCCGCGCGGTTGTTTGATGAAGGCAACGTCCAGGTGCCCCGACTCGACGCGGCGTTGCAGCATCTCGCTTTGCGAGACCATCAGCTCGAGGTCGAGTCGTGGGTACTGCTGGCGAAAGTCGCGCAGAATGCACGGGACGGGAATCAGCGCGAGGTCGTCGGTCACCCCAAGCCGCAGTCGGCCACTCAGCCCGGACCCGGTGAAGCCCACCGCTCCTCGTGCGCAGCCAGGATCGAACGGGAGAAACCGCGCATCGCCTCGCCGTCGGCGGTCAGCGTCACCGAACGGATATCCGCGCAGGAGCAGCGGCCGACCGACGACCCGCTCCAGCTTGCGCACGTGCTGGCTCACGGTCGACTGCGCCACACCCAGCGAAGCACCGGCCTGGGTGAAGCTCAACGACTGCGCCACCGCCAAGAACGTGCGCAACTGCTCCGGCTCATACACGTCAACCTCATCATCGAGTTCGATAGGGTCGCACCCGCCCGTCACAATGACCCGCCAGCCTGCCCGCGCAATCGCTCGACCAGAAACGCGGTGCCATGCCGCCGACCGTCCGATGATCAGCGCCAGCGCCGGCCGGATGCCAAGGAGCGAATGTGCCGTCCAGAGACACAGAAGCTTCCTCGTTGCCGAGGTGGTGAGGCAGACTTGTGCGAATCCCCCGGCAGGCTCGAGGCGCTTTGCAGGCGCTACAGCGCAGTCGCTCCATCGGCGACGCAGGTCTGGGCCAAGGCGGCGGGCGCCAGACGGGCAGCGCCCGGAAGGAGCCGCGGTCCGGCTCTCAGAGCGCCGAACCGGGGTCCCTCCTGCTGCCAAGGTCGGATCGTGGTTCATGCCTTGATGTAGCCGTTGGGGTTGAGGACGTACTTGGTGGCGGCTCCGGCGTCGAATTCGGCGTAGCCCCGGGGTGCTTCCTCGAGCGGGATGGCCTTGGCGTTGACGGCTTTGGCGATCTGGGCCCTGTCGTGCAGGATGGCCATCATCAGCTGCCGGTTGTATTTCATCACCGGGCACTGGCCGGTGGTGAAGGACAGCGACTTGGCCCAGCCTGTGCCGAGGGACAGCGACAGAGATCCGTGCTTGGCTGCCTCGTCGATCCCGCCCGGGTCGCCGGTGACGTACAGGCCGGGGATGCCCACGGCGCCGCCAGCGGCCGTGACGTCCATGAGGGAGTTCAGCACCGTGGCCGGGGCCTCATGGGAGGCGTCCTTGCCGTGGCCACGGGCCTCGAAGCCGACGGCATCCACGGCGCAGTCGACCTCTGGCACGCCGAGGATCTGCTCGATCTGATCCTTCGGGTCGCCGGCGGCGACGTTGACCGTTTCGCAACCGAAGGAGCGGGCCTGAGCCAGGCGGTCTTCGTTCATGTCCCCAACGATCACGACGGCGGCGCCGAGCAGTTGGGCACCGACCGCGGCCGCCAGGCCCACGGGTCCGGCACCGGCGATGTAGACGGTGGACCCGACGCCGACCCCGGCCGTGACCGCGCCGTGGAAGCCGGTGGGGAAGATGTCCGAGAGCATGGTCAGGTCCATGATCTGGTCCAGGGCCTGATCCCGGTCAGGAAAGCAGAGCAGATTCCAATCCGCGTACGGGACCAGCACGTACTCGGCCTGGCCGCCGACCCAGCCGCCCATATCCACGTATCCGTAGGCGCTGCCCGGCCGGTCCGGGTTCACGTTGAGACAGATGCCGGTCTTGCGTTCCTTGCAGTTCCGACACCGGCCGCAGGAGATGTTGAACGGCACCGACACGATATGCCCGACCTTGATGAACTCCACGTCCGGTCCGGTCTCCACGACCTCGCCGGTGATCTCGTGGCCCAGGATCAGGCCCTGGGGGGCCGTGGTCCGGCCGCGCACCATGTGCTGATCCGACCCGCAAATGTTGGTCGCCACGGTCCGGACGATGACCCCATGCGGGACCTGCCGGCCAACATTGGCCGGATGCACCCCGGGCCCGTCTTTGAGCTCGAACGTCGGGTAGTCGGTGTCGATCAGCTCAACAACACCGGGTTCCTTGTAGGCAACAGCCCTGTTTCCTGCCATGGTCGGTCCTTTCGGTACTGGATGTTCGTGTGTTTCCCCTCTTCCCCTTCGTGGTCTCTGTGATCGCCGACGGGATGAGGACAGTGGTGGCCACTGCGCCAGACTGGGAGGCGGAGATCCCCGTCAGGTAGGGGCGAGGCGCACGACGCGCCCGCCGATGACCCACTCGGTCACCAGAACGGCCCGGCCAGTGAGGCAGATGCCGTGCGGGCTGTTGAACCCGCCGGCAACGAACGGAGGACGAACTGTGTTGCCCAAGGCGCCGACTTGGTTGGGCCAGCGCGGCCGCCGATCCTCGGACGGGAGCGGTGAGCCGAGCGAACCGAGCAGTTCGCCCGATTCCGAGAAGGCAGCGACGCTGCCGAAGAGTTCCGTGATGAGGATCGTTCCGTCGTCCATCACGGCAATCCCGGACGGCGACGTCAGGGAATCTGTGCCGAAAGTGCGGATGAAGGCGCCGTCGGCCGACAGCACGACGATGCGCTTGTTGCTGCGGTCGGCGACGAGCAGTTCCGTGGTGTCGCTCCGGCGGCGGGTGATGATCGCGTGCGGGGTGTTGAAGGCCAGTCCTGAGTCCTTGCCGTCAATGGTGCGCAGGTAGGTTCCGTCGCGGGAGAACTGGTGCAGCAGGCTCTGGCCGTAGCCGTCGGACACCCAGACGGTTTCGGAGCCGTCCTGGTTGTTGTCGGCGCGGACGCGGACGACGGCTGTGGGGCTCCAGGCTTTGTTGTTGTAGATCTCGAGGTCCGGCTGGTAGAGCTCGCCAATCACGGATGCGCCCGACAGCGAGACGTTCAGGATGCGTCCTGGGCGTAGGAGCTTGTCGTAGGTGGGCTCGATGCGCTTGCGGCCCGGGTCGGCGACCCAAAGGGAGTCCCCTTCAGGGGCGTCGTTGACGATTCCGTGCAGCTCTACTGTTCCGGTCTGGACAGTGTTCAAGTGTCTTCCGTCTGGGTCGAAGACCAGCAGCGAGGTGCCGTCGGGATGACCGGCGACGATCCGGCCATCAGCCAATGCGGCGATGTCATGGTGTGCCCACTGGTTGGTATCGGGATACTCGAGGTACGTCTGGTCCCACTTGAGTGCCAAGTGAGCCAGTTCTACGACGGTCTGCACAACGCTTGGCCTTCTGCTATTGGGGTCTGTGGGTCAGGTGCCCGTTTGTCAGCCTGCGCACAAGGTTCTGGTTGACGGGTTCACAGCTCGAAATCGAAACCCGGAACCACGCAGCCAATTTATCTGGGCTCTGTGCCGGGTTCGTTGAGCGCGTCGGCGAAGACTTACTCCGCCGGATCGCTGTGAATGGCGTAGAGCACCTGCTCGTGCACCAAGGGCATGAGGACGATGGTCACCGCGGCCGCGAACGGACTGCCGAGGTAGTACGCCGGGGGAGGTTCATGAACGTGGTCGTGGTGCTGGCGATTGCCTGCTCGGTTGGCAGCCTTTCCATCGACGAGGCGCCATAGAAGCCGTCGATCTCCGGGCAGAGCTCGAGGATCCGTTGTACGTCGGCCGGCCTAGAGATCGGGCCGCCGTGGCACAACACGAAGACGTCCGGTCGGACAGCACGCGCCGCGGCGGTCCACTCTTTGATCAGGACGGCGCACTCTTCCAATGTCGTAGCGGTCGAGGCGCCGATGGATCCTCCCGTGGTCAGCCCGAGGTGGGCGACCACGATGTCGGCGCCGGCTTCGGTCATCGTGGTCGCGTCCTCGGCGGAGAATACGTACGGTGTGGTGAGCAGGTCGAGCTCGTGTGCGGTGGCGATCATCACGACCTCCTCGGCGTATCCCATCCCGGTCTCCTCCAGGTTGGCCCGGAAGGTGCCATCGATCAGGCCGACGGTCGGGAAGTTCTGCACGCCGGAGAAGCCGATGTCGATCAGGCGGCGCAGGTACTCTTCCGGCTGGTAGAACGGGTCGGTGCCGTTCACCCCGGCGAGCACCGGCGTGTGCTTGACCACCGGCAGCACTTCGCGCGCCATGTCCAGCACGATGTCATTGGCGTTGCCGTAGGCAAGCAACCCGGCCAGTGATCCCCGGCCGGCCATCCGGTACCGGCCGGAGTTGTAGATCACGATCAGGTCGATTCCTCCGGCCTCCTCGCACTTGGCCGACAGGCCAGTGCCGGCGCCTCCGCCGACGATCAGCTGACCGGCCGCCCGCTTGGCCCGCAGACGCTCCAGGACGGCGTCGCGTTCGATCCTGGACATGCTCAGTTCTCCTTCTGCAGATAGGTGTTCAGCTTGTCCGCGGCGGCGTGTGCGAAGGCGTCGTCGTTGATCGCCGCGTCTAGCTCGACCAGCTCGACGACCGAGGGGTCGACGGTGTCTCGGATCGCGTCGAAGAGGGCCGCGTCGGCGGCGGGGTCGTGGAACGGCCCACCCTCGACCGCGATTGCGGACACACCGCGTAGCGGCAGCAGCAAGGTCACCGGTCCAGTTGAGGCGTTCAGCCGGGTCGCCAGTCGCCAGCCGAGCTCGGCGCACTCCTCGGGTGTCGTCCGCATCAGGGTGACGCTCGGGTTGTGCACGAACAGGTTCCGGTCGGCGAACTGCGGTGGCACGGTGTCGAGGGGGCCGAAGTTCACCATGTCTAACGCGCCGACCGAGACCACCTGGGGAATCCCGGCGCGACCGGCCGCGGTGAGTCGGTCCCGTCCGGCCGAGAACACACCCCCGACTAGCTCGTCGGCCAGCTCGGTGGTGGTCAGGTCGAGGACACCGGACAGTTGGCCCGATCCCGCAAGCGCCTCCAGTGCCCGCCCACCGGTCCCGGTCATGTGGAACACCAGGACTTCATAGCCGTACGACAACAACAGTTGGCGCGCTGCGTTCACCGCTGGCGTCGTTACTCCGAACATGCTCGCCGCCAGCAAGGGCACCTCGTCCGTGGTGAACACCGGGTCCGCCAGGACCATCCCTGCTACTGAGGCCGCCGCGTTCGCGAGGATCCGCGCGGACAGCCGGTTCACGCCAGCGACGTCGACCACGCTGGGCATCAGCACGAGGTCGGTCTCCCGCAGATACGGCGAGGTGTCACCGGATGCCGCGGTCGACACAATGACCTTCGGTACGCCCAGCGGGAGCTCGCGGAACGCCGCCGCGGCGATCGACGTTCCTCCAGTGCCGCCGAGCGCGAGTGCGCCGTCACACCGGCCTTCGTCGTACAACCGTCGCACAACGGCCCCCGCGCCATCGGCCATCGTGGTGACGGCCGCGCCACGGTCACCCGCTTCGCGCAGGCCCTCTACGTCGGCACCGGCTGCCGCGGCTACCTCCTCTCGCGGCACATCGGCCGCGATGCCCGGCGCGCCGAGGACACCGGTGTCGACCACGACGACCGTCAAACCCGCGGCGGCCAGCCGGTCGCGGACGAACGCGTACTCGTCGCCCTTGGTGTCGAGGGTGCCGAGCAGCACCACGGACGGCATCTCACTCACCCACCGTTTGCCTGTCCGGCGTCGAGAACGAGATGACGAAGATCGCGTCGTCGGTGCCGACGTTGCGGGCGTTGTGCAGCGCACCGGACGGGATGCTGATCGTGTCCCCCGGCCCCATCGTCACCACCTCGTCGTCGAGGCTGTGCTCGATGGTGCCCTGCAGGACGTGCAGCACCTCGTCACAATTCGGGTGGTAGTGCCGCGGGTTGCTCTCGCCCGGGCGGATGTAGCAGCGGCCGACGGTCATCGTGTCGGAGTTGCCCAGGGCACCGGAAGCCATCCACTCCAGGCGCCCCCACAACTGATCCTCCACCACCACCGCATCGGCGGGGGTCATCCGGTTACTCTCTCCCCCAGAGGCCATCCGCACGCTCTCTCCCATATGTCAGTTCCCCGCTTCGATCGTCGCCGACTCACCGGCTGGCAGTCGCCGGTACAGCTCGTACAGCTTCAGGATGTTCCGAACGTCGGCGAGCGTGCCTTTCTCCGGCGGCTTCCCTGCCAGCACGCTTTCGCAGAAATGCACGACCTCGGGTACGTACCCGAGCGTGAAGAGACTGTTGTTGGTAAGGCCACCAAGCGAGAATTCCGGTTCCCAGCTCAGTGGTGCAACCGCATCATCGACGAGGTACGACCCGCCTCTGCGATAACCCTGCTGACGATTTGCACCCGGTCGGTAGTAGGTCACGCGGACTCCGTTGTCCACGACGATATTGGCGCCACCCCTGGATCCCTCTCGTTGTCCGGCGCCGGTGCCGATCACCTCGACGCGCTCCAGCGGCGAGCTGTCAGAGATGCCGGCGACCAGGTGCAGCACACCGATTGCACCCGATTCGAACAGCAGGCTCGACACGCTCGCGCCGGTGCGCGGTTCCCACTCGTAGCTGAGCCTGCGCACCGGTCCCATCAGGTAGGTGAGGATCGCGCCGGGGTGGAAGATGTGGGACAGCAGACTGAGCATCTTCACGTCGTCGGAGCGGTCGGCCGGGTCCGGGATCGGCTGAGGGTAGCGCACCGAGATGGAGCTGACCGTACCGAACTCCGGCGAGCTGATGATCGTCTTCACCTTCTCCATCGCTGGTGTGAAGATCTTCTTCAAACCCGTCATCACGATGCGACCGGTCTCGTCCGCCGCCATCTGTAGCCGGTCCAGCTGGGCGATGCTAGCCGCTGTCGGTTTCTCCATCCAGACATGGGCTCCGGCCCGCAGGCAGTTCTCTGCGAGAGCGGTCGCCTGGACGTCGCCTTCCGGGGTGTAGGACGTGACGATGAAGACCGCGTCTGGTTGCTCGGTCTTGAGCATCTCCTGGTGGTCGTCATACGCCCCCGCCGCACCGAAGGCTCGTGCATAGGCCTTGGCGCGGTCGATGTTGATGTCGCAGACGGCCACCAGGTCCACCGGGGCGTACTGGAAGCTGGGGTAGACATTGCGATAGGAGTGATTGCCGGCGCCGATGAAGGCTACGCGCAGCCGCTCGGGGTACTCGAATTGAAATCTCACGGTCATCTCAAAGCTCCCTGATAGGTAAAGGTCATTTCAAAGTCCCTTGATAGGGCACGGTTGTAGCTCCCTGCGCGACCCCGACGAACGCGGGCAGCAGCCACGATGCTCACGTCGCTGCAACCTGGCCGGCGTCCCGCACCGGTCACTTCCGGATGGTTGCGCCGGTAAGGGCGAGTTCTTGGGTGTAGTGGCAGGCGGCGAGGTGGTCGGTGCCTGTTTCGCGTAGTTGAGGGACGTCCGTTCGGCAGAGGACGTCTTGGACGTAGGGACAGCGGGCGTGGAAGCGGCAGCCGGGTGGCGGGTTGGAGGGGTCCGGGAGATCGTCGGGAATGCGGGACCGGTTGCGGTCAATGCGTAGGTGCGGGTCGGGTTTGGGAACCGCCGACAACAGCGCTTCGGTATAGGGATGGTGGGGGTTGGTGAACAGGCTGTCGGTGTCGGTGGTTTCCACGACAGTGCCGAGGTACATGACGGTGACGCGGTCGCAGATGTGTTCGACGACGGACAGATCGTGGGAAATGAACAGATAAGTGAGATCGAGTTCGTCTTGAAGGTCGCTGAGCAGGTTGAGGATCTGGGCGCGGACGGAGGCGTCGAGGGCGGAGACTGCCTCGTCGGCGATTACTAGGCGGGGGTTGGTGATCAGGGCGCGGGCGATATTGATGCGCTGGCGTTGACCACCGGAGAAGGCGTGGGGGTAGCGGTTCATGTATTCGGGGCGCAGGCCGACCTTGGCGAGCATGGCGGCGACGCGGTCTTCGAGTTCGCTGCCGGTGGCGAGGCGATTGTTGCGCAGTGGTTCGCCGACGAGTTGCAGCAGAGTCATGCGGGGGTTGAGCGAGGAGAACGGGTCCTGGAAGATGACCCGGATCTCGCGGCGGTAAGGGGCGAGCTCGCGGTTGCTGAGGCCGGCGAGGTCGACGAGGGTGCCGTCGGTGCGGCGGTAGTTGATCTGTCCGCTGGTGGGTTTGAGGATGCGGGCGATGCTGCGGCCGAGGGTGGTCTTGCCGCAGCCGGATTCGCCGACCAGGCCGAGGGTCTCGCCGGGTTGGATGGTGAGGTCGACGCCGTCGACGGCGCGGACGGTGCCGCCGATACGGTTCAGGAACCCGCCGCGCAGGGCGAAGTGCATGGTCAGGTCGCGGACCGTCAGCAGTGCGGTATCCGACAGGTCGGCCGGCTCCGTGGCCGTCGTCGCCGACCGGAGCGTGGTGACCGCCGCGGAAGGGTTGGCAGCCTCGGTAAGGGTGTGGGTGCCGGTGGGGGCTTCGTCGGCTGCGGTTGCCGCAGCGGGTCGGGCAGCGTACTCGGGTTTGGGATCGCCGGATTCCTCGTACAGGTGGCATAGGGCGAGGTGGTTCATGTCGAAGAAGGTGGCAGGTGGTGCGGCGGTGTCGCAGAGGCCGTCGATGGCGTGTTCGCAGCGCGTGTGGAACGGGCACCCGGTGGGCCGGTTCTGCGGGTGCGGGACCATGCCGCGGATGGCGGACAGCCGGCGGCGTTGTTCACGGCCGCCCATGGTCGGGATAGACCGCAGCAGGGCCTGCGTGTAGGGGTGTTTCGGATCGTCGAAGATCTGCTCGACCTGGCCGTGCTCGGCGACCCGGCCCAGGTACATCACGGTGACCTCGTCGGCGATCTCGGCGACCACGCCAAGATCGTGAGTGATGAACACCATCGCCATCCCGGTCTGGTCCTGCAGCTCTTTGAGCAGATCCAAGATCCGAGCCTGGGTCGTGACATCCAGCGCTGTGGTCGGCTCGTCGGCGATCAGCAACGCCGGGTCGCAGGACAGTGCGATCGCGATCATCACCCGCTGGCACATGCCCCCCGAGAGCTGGAACGGGTAGGCGTCCAGGCGGCGTTCCGGCCGCGGGATACCCACCCGCTTGAGCTGGCTGATCGCGGCGTCACGGGCCTCGGCCTTGGTCAACGGCTGGTGCAGCAGGATCGCCTCGGTGAGCTGCTCGCCGATGGTGTACATCGGCGACAGCGACGCCATCGGCTCCTGGAACACCATCCCGATCTCGGCACCGCGGACCCGGCGGATCTGCTCACTGGTGGAGCCCACCTTGGCCAGGTCGGTCCACCCCGATTCGATACTGGGCCGCCATTCGATGCTGCCGGAGATGATCTCTCCCGGCGCCTCGACCAGTTGCAGGATCGACCGCGCAGTCACCGACTTCCCACACCCGGATTCGCCCACTACACACGTCGTGCGGCCCCGCGCCACCTGCAGGTTCACCCCATCGACCGCCTTCACCACCCCCTCGCGGGTAGCGAATTGGGTATGCAGATCGGTGATCCGCAGCAACGTCTCCCCCGAACCAGTGCCGCCGAGGCCAGCACCGGCCGTGGCGCCAGCCGGGGTCGCCGCCTCGCGGTGACTGCCGTGGCCGGCGGCACGATCGGCCACGACGTTCACGGTCTGCTCGACCCGTGTGCTCTGGTTCATGCGATCTCCTCGCCAGCGACCCATCAGCCTGCGACCTCAGCGTGTGCAGTAGTCGTGGTGTCGCCGGGGTCAGGTCAGTGTTCGTCGTTGGTTGGTCAGTGTTTGTAGGGGTCTGCGGCGTCGCGCAGTCCGTCGCCGAGAAAGTTCAATGCCAAGACAGCGATCACTACGAGCACGCCTGGCAGCATCAGCCACGGCGCGGTGGAGATCGCACGGATGTTCTGTGCCTCCTGCAACAGCACGCCCCAACTGACGACCGGCGCCTGTAGGCCCAGTCCGAGGAACGACAGCGCGGTCTCGGCTAGGATCATGTGCGGGATCGACAACGTGAGCGAGGCGATCAGGTAGGAGGAGAATGACGGCATCATGTGTCGAAAGATGATGCGTGGCTGGCTGGCGCCGTCCACCCGTGCCGCAGTCACAAACTCCTCTTCCCGCAATGACAGGAACCGGGACCGCACCACTCGCGCCAACGCCGTCCACGCGATCATCGACAAGATCACCGTGACCGCGAAATACCGTTTCAACGGTCCCCAGCCCGGCGGCATCGCGGCCGCAAGACCCAGCCACAGCGGCAGCGTCGGGATCGACATGAAGAACTCCACTGTACGCTGGATCGCTCCGTCGATCAGTCCACCGAAGAACCCTGAGATTCCACCCAGCACTACCCCCAGCACGAATGCGACCGCCACCCCGACCAGACCAATCGACATCGACACTCTGGTGCCGTGGATCATTCGCGAGAACAGATCCCGCCCGGTACGGTCCGCACCCGACAGGTAGATCGGCGCAGCCTGGGCCCCACCCTTGGGGCCGATTAGATGAATATCGGACGGGAACAACCCGAACAGCTTGTACTTCTCACCTTGCACAAACAAGCCGATCGGGATCTTTTTGTTCTTGTCGGTCTTCCAACCCAGCGCCAACGTGTCCGGATCCTGAGTGGCGGAATATCCGTAGGTGAACAATCCCCAGTCTCCGTTGTCGACTACATGCACCCGCTGCGGCGGCGCATACGCATAGTCCGGGTCGTAATGCCCACTGGAATACGGCGCCAGGAACTCCGCGAAGATCGCCACGAGATAGATCGCCAATGTCACCACCAAGCCAGCCATCGCCAACCGGTGCCGCTTGAACCCCCACCACACCAACTTCCACTGCGGCGCCACCGCGACCGTGGCCTCGCCCTTACGGCCGCCGGCAGCGTCGACCCCACTAGCAGCCACCGGTGGCGTGTCTGGCTGCTGCCCGATCGGCACCATCTGTGTCATGTCAGCTCCCTGTTAGTGGTACTGGAGCCGAACCCGAGGATCCAGCCACGCCAGCAAGACATCCGAAATCAGCGTCCCGATCACCGTCAGCACGCTCAGGATCAGGATCAGCGAACCGGCCAGGTACATGTCCTGACTGGTCAACGCGTCCAACAACAGCGGCCCGGTGGTCGGCAACGACAACACCTGCGCCACGATGACCTCGCCCGACACCAACATCGGCAAAACCCAGCCCACCGTCGACACGAACGGAATCAACGCCACCCGGAGTGGATACTTGATCGTCAACCGACGCTCATTCATTCCCCGCGCCCGAGCCGCCACCACATACGGCTTATGCAGCTCATCCAGCAGGTTCGCCCGCAATACGCGGATCAATCCAGCGGTACCGGCGGTCCCCAATACGACCACCGGCACCCACAGATGACTCAACAGATCCAGCAGCTTCCCCAGATTCCATGCCGAATCCACGTATTCCGGCGAAAACAATCCGCCGACACTCTGCCCCAGATACTTCAACCCCACCCACATCAACACCAAAGCGATCAGAAAGTTCGGCACCGCCACTCCGATGAAACCCAGCGTGGTGAAGATATAGTCACCCGCCGAGTACTGCCGCACCGCCGTGTACACACCGATCGGGAATGCAACGACCCATGTGAACAGCAGCGTCGCGACCGCCAGCGTCACCGTCAGCGGCAACCGGTCAGCGAGTAACGACGACACCGACTGCTTCGCCGAGAACGACATCCCGAAATCGCCGTGCAGCACGATGTTGCCGATCCACCGCAGGTACTGCATGAAGATCGGTTCGTCCAACCCGTACTGCTCGGTCAACGCCTGCAACTGCGCGCTGTCGACGTTGCCACCTTGCGACTCCAACCGCGCCATCAGCGAGGTCACATAGTCACCGGGCGGCAACTGGATGATGATGAACGACACCACCGAGATGAAGAACAGCACCGGGAGCAACACCAGCAGTCGGCGCCCGACATAGGTCAGCACTCCGACCGCCCCCTCACTAGAGGGCCGCAGCCAACCGGAGCCTGGGTGGCTTTCAACCGGCACGAGTTCCGTCGGTCAGGACATGAAGTACTGCTCGGTGTTCGTCGCAGCGGGAGTGCTGTACATATTTGACTCCGGGAATGCGGCCGGCACATTGTGCATTTTGTCGGATACGATACCATATCCCTGTTCCTCCAATACGGTGCCGATCACGTAGAACTCATCCTTAGCAATCTGCAGAATCTCGCGCATCAGTTTATCTTGTGTCGATTTATCCACGGTTGCCTTTATTTGCTCATACAATTCAAATTGACGACGGACCGGTGGAGGCGGCACCTCCCCACTGGCGCCTCTGGTTTCGCCCCATGTTTTCCAAGGCACCGCATAGCGAGACCCTCCAACCGGGACATACTCAGTCGGCTGTAGCATAATGTCGAAGTACCGACCGGCCAGTCCTTGCCATACCGCGGCGTCATGCCTGTTCGCGCCGATACGTTCAGTGAAGAGCGAACGATCCTCGGGCTTGACGGTGGCTTTGATACCCACGTTTCGCCAATACGAGCAGACGAGCTCCATCGCGTCTGTCCAGTACGGGACTAGCGTTGGGGTTGCAACTTCGACGGAGAACGAGATCTGCTTGCCGTCCGGCCGTAGCCTGATCCCGCTGCGATCGCGGGGCGTATAGCCGGCTTGATCTAGAATTTGATTTGCCTTCGCGAGATCGAATTCTAGGTACTGCTGTGCGAACTCCTCGTCGTAGAATGGCGACTCGGGTCGCGGCGCAGCCTGCCACGGCCTGCCCTGTCGTTGGAAGACCGCGTTGATCATCTCCGGACGATTGATTGCGTGCGATAATGCGATCCGGAAGCGCTTGTCCGAGAAGATCCGGCGAAGAACCGGATCCTGGTGGGTAAGGTTGAGCTGGATGACCATCTGATTTGGATACGAGGGCTTCAGGTCGACGAAGTGGTACTTTCCCTTAGCCCGTTCTCGAGCAAGGACGGGTTTATTCGTTGCGCTATTGATGGTCCGCGTATGCATATCAATCTCGCCATTCGCGGCTTTCAGCAAGATCACATTTTCGTCCGAGGTCACTTCGTATGCGACGCCGTCCAGGTATGGAAGCTGTCGTCCAGCTGGGTCGGTCTTCCAGTAGTACGCATTTCGTTCGCACGTGACCCTGCTGCCCTTGCCCACCGGATTCACTACGCGCCACGCGTACACAGTAGGCAGCTCTGGATTGGACCACCGATCCAACTGGGCCTGGAACAGTGCGACCCAATCCGGTAGGCCTTTATGCTTGGCGAGCGAATCCGCTTTCGTGTTAAAGCCCTTGTGAAACTGCTCGAGGTAGTGTCGAGGTTGGAACGGGAGGAGGGTATCGCCATACGGGAACGCCATCCGGTAGAGAAATAGTCCGTTGGGCTGGGGGAAGATGAATCGCACCCCATTGTCACCTTCGCGTACCACTTTTGCTGGTCCTTTTGGCGTGCTGAGCCAGTCGGGTGTCGCCGGAGTCAGCTCCTGATTCAACAGGACGTGATTGCAGGCAAAGAGGACGTCTTCGGCTGTAAAGGAATGCCCGTCTGACCAGCGCATTCCCTGTCGGAGCTTGAATACGTACTCACGGCCATCTGCAGCTACCTCGAAAGACTCGGCAATGTTGGGGATAACCTTGGTCCAATTGACGTCCCAGCGCAGCAGATTTTCGTAGCCCACCGTACGAGTGAGCCACGGGGTGTCGGCCGGCCCAAGGAGAGCCGATCTCCAGGTGCCGCCGTACGTTCCTAGGCGATCAGTCGGCTGGACCACCAGCGGCGCCTTTGGCAGCCTCGCCTCGAGGGCAGGCAGCCGACCCGCCTGGACCTCCCGGGTGAGTACTGGTGATTCCTTCGCCCCGACGTCTACGGCCGTCCCTTGATGCGCTCCGTCCTTCTTGGACGGAGCTGTGGAGAACAGACCGCAGCCCGCGGTCGACGCCGCCAGCAGTGCTGCACCGCTGGTCTGTAGGATTGCTCGCCGACCCAATGTAACCTGAGGAATTTCTTGACCACGCATTGGCACCACCTTCGATAATGGACGCACGCCCGATGACGTAAGATGAGAAAGGTAGATGTGGAATCCGATGATTTCGCGGATCTGACCACATCGCGCCATGCGAGCGCGGGACCTTCATTATCAGTCACGGTGTCCTGTGCGATGCAGGACGGCATCTCAGTAATTCCGAAAATTGAATCCGCTTCAGTCGAGCTCAAGCAACAATGCTCCAGAGGGGCACAGCTGCACCGCCTGGCGCACGGACGCCGTGTCCCCATCGTGCTGCGTACGCAGGACGATGACCCGGCCATCCTCAGGGTCCTGCTCAAAGACGGCGGGATCCGTCATGACGCACATGCCGGCCCCGACGCACAGTTCGCGATCCGCACGTATTCTCATTGCGCTCGCCCTACCACTCGACCGGGAGACTGTGTAGGCCGTACACTGCGTGTTCACCGTTATAGAAAGGCACCTCGTCTGATGAGACGGCGAGCCTCAGTCCAGGTAGTCGTTGCCGCAGCGCGGTCAGCGATACTTGCAGTTCTAGGCGGGCGAGGTGCTGACCCAGGCAGATGTGGCGTCCGGACCCGAAGGCCATGTGACCGCGAGCGTCGCGGGAGAGGTCAAGTCGATCCGGATCCGCATAGCGGTCGGCGTCCCGGTTCACCGCCGGCAGCGAGACCGTAACACGCTCACCGGCCGCTATCGTCACACCGTTCAGTTCGACGTCTTCCAGGGCTTTCCGGTTGATGCCTTGCTGGAACACGCTGACGTAACGCAAAAGCTCTTCGATTCCCTCGGATGTGGCCGCCTGCGGATTCGACAGCTGGCGCTCGTGGAGGAGCGCGAAGATGCTCATCGCGATCATGTTGGCGGTCGCCGTACCAGACAGCAGCGAGCCAAGGCCAACAAGTTCATCGTCGCTGAGGTCCGTCGTGGCGGCCAGCTCGCTCAACATATCCTCACCCGGGTCCGTCCGCTTCTGTCTGACCGCGTCCCGCACGTAGTCGGCCCACTCTCGACGGGCGACGCGAGCTTCCAGACCGGTGACCTCACGATCCCGGAGAACCTGTGGGCGATGTTCAAGGATTGCCAGGTCGCTCATCGGGAAGCCAAGCAACTCACAGAGCGTGGCAGAGTGCACAGGAAAGGCGAAGTCGGTGACAAGATCCGCGGGTGAGCCTAAGGACTCCAGCGCGTCGATCCGATCAGCAACGATCCGCTCGACAATCGACCGACGGCTACTGACCCGACTCACCGTCAAGAATCCCATTTGCATTCGACGAAGCCTGGTGTGCTCAGGTGGATCTTGAGACAGCATCGCCCCTGCGCGCATACCCTCCTCTCGCTCGGCAGGAAGATCCGGGTACTCGCCCGAGGCCGGCGCAGCCTTGAAGCGCACCACCCCGAACCGTGCATCAACCAATACTGCGCTCGCCAGGGCACGCGTCGTGACCAGCCAGCCTAGTTCGCCGTCGGGGTAGCGCAACCGGCTGATCGGTGGTCGATCGCGTAGGGCAGCTAGTCCCGGGGCCTCGAAGGCGTCCGTGCGCACCGACGGTAGATCGATCGGCCGGTCCCTGTCGGCTTGCTTTGCCCTGCTCATGGGGTACCACCTCCGTTGGCTCACTTGTTGAAGTGGGCCTGTGATGCTCTCAGTGGCAGTACTGTGGCCCTGGAGTCAACCTGACTCTAGAGCCACATCCACAGAATTGGACTCTGTATTTGTGCTAGCTTGTGACCAGTCAGGACACGGAGTAGCCAACCACAGCCAGCGACGCACCCTGACAGCGATAAGCACGCTACGTCACCACAGAGACGACCGAGGCATCGCCGAGACCTCGCTCCGTGTACGCCCGCCATGCCTGGGCTAGACGCCCTACTCCTGAGCGCAGAGTCTCACTCGGCAGCGCGTAGGGTAGACGGGTGTGATCATCGCCTTGGCCCTTGGCAGAGAAGACGGCACCGGATAGTAGGGCCACACCGTAGCGCAGGGCGACCTGGGCGAAGTGGGTGGCATCACCGTGAGGAAGCCGGACCCAAAGTGACGCGCCGCCCCGCGGCGGTTGCCAGGTCCAGTCGGGCAGATGCTCGGCTAGCAGACCCGTCATTGTCTGGAGCCCAGCCGGCAACTGCCGGCGCCTCTCAGCGGTCGCGTCGTCGGCATGATCGAACAGGCGGCGTGCGATCTCCTGTGCGAACAATGATGTGCCGAGGTCGGTCACGCCTCGCATCTGTGCCAGCCGCGAGACCACCTGGGGTGATGCTCGAATCCAACCGACCCGCAGTCCGCCCCAGAACAGTTTGCTCATCGAGCCAATCGTGATCAGCCGAGGATTCGATGCAAGCGGTTGCGGACATACCAAGGGTAATGCCACCGGTTGTCCCGTCGGACCGTGAAATACGGTCCCGGCCAGCGACGAATCCTCCACCAAGACGAACTGCTCCGCGCTCGCCAACCGAACCAGCCGTTGCCGTCGTTCCGGCGACAACGCGGCACCGGTCGGATTGTGGACTTCAGGCTGCACGTACACCAATCGGGGTGGTTCAGAGGTCACCACGCGTTCTAGCGCCGCAACATCGATGCCATCGGCGTCCATGTGTACCGAACGCAGCCTGCTGCCGGTTCGCGCGAAGGCCTCGAGCGCACCACGGTACGTCGGCTCCTCTACGACGACACCATCACCGGGCTGGAGGCAGCCACGAGCAACCAATTCGAGTGCGTGCTGAGCACCCGACGTAATCAGGATCTGATCCACGACGGTCGGCACACCAGCCTCGCTATACCATCGCGCGATCCGCTCGCGAAGCGCTGGCAGTCCGCGGAGATGGTAGCCATGATGCGGACGGATCAGCCTTCTGTAATCGTCTGGACTCAGCTGAGCTGCGACATCCGCGACTAGTTCCAGGCTGGGCAGCGCGGCGGTCGCAAAGTCGACTGTTGCCAGCGGCCCGTCGAGGAACGGCGTTGCTGCGTGGTCACCGATCAACAGGCCGCTCGACACCACGGCCCTGACACGGCTCGGAAGCACACGGGTGCCGCTCCCCTGCCGACGTTCAACTCGACCATCCTGGCGCAGTGTCTGGTAGGCCGTCACGACAGTAGTCCTGCTCAACGTCAGCGCGGCAGCCAGGGATCGCTCAGGAGGCAACACAGCCAACGGGGGTAGCTCTCCACGATCGATCAGCTCAGCCAGACCGTCGCTCAACCGCTTGTGCAGGGGCCCGGACCTGGCACCTGTGCCGACCAGCATCCGGGCAACCTGTTCGGGCGAGAACCGAACAACAGGAGGGTCAAAGGCATCCATGGTATCCAACCTCGCTGATGCGGCCACCAGCCGCCGGTGCGGCTGCACGCCAATCGTAGCCATACAGCAGTCCACTCTCGCTATACCAGATCCCGCTGAGACTGGCTAACCGCTGTGCCGTGCCGCTCGAGTTTGTCACTGTTTGTTGCCTGCTTTGCAGGTGCAGGCACCCCGTCAAGGCACGACCAAACCCATCACCAGGTCTCGACCTGGTGATGTTCCCCCGCTCGCCATGCATCAGGTGACGAGCCAGATCCGCTCACGAGATCAGGGGCCAATTTCGGGGATGCGGCTATGGCGATGACAGTGGCATCGGGCCAGCATGAGTCGACAGCTGCAAACACGACTGCTCGCCGAGAAGCGTCCGGCGGTTTGCAGATCGCTATCAGATGAGCGGCCACCGGGGCCGCCGACGAGCTGAGTGGGACCAGACGAATGAGAGTGCAAGTCGACGTAGACGCCTGCGTAGGGGCTGGACAGTGCGTCCTGGCCGCGGCCGATGTATTCGACCAGCGTGACAGCGACGGCGTGGTCGTGCTGTTGGACGAGCAACCGGATTCCGATCGCCTAGATGCTGTCCGACAGGCGGCAATGTTGTGCCCAACGGCTGCTATCCGCCTCGAGCAGTGACCCGTAGTCGATGATGCGGACGCTCGAAAAGGTCGTGATCGTCGGCGCTGGCGCGGCCGCGGTGTCGGCGACTGAGGCACTGCGTGCCGCCGGCTTCTCAGGCCAGCTGCTGCTGATTGGCGCCGAGACCCACCTGCCCTACGATCGGCCGCCGCTGTCAAAGCATGTGCTGACGGGCCGATGGAACACCGACCGGACAGCACTGCGTAACCCTCGTGCGATGGCGGAGCTAGGTGTTGATCTGCGGCTCGGGGCCACCGCTACCGGGCTCGACCTCACGGGTCGCGCCGTCGAACTGAATGGCACCGATTTGGTGACGTTCGACGGCCTGATCATCACGACCGGGGTCGACCCGCGACGCTTGGTCGCCGGCCATAACCTGCGCGGAGTTCATCTGCTGCGAACCCTCGACGACGCGACAGCGCTCCGTGACGCACTCAGGCACTCACATCGGATCGTGGTAATCGGCGCCGGCGTCCTTGGCTGCGAGATCGCCGCGGCCGCCCGAACCCTGGACGTCGACGTGACCGTGGTCGACGTACTCCAAGCACCTATGGTGCGAGCCCTCGGCGACACTGTCGGCGGCATCGTCGCCGACCTTCACCGGGGGCACGGCACACAGATCCTCACCAACCAGCCCGTTGACCGACTGCTGGGCGACGACACAGTCAGCGGCGTGCGGCTGACCTGCGGCACCGTCCTACCCGCCGACCTGGTAGTGGTCGCAATCGGCGCGGCACCAGCCACCGACTGGCTGGCCAGCAGCGGCCTGGTTCTCAACGACGGCATTGTCTGCGACACAACCTGCCGAGCCGCCCCAGGCGTCTACGCTGCGGGCGACGTCGCCCGCTGGCACCACCCCCGTATGAACGCATCGCTCCGCGTCGAGCACCGCCTGAACGCCACCGAACAGGGCATCGTTGCAGCCCGGAACCTGCTCGGCGCAAATCAACCCTACTCGCCGGTGCCGTTCTTCTGGAGTGACCAGTTCGACACCCGCATCCAGGCCTACGGTCACTTCCCCCCCGCCGGCGAGACCCACATCACTGAAGGCGACCCGGTGCAAGGGAAATTCATCGCCCACTATCTCAGCGCAGGACGGGTGACTGGCTTGGTTGGCTGGAACATGCCGGCTGCCCTGCGCACCCACCGCCCCCTGCTGAACGACTGAGTTCTTGCGAGCACCGCAGCTCTCCCAGTAGGAGTCCAGCGCGAACTCAGAGAGGTACGACAAAATCCCGAATAGGAAACACAAGCCGAGAAATCACGAGGTTCGAAGGTCGCTGTCTGGCTCGCCCTGATGCACGGAGGCGCAGGCCCGGATGATCGCCCCATCGTTGCTCAACAACGTTGTCGGGCGGCCGAGCGCGCCGCCAGATTCACTACAGATATCCGGCGACGGGCTCGTGTCGATCCCCCGTCCTCGTGTCCCTGCAAGGAGCATCACATGAGCATCAACGAGAATCCTTCCGGAGAGCTTCGCTAAATCCTGCCCGGCTGGGCTTACGCCGATCCTGACCTGTCGCCTGTGGGCAGCAGCTCATCTTCGAGAACGCCGCGAAGGTCGCGATCGAGCACAACCTCGGGGCTGACCGGCGACCCGGTGCAGATCCCGTGCATCGAACGAAACGCGAATGCCTCGACCAAACGCGATCAAGACGATGCGTGACACCGGTCGGGGCATGAAGACGAAATACAAGGAGACGGCCCGCGGCGGTCTGGCCGTCAACGTCATCGAGTGCTGATGGGCACCGACGACGATCTGAACGTCCGACCGTCGGGAGCGAAGTCGATGCCGTTCGCAACAGTCAGGCCGGACAGCATCCGACTCACCGAGCCGTCCGGATCGAGGCGAAACAGCGCCGCTCGCGGGGCTCGCGGGAGCGCCTGCGAACCGGCCCAGAAGCTGCCGTCGGGATGGCAGGCGCCGTCGTTCATCTGATCCTGTCCTCTGGTCAGACCGGTCATCAGCGACGTGACCGTACCGTCCTCGGCCAGGTGCGCGAACCCTTCCTGCACGGCCAGTGCCCAGCCGCTGCCCGACGCGGCCAGCGGTACGGCGACACCGACGCCACCCCGGCAGTCGCGGCCGCGTCAGCGCGATCGTGGCGGTGGGCTCGTTGTCCGGTGCGCTCATTTCCGCCCCGGGTTCGCGGTCGGCGGCGACCATCTGCTGGTAGATCCCCCAGGTCGCCTCGACCTCGACGTGCTCGTCGGCCGCAAACAGCGCGTGGAGTCGGTCCATCCGCTTGTCGGTGAGCAGGCCGGCTCCGGTGTGCAGCGTTCGTCGCGCCGCATAGAGCGGGTCGCTCTTGCGGCCACCGTGCCCGTGGATGGCCTGCTGGACCCGGCTGCCGGGCCGGTGCCGTCGCGGACGCCAGTGAGGTCGATGATCACCGTCACGTACTTGTTCCCGCGGCGCGTATGTCTCCAGGCTGCTCATCCACGCCGATCACGGCAACGCCGTCGAGCCGGCCCGGATCGTCGATGAGGACACGCTTGCCTCCGGCAAGGAGCGCGTCGTTCGCGGTGGTCCACGACACCCCAAGACCCTCGGCCACGCGGGCCACGGTGAGGTGCTGGACGACGATCCCTTCCAGCGCCCACCGCAGACCGCGGCGCGACAGCTTCGCCTGCGGCTCAGCCACATTGGACGTGTCTTGGCGCCGAAGGTGCCAGCACCCGCTGCACCTATATCGGTGCAGACCCGCACTTCCAGCGTCGCAGGTCGCCACCCGAGCGGCTCGTGAGCCACCCGCCGCACCACCGTGTCATCGGACGGCGCCGGTGGCGGTGCCAGCGGCGACGAATTTCTGGGCGACGACCAAGAGGATGAGGGCGGGCAGTGACGCGAGGACGCCCGTGGCCATGACGCTGCTCCAGTCGGTCACGTTAGCGCCGATGTATTGGTAGAGGCCGAGCGTGACGGGCCGGACGGCGTCGGTGGTGGTGAGGGTGAGGGCGAACAGGAAGTCGCCCCAGCCGAAAATGAACGTGAAGAGGCCGGCTGTGATGAGCGCGTTGCGGGACAGGGGGAGCACGATCGACCAGAACACCCGTGGGTGCCCGGCCCCGTCCACGCGCGCGGCCTCCAGGATCGAGGTCGGCAGGGATCCCATAAATGCGCGAAGGATGATGATCGCGAATGGAATGCCGTGGGCCGAATCCGCCAGGATCAGCCCGCCGAGCGAATTCAGCAGCCCAAGGTCGTTGTACGCTGTGTAGAGCGCATTCGCGACGACGATGCCTGGGATCATCTGGGTGATGAGGATCGCGAACAGCACCACATTCGTTCCCCGGACCTTGAAATGGCTCAGCGCGTACGCCGCGGGCGAAGCGATCGCCAGGCTGACCACGACGGTCCCGAGCGCCACGATGAGGCTCGTCTGGAGGTTCTTGCCCTGCTGGGCCAGCGCCGTCGCATAACCGGAGAAGTCGGGCGTGATTGGGAACCAGGTGGCCTGGATTCCCACGCTGTTCGGTTGGAGGGAGGTGTTCACCATCCAATAGACAGGGAACAACATGATCGCGAGGAACAGGATCCCCAGCGCCGTGTACAGCAGGCCGGTGCGCTTCACCCGGGCCACCCGGACAGGATTCTCGGCGCATACAGAAATGGTGGTCATTGGAGTCCCTGCTTTCAGTCCTCGACACCGCGCCGGCTGGCCCGCAGATACACCAGCGCGAACACAACCGAAACGAGCGCGAGGATGTTCGTGAGCGCCGAGCCCTCGCCGAAGCGGAATTGTTGGAAGGACAGTGCGTACGATTCGGTTGCGATGCTCTGCGTCGCGTTGGCTGGTCCTCCCCCGGTGAGGGCCAAGATGACGTCCATGACCTTGAGCCCGTAAATGACGCCGAGTAGCAGGACCACATGGACGACGGGCCGCAGCATGGGCCACGTGACGTGCCGGAACGCGCGCCAGCCGTTTGCGCCGTCGATCGCCGCCGCCTCGTAGACCTCGTCCGGGATATCCTGGAGCCCGCCGTAGAGGATCGTGACGTAGAACCGGATGCCGCCCCAGATGCTCACCCCGATCACGGTGACGAGCGCGAGCTGCGTGCTCGTCAGCCATGGAACCCCGCGCTGGACGAGGTGCAGCGCCTCAAGGAACTGGTTCAGTACCCCGGAGTCCTTGTCGAGCATCCACTTCCACACCGCGCTCGATGCGATGCTCGGCAGGAGCCACGGCAGCAGCAGCAGCGAGCGAAGCACCCCACCCAGCGGGAACCTCTTGCGGAAGAACACCGCCAGAGCCAGCCCGATCACGAAGCCCCCCGCGATCGACCCCGCCGTGAACAGCGCGGTATTGAGCGCCGCCGTCGTAAATACCGACGACGAGAGGACCTTCCCGTAGTTTTCGAGACCGACCCACGGCGCCTCACCCGTGTAGAACGTAGCTGTGGTGTAGTCCTGGAAGCCCATCACGAGGTTCTTCACCGTCGGATAGCCGAAGAACAGGACTAGGTAGACTACCGCGGGGAGCAGGAAGAGCCACCGGTAGAGGCCCTCGAGGCGTCGCCTCGCGTTACGTGGCCTCTCCGGCTCATCCGGAGACCTGGGGCGGGCCGGCACTCGGGCGGTGGCCGTCATCACGCGCTCGGCCGTTGCCTGCTCACCCATTGTCCTGGGCCTGCTTGAGCGCGTCTGACGGCGAAGCCTTGCCGGCCAGGGCCGTCTGAATGGCTGTGGAGATCTTGGTCTCGGCCTTGGGCCAGTCAGCGCCGAGCTCGGCGTTCAAGGCGCGACCGGTCTTGAGAACGTCTGTGAAGACAGCCATGTTGGGGTTGTCCGCCACGAATCGAGACGCGAGCGTCATCTTGGACGGGACATAGCCGCGTACTTTCGCAATGGAGGGCTGCATCTCGTCGCTGTTCAGGCACGCGATGATCTCTGCCGCCTTGGCCTGCTTGGCCTTGTTGCCGGTCTGCGGGACCATCCAGGTCTCGCCGGCCACAAGTGATACTGCGGTGTCCGAGGCCGATTTCACGGGGATCCTGACGAACCCGTAGTTGAGGCCCTTGGCTTTGTCGAGGACCGGGATCGCCCACGATGCCGCGACCGCCATCGCGGCCTTGCGTGCCACGAACTGGTCTGTTGAGTCCGACATGCTCCAGTTCAGCACGCCCGACGACGCCGACCCCGACTTCACGAGGTCCGTCCAGAGCTGGAGGGCTTCGGCGGTCTCGGGTGTAGCGATGTTCTTCTCGTCGCCACCGTTGCTCCACATGAAAGGCACAAATGCCGCCGGGGTGCTGGAGGTCGCGGTGGCGGCGGGAAACGCCACTCCGTACTGCTTGCCCGTGGTGAGTTTCGCGGCGGCGGCCTTGAGCTCGTCCCATGTGGTGGGAGGCTGGACGCCTGCCTTCGCGAGGAGATCCTTGTTGTAGACGAACGCGACCGTGGTCACCGCTGGGGCCAGGCCGTAGAGCTTGCCGTCGTACGTGCCGGCCTTGAGAATGCCTTGCGAGTAGCCGTCGGTGCTGATGTTGAAGTCGCTCAGGGGGGCGAGCGCGCCAGTAGCGGCGAGCTCCTGGACGTACGGATTGTTAACCAAAAGGAGGTCGGGGAGCGTCTTCGACGACGCCTGTTGGAGGATCTTCGTCATGTAGCTACTCCCCGGATACTGCTGGCGGTCGAGGGTCACGCCTGCCTTGGCCGCGCACTTGTTGAGGACGTCGATAACGCCCTTGCCGCCGTAATCTGTGTCGTTGTACCAGTCCAGTACGGAGATGCTCGTGACGGCTTGGCTGCCGGTCCCACTCGAACCACCGCAGCCGCTCAGGACGGCGGGCACCGCGAGGGCCGCGACAGCCAGACAGGTGCGGGCGATGAAGGAGGTTCGCTTCATTATGTCCTCCAATTGTTGTAGTTGCTATTTCTGGGTTGGTCCCTAGTACGGCAGCCGGACTTCGTGATGTTGGGCGTGGTGGCGGGACACGAGGCGGCCACCGCGTGATCATTCCGAGTTTGTGTGGAACACGGATG